>JBMNPN010000001.1:0-98764 GCA_050943615.1 Coriobacteriales bacterium
AGAAGGTCAAGGGGTCCTGGTACTACTACCGGTCCGGCAAGAAGGTGAAGAACTCCTGGCGCAAGGTCAAGGGCCACTGGTACTTCCTCAAGAAGTCGGGGAAGGCGGCGGTGGGGCCGTGCAAGGTAACTCGTGGCCGTCGTGGTTGCAAGAAGGGCACGCGCTGCGTGTTCGACAGCAAAGGCAGATTGCTCACGGGCTCGAAAACACGCAACGTAAAGGTCGCGGGCAAGCTGTACCGCGTGACGGCACGAGGCATAGCAGCGGGCGGATGGAACCGGTTGCACACCGTGTACGCATATTCAAATGGTGAGATTGCCACAGGGGTCCGCGTAGTCGGATCGAAGCTGTTTGCGGCGAGCTCTTCGGGTGTCTACAATGCGGCACTCACTTCGAAATTGCGCTCTGCGGCGCTTGAGGGCGGCGATGCGTCAGCGCTTCTGTCCTTGCTCGGCACACCCCTAAAGACCATTGCCGGTCTTGCCAACTGTTCTGATATTGCGGGGGAAGCGGTTGTCTATCGCTATGCGCATATCGAGGTGTCGACAGTGCGCACCCCGGAAGGTACGGAACTGCTGTTGAGCTATGACGAGCTGTAACAGCACCTCCTAAGTGCCGCCTACGCGGCCAGCGCCTCTCCTGCGCTCTGCAGGTGTTCGAAGGAGGGGTGCTCCCGTCTGTTGCCATATCTCTAATCTGTCGCATTTATGTGGATACGCCCGGAGGCGTGTTTTTTGAAAAAAGTTCTTCACAGGGCCATTTCTTTGTTGTACTCTAGTCGAGCTGCGCTCTGACGGGCGCAGTGTGTCTACAGCCTCCCGGCGTATGAATCGAACAAAGGGAGGGATTCAAGTCGCGATCCGCTGTGAGTTGCGTGGGGCAACCAACACATGATCGCCTGGAAGTAAGGTTGGAAATGGTCAACACGATTCTCGGCCGCAAGCTGGGCATGACGCAGGTATGGGGTGAAGACGACAACATCGTCCCCGTCACCGTCATCCAAGCTGGCCCCTGCGTTATCTCGCAGGTCAAGACCACCGAAACCGACGGCTACGAGGCCGTGCAGATCGGTTTCGGCGACATCAAGGAAAAGAAAGTCAACAAGCCCATGGCGGGTCACTTCGCCAAGGCTGGCGTGGCCCCGATGCGCTACCTGCGCGAGGTCCGCGTCGAGGATGCCTCCGAGCATTCCGTGGGCGAGACCGTCACGGTCGAGGCTTTCCAGGACGTCGAGAAGGTCGACGTCACGGGCGTCAGCAAGGGCAAGGGCTTTGCCGGCGTCATCAAGCGCCACGGCTTCGGCGGTGGCCCCGGCGGGCATGGTCATCACTTCCATCGTGCTCCCGGTTCTGTCGGTATGTGCGCCTATCCTGCCCGCGTCTTCAAGGGCATGCGCCTTCCGGGCCACATGGGCTGCGACCGCGTGACGGTCAAGAACCTCTCTGTGGTTCGCGTCGATACCGACAACAATCTCATGTTGGTCAAGGGCGCCGTCCCCGGTGGCAAGGGCGCGCTCGTTCAGATTCGTATGGCGTAGAGGAGGATAAGATCAGATGACTACTCTCAAGATCACCGACTCCGCCGGAAAGTCTGCGGGTACGCTCGAGGTCTCCGATGCCGTCTTCGGCATCGAGCCGAACGTCTATGCGATGCACCAGGTCGTGCGCAGCCAGATGGCCGCGAACCGCCAGGGCACGCACAGCACCAAGACGCGCGGTCAGGTCAGCGGCGGTGGCCGCAAGCCGTTCCGTCAGAAGGGCACCGGTCGCGCTCGCCAGGGCACGACGCGTGCAGCCCAGTTCCGTCACGGCGGCGTTGTCTTCGGTCCGCATCCGCGTTCCTATGGGTTCAAGGTTCAGAACAAGGTCGTCAAGCTCGCGATGCGTTCTGCCGTCTCCGGCAAGCTCGCCGATTCCGAGCTGTTCGTCGTCGACGGCTTCAACTTCGAGAAGCCCTCGACCAAGCAGGCAGTCGCCGTGCTCGAGGCCCTCGGCATCGAGGGTCGCGTGACGATCGTCGTCAACGACGAGGACGTCAACTCGTTCCTGTCGTTCCGCAACATCCCGACGGTCCGCATCATCGGCGCGTCCGAGTCGAACACCTATGACCTGCTCGACAACAAGGCGCTGCTCCTTACGACAGATGCCGTCAAGTACATCGAGGAGGTGCTCAAGTAATGCAGGCACGTGAGATCATCATCCGCCCGATCATCACCGAGCGCTCCTTTGATATGCAGGAGTACAACCGCTACACCTTCGAGGTCGCCAAGAGCGCTTCCAAGATCGAGATCGCCAAGGCGATCGAGGAGATCTTCGACGTCCATGTCACCAAGGTGAACACCGTCAACGTCAAGTCCAAGCCGAAGCGCATGCGCTACATCGCCGGCAGGACGCGCACGTGGAAGAAGGCCATCGTCACCTTGGCCGAAGGCGACACCATCGAGGTGTTCGGCAACTAGCATCGAGGCACTACATCCCCCATGGTGCGATGGGGGATGCGTCTGGTTTACTGCGCTGTTCTTATGGACACGCGCGGAACCGTGGTAAGAATGTCCGGAGTCAGGACCGTGCGGAAGTGCACCGCTTCCCGTCCCAGGCGGTCGTCTGGCAATCGGAACGAAGTATTTGAAGGAGTTATTGATGGGAACCAAGCAGTACAAGCCGACTTCCCCGGGTCGTCGCTTCCAGACGGTTTCGGATTTCTCCGAGATCACCTGCAAGACCCCCGAGAGGTCCCTGCTCGAGCCGCTGCCCAAAAAGGCCGGCCGCAACAGCAATGGCCGCATCACCACCCGTCACCAGGGCGGCGGTCATAAGCGCAAGTATCGCAAGATTGATTTCAAGCGTCGCAAGGACGGCATCCCGGCCAAGGTCGCCACGATCGAGTACGACCCGAACCGCTCTGCCCGCATTGCGCTGCTCAACTATGCCGATGGTACCAAGACCTACATCCTGCAGCCGAAGGGCCTGAAGGTCGGCGACGTCGTCGAGTCCGGTCCGGACGCCGACATCAAGCCGGGCAATGCGCTTCCGCTCGCGAACATCCCCGTCGGCACGCTGGTCCACGCCGTCGAGTTCCAGCCGGGCAAGGGCGCTGCCATGGCCCGTTCCGCTGGCACGAGCATCCAGCTCATGGGCAAGGAGGGCGACTACGCCATCCTGCGCATGCCGAGCTCCGAGATGCGCCGCGTTCTGCTCACCTGCCGTGCGACGGTTGGCGAGGTCGGAAACGCAGAGCACGCCAACATCCGCCTGGGCAAGGCCGGCCGCAAGCGCTGGCTGGGCGTGCGCCCGACGGTCCGCGGCACGGTCATGAACCCGGTCGACCACCCGCATGGTGGTGGCGAGGGCAAGAACAAGTCCGCCGGCCGTCACCCGGTGTCCCCGTGGGGCGTTCCCACCAAGGGCCATCGCACGCGCAATCCCAAGAAGGCCTCGAGCCGTCTGATCATCCGTCGTCGCAAGAAATAAGTGAAGGAGAGTAACCGTGAGTAGGAGTCTCAAAAAGGGACCTTTCGTCGAGCCGCGTCTCCTTCAGCGCATCACTGCGATGAACGAGTCGGGCGAAAAGGAAGTCATCAGGACCTGGAGCCGTTCGTCGACGATCTTTCCCGAGATGGTCGGCCACACGATCGCCGTTCACGACGGTCGTCGTCACGTTCCGGTCTATATCACCGAATCCATGGTCGGGCACAAGCTGGGCGAGTTCGCCCCAACCCGTACCTTCCGTGGCCATGCCAAGAACGCTGAGTAGGAGGAGCGCATATGCAGACTAGAGCAGTAGCAAAGTACGTGCGCGTCTCCCCGCGCAAGGCGCGCATCGTCATCGACACCGTCCGCGGCAAGGGTGTCGTGGAGGCCCTCGATTCGCTGCGCTTCAACGAGCGTGCGATTTCCGAGGTCGTCTACAAGGTCGTTGCCTCGGCTGCGGCCAACGCCGAGCACGAGTACGGTGTCCGTCCCGAGAACCTCGTCATCAAGGAAGCCTACGTTGACGAAGGCCCGACCATCAAGCGCTATCGCCCGCGCGCCAAGGGCTCCGCTAGCCCCATCAACAAGCGCACGAGCCACATCACCGTCGTCGTCGCCACACGAGAGGAGGCGTAGAACATGGGTCAGAAGGTAAAGCCGACTGGTTTCCGCCTCGGCACGACCGAAACCTGGCGTTCCCGCTGGTACGCCGACAAAGACTATGCTTCCACGCTTGAGAACGACATCAAGCTGCGCGAGCATATCGAAAAGAAGCTGGCCAACGCTGCGCTCTCCAAGGTAGAGATCGAGCGCGCTGGCGACAAGATCAAGGTCATCGTGACGACCGCCCGTCCGGGCATCGTCATCGGCAAGAAGGGCGCCGAGGTCGACGCGCTGCGCAAGGAGCTCGAAAAGATCGCCGGCGGCCGCGTGTCCGTCGAGGTCGTCGAGGTCAAGCGCCCCGAGCTCGATGCCACGCTCATCGCCAAGTCCATCGCCGAGCAGCTCGAGGGCCGCGTGGCCTTCCGCCGTGCGATGCGCAAGGCAGTCCAGTCCGCTCGCAAATCGGGTGCCAAGGGCATCCGCATCCAGTGCTCCGGGCGCCTCGGCGGCGCCGAGATGAGCCGCCGCGAGTGGTATCGCGAGGGTCGCGTGCCGCTGCACACCCTCCGTGCAATGATCGATTACGGCTTTGCCACCGCGCACACCACCATGGGGTCCTGCGGCGTCAAGGTCTGGGTTTACTACGGCGAGGTGCTAGCGGGCCAGAAGAAGACCAACCCCGCGCTCGAGGGCACGTCCAGCCAGCGCCGTCGCACTGGTCGCCGTGGCGAAAGGAGGGACCGTTAAATGCTGATGCCCAAGCGCACCAAGTATCGCAAGGTCCAGCGCGGTTCCATGAAGGGCAAGGCCAAGGGCGGCACCAAGCTCGCCTTCGGTTCCTACGGTATCCAGGCTCTCGAGCCGCATTGGATCACCAACCGCCAGATCGAGGCCGCTCGTATCGCCATGACGCGCTACCTCAAGCGCGGCGGTCGCGTGTGGATCACGATCTTCCCGGACAAGCCGATCACCAAGAAGCCCGCAGAGACCCGCATGGGCTCTGGCAAGGGCAACCCCGAAGAGTGGGTCGCCGTCGTCAAGCCGGGCCGCATCATGTTCGAGATCGACGGTGTCACTCCCGAGGAGGCTCGCGAGGCCATGCGCCTGGCGATCAACAAGCTCCCGATCAAGTGCAAGATGGTCTTTCGCGCCGACGCTGCAGAGCATGCGGCAGAGTACGCGCAGGAGCATGCCGCCGAGTTCGCGTTGCAGCGCAAGATCGAGGCTGAGGAAGAGGCCGAGCATGAGGCCGAAGTCGAAGCCGAGCGCGAAGCCGCTGCCGCCGAGGACAAAGGGGGTAACGAGTAATGAAGGCTTCTGAAATCCGCGAGCTTTCCACCGAGGACCTGAACGCCAAGCTGGAAGAGGCCCGCACCGAGCTGTTCAACCTCCGTTTCCAGATGGCGACCAGCCAGCTGGACAACACCGCTCGTGTCAAGACCGTCAAGAAGGATATCGCGCGCATCTGCACCGAGCTGCGTGCACGCGAGATCAAAGCCGCAGCAGACGCTGTGTCCTAGAGATTGGAAGTGAACCTAAATGAGCGAAGAGCGTAATAGCCGCAAGGTTCGCCAGGGCGTCGTCGTCTCTGCTGTGAACGACAAGACCATCGTCGTCCAGATTCGCGAGCGCAAGCAGCATCCCGTGTACAAGAAGATGATGACGAGCACCAAGAAGCTCCATGCGCATGACGAGAACAACGAGGCCAACGTGGGCGATACCGTTCGCATCATGGAGACCCGTCCTCTGTCCAAGAAGAAGCGCTGGCGCCTCATCGAGATCGTTGAGCGGGCCAAGTAGGCCTCGTTGGTAACAGGAAGGGTTATTTCATGATTCAGATGCAATCAATGCTGACTGTTGCTGACAACAGTGGTGCACGCAAAGTGCAGTGCATCAAGGTTCTGGGTGGCTCCAAGCGCCGCTATGCGGGCTTGGGCGACGTGATCATCTGCAGCGTCAAGGAAGCGACCCCCAACAGCCAGGTCAAGAAGGGCGACGTCGTCCGCTGCGTCGTCGTGCGCGTCAAAAAGGAGGTCCGCCGCAAGGACGGCTCCTACATCAAGTTCGACGAGAACGCCGCCGTCCTCATCGACGAGACCGGCGCGCCCCGCGGCACCCGTATCTTCGGGCCCGTCGCTCGCGAACTGCGCGACCGCAAGTTCATGAAGATCGTCTCCCTCGCTCCCGAGACGCTGTAAGGAAGGTGTGAGGTAATGACGAAGATGAACATCAAGACCGGCGACACCGTCAAGGTCATCACCGGCAAGGACAAGGGCGTCCAGGGCGAAGTCATCTCCGCCCGCCCTGCCGAGGGTCGCGTCGTCGTGCGCGGCGTCAACCTCGTCAAGAAGGCGCTTCATCCCACGCAGGCCAACCCCAACGGTGGCATCGACACCCGCGAGGCACCCATCGACGTGTCCAACGTCATGCTCGTGTGCCCCGAGTGCGGTCTTCCCACCCGCGTCGGCGCCCGCCGCGACGATGAGGGCAAGAAAGTACGTGTATGCAAGAAGTGCGGCAAGGACATCGATTTGAGGGTCTGAGGCGCACGATCTGCGCGTTTTCGGCTTCGGTCGTTGCACATAAGGCAACTCCCTTCGCCGAAAACGCGCATCTCGCACACCTCAGCCCCTCTAACGGGGGTTGGATGTGCGTAAGGGTGGCAACATCGGACGCCGCTTGAAGCGGCGTCCTCGTTGCCCAATAGCAGGAAGAAGCAATTATCAGGCCCCCGAGCTATTCGGGGGGACGAGGTCGGAAACCCCGTCTTAAATCTCGAAGGAGTTAGGTAACATGGCACCTCGCCTTAAAGAGAAGTACGTCAACGAGATCGTTCCCAAGCTCGAGAAGGAGCTGAACGTTCAGAACATCAACCGCGTCCCCAAGCTCACCAAGATCGTCGTGAACATGGGCGTCGGTGAGGCCGCCGTCGACAGCAAGCTCATCGACGCCGCCGTCGCCGACCTGCGCGCCATCACCGGCCAGCAGCCGATGATCTGCCGCGCCCGCAAGTCCATCGCGACCTTCCACCTTCGCAAGGGCCAGGCAATCGGCGCCAAGGTGACGCTGCGCGGCGACCGCATGTACGAGTTCTTCGACCGTCTGGTCGCACTCGCCATCCCGCGCATCCGTGACTTCCGCGGCATGTCCCCCAAGAGCTTCGATGGCCACGGGAACTACTCGATGGGCGTCACCGAGCAGACGATCTTTCCCGAGATCGCCTACGATCAGGTCGACCGCGTCCGCGGCATGGACATCACGTTCGTGACCACCGCGGAGACGGATGCCGAGGGCAAGGCACTTCTCGACGCTTTTGGCTTCCCGTTTGCGGATCGCTAAGGTATAGTGTTCAACCGTCTGACTACACGCCCCGTATGAGGGTGTGTAGTCATTTCGATGTTTGGTGTCAGCAGCGAGAAACAGGTCCCGCTGTGAAATTAGGAGGCATGTTTTGGCAAAGAAATCGATGATCGCCAAGGCAAAACGCGAGCCCAAGTACAGCACGCGCGCTTACACGCGCTGCAGCCGCTGCGGCCGACCGCGCTCGGTCTACCGCAAGTTCGGCCTGTGCCGTATCTGCCTTCGCGAGCTTGCCCTCAAAGGCGAACTACCCGGCGTCCGCAAGGCGAGCTGGTAGGACATCGCGTCTGGCGCGCCGCAGTCTCGGCACGCAGACGAGATGACCGTCCAATACCAGTTTCAACCCGAACGGTCACGGGCTGCCTTGGCAAGGCGCTGTCGCTATGGGCGACGACGAACCAGCCGAGTGCAGTCATCAACGAACCATAGGAGGAATCAATGAGCACGACCGATTCGATCGCAGATATGCTCACGCGCATTCGCAACGCGAACACTGCGACCAAGGAGACGGTGAGCATGCCGTCTTCCAAGAAGCTCGTCGAGATTGCCCGAATCATCAAGGAAGAGGGCTACATCTCCGACTACGAGGTCATCGCAAAGGACCCGCAGGACGAGCTTGTCATTACCTTGAAGTACGGGCCGAAGAAGCAGAAGACGATCCGCGGGATTCGTCGTATCTCCAAACCCGGTCTTCGCATCTACGCCGGCAAAGACGAGCTGCCCCGCGTTCTGGGCGGTCTCGGAACGGCAATCATCTCAACGTCCAAGGGCGTCATGACCGACCGCGACGCGCGCCTCGCTGGCGTCGGCGGCGAGGTCCTCGCCTACGTCTGGTAAGAGAAGCGGAAAGGAGCAAGCAGTATGTCTCGTATCGGTAAACTGCCCGTTCCGGTTCCTGCCGGAGTCGAGGTCAAGATCGACGGCACCACGGTTACCGTCAAGGGCCCCAAGGGCGAGCTCACCCAGAGCTTCAACAGCAACATGAAGATCAGCCAGGGCGAAGACGGCAGCATCGTCGTCGAGCGCCCGGATGACGAGCGCGAGAACCGTGCACTGCACGGCCTGACCCGCTCGCTCATCAACAACATGGTGGTCGGCGTCACCGAGGGCTATCAGAAGACCCTCGAGCTGGTCGGTGTCGGCTATCGTGCCAGCGTCAAGGGCAAGAACCTTGAGATGACGCTGGGCTACTCCCACCCGGTTGTGGTCGAGCCCAAGGAGGGCATCGAGTTCGAGTGCCCCGAGCAGACGATCATCAACGTCAAGGGCATCGACAAGCAGCTGGTCGGCCAGACCGCTGCCGAGATTCGCTCCATGCGCGCTCCCGAGCCCTACAAGGGCAAGGGCGTCCGCTACCAGGGCGAGCACATCCGCCGCAAAGAGGGCAAGGCCGCAGGCTAAGCCCACATCCCAGCGTAAACGCGAGAATTATTTCAAGGAGAATTGCGAAGCATGGATAAGAACAAGGTCAAGAAGGCGAAACTGGAGCGCCGCCAGCGTCGTGTGCGCGGCAAGGTCTCCGGTACTGCCGAGCGTCCGCGTCTGCGCGTGACGCGTTCCAACGCAAACATCTACGCCCAGGTCATCGATGATGTCGCCGCCACCACCCTGGCGAGCGCCTCTTCTCTCGATTCCGAGGTCACGGCCAAGGGCTCCAACAAAGAGGGTGCAGAGCAGGTCGGCAAGCTCATCGCCAAGCGCGCGATCGATGCCGGCATCACCACGATCGTCTTCGACCGTGGCGGCAACCTGTACCATGGCCGCGTCAAGGCTCTCGCGGACGGTGCCCGCGAGGGTGGACTGAAATTCTAGAGAGGGGGAAAGACCGATATGGCACAGAGGTCCAACAATCGCAGGAATAGGAAGAACAACGACTCCAACGTCCCCGAGCTCGAAGAGCGCGTCGTCTATATCAACCGCGTCTCCAAGACCGTCAAGGGCGGTCGTCGCATGAACCTGACCGCGCTCGTCGTCGTGGGAGACCGTCAGGGCAATGTCGGCGTCGGCATGGGCAAGTCCGCTGAAGTGCCGATCGCCATCAGCAAGGGCGTCGAGGACGCCAAGAAGAACATGTTCAAGGTCCCGCTGACCGAGGAGGGCACGATTCCCCATGAGGTCATGGGCGAGTTCTCCGCGGGCCGCGTTCTCATGAAGCCGGCTACTCCCGGTACCGGTGTTATCGCCGGTGGCCCTGTCCGCGCTCTCTACGAGCTCGCGGGTATCAAGGACATCCTGTCCAAGTCCCTCGGCACGGATAACGCCATGAACATCGTCAAGGCCGCCGCCGAAGGCCTCAAGGAGCTCAACAGCCCCGAGGAAGTCGCCGAGCGTCGCGGCATGTCCGTTGCTGCAATCTATGGAAAGAAGGTTCAGTAATGGCCCAAGCTAAGAAGACCCTGCGCATCACGCAGGTCAAAAGCCCCATTGGCTACAAAAAGGACCAGGGCGCCACGCTTCGTTCCCTCGGCCTGCACAGGATCGGCGATTCCGTCGAGCAAGTCGACAACGATGCGGTACGTGGCATGATTTTCAAGGTCAAACATCTGGTCAAGGTCGAGAACATCTAGTAAAGTCTTGTTCTGCTGCGTCAATTAATCTCATACGAGAATGATGCAGTCTGGAAGTTAGCCGGCGGCGAGCTGCCGGCTGTATCCCAAGATCGGGATGCAAAGCGAAATTGAGGAGAAAGATTCATGAACTTGCACGATTTGCAGCCGGCTCCCGGCTCTACCAAGAACCGCAAGCGCGTCGGTCGCGGTCACGGAAGTGGCTACGGCGGCAAGTCCGGCCGCGGTTCCAACGGCCAGGCTTCCCGTCCTGGCGGAACGAAGGGCCCGGGCTTCGAGGGCGGCCAGACCCCGCTCGCGATGCGTCTGCCCAAGCTGCCCGGCTTCCGCAACATCAACCGCAAGGAGTATCTCCCGGTGAACGTCTCCCGTCTCGAGGCCAAGTACGAGGCCGGCGAGACCGTCGATCACGAGACGCTCGTCGAGAAGGGGATCATCAAGCACGCAGATGCCCTGGTCAAGGTTCTCGGTGATGGCGAGATCACCAAGGCCCTCACCGTCAAGGTCGACAAGGTTTCCGCTTCTGCTCAGGCCAAGATCGAAGCGGCCGGAGGAAAGGTCGAATAGCCGTGCTCAAGGCACTAGCAAACGCGATGCGCGTGAAGGAGCTCCGTCACAAGATCTTCTTCACGCTCGCCATCATCCTTCTGTACCGGGTCGGTGCCTTCATTCCCGTCCCGGGCATTCCGTTCCATGAAATGGCAGAGGAGTTCAGCAGCTCGTCGACGAATGCCGGTTTGCTGATGCTGAACCTGTTCTCCGGTGGTGCACTCGAATACTTCTCGGTGTTCTCGCTGGGCATCATGCCCTACATCACCGCCGCCATCATCATGCAGCTCATGCAAGGCGTCATCCCGACGCTCAATGCCTGGCGCAAAGAGGGCGAAGCCGGTCAGCGTAAGATCACGCGCATCACGCGCTACCTCACGCTGATTCTCGGTCTCATCAATGCCGTCGGATATCTGGTTCTGTTCCAGAGCGACCAGTTCGGCATCGACTTCTCCAACAACGGCATGCCCTACTGGCTCACCTGCACGGTCATCATCGTGACCCTGGTCGCGGGCACCGCCTTCATCATGTGGATGGGCGAGCTCATCACGCAGCGCGGCATCGGCAACGGCATGTCGCTCATCATCTTCGCGAACATCATCGCCCGCCTCCCAAGCGCTCTGTATGATTCGATCCAGAACTCGACCGACCAGATGCAGGGCATCCTCACGACGATCCTGATCATCGCGATCATCCTGGTCGTCATTCCCGCAATCGTCTTCATCGAGCGTGGCCAGCGCCGCATCCCGGTGCAGTACTCCAAGCGCGTTGTGGGCCGCAGGCAGATGGGTGGTCAGTCGACGTACCTGCCGCTCAAGGTCAACGGCTCGGGCGTTATCCCGATCATCTTCGCGTCCGCGCTGCTCTACATCCCCGCGCAGATCGCCGCGTTCTTCAGCGATGCCCAGTGGATGCAGGACGTGGCGAACTTCTGCTCGAGCGGTTGGGGCAACTGGCTGCTGACGTTCTTGCTGATCGTCTTCTTCTCCTACTTCTACACCTCGATGATCTACCATCCGCAGGAGACGGCAGACAACCTCAAGAACAGCGGCGGCTTCATCCCGGGCGTGCGCCCGGGTGCCGCGACGGTGCAGTACATCAAGGACGTCATCAACCGCATCACACTGCCGGGCGCCATGTTCCTGGCCGCGATCGCGATCATCCCGTCCATCTTCTACTCGTTCACGGATAACAACCTGATCCAGCTGTTCGGCGGCACGTCCGTCCTCATCATGGTCGGCGTCGCCCTCGACACCATGACCAAGCTCGAAAGCCAGCTGAAGATGCACGATTACGACGGCTTCTTCAAGTAGCGATACGCGGGGCCTTGCCCGGCCCCGCATTTTCTCCGAAAGGGAGTGTTCACGATGAATATCGTGTTGTTGGGTGCTCCGGGTGCCGGCAAGGGCACTCAGTCCGCAAAGCTCGTCGAGGAGTTCGGCTTCTCGCACCTGTCCACGGGCGATCTGCTCCGTGCCGCCGTCAAAGAGGGCACCGAGCTGGGCAAGAAGGCCAAGACCTACATGGACGCGGGCGACCTGGTCCCCGACGAGGTTGTCATCGGATTGGTCGAAGAGAAGCTCAAGGCCGATCCGGATGCGAGCTACCTGCTCGATGGCTTTCCCCGCACGCCCGCACAGGCCGTCGCTCTCGACGGCGTCCTTTCCGACCTCGGCAAGAAGCTCGACTTTGCCATCGCGCTCAACGTCGACAACGAGGTCGTCGTGAAGCGCATGAGCGACCGTCGCGTCTGCCGCAAGTGCGGCTTTCCCGGAACGAGCGCCACGGGCCCGACCTGCCCGCAGTGCGGCGGCGAGATGTACCAGCGCGACGATGACAACGAGGAAACGGTGCGCAACCGCCTCGAGGTCTATGACAAGTCGACCTCCCCGCTGATCGATTACTATCGCGGCAACGGGATACTCGTCGAGATCGATGGAAACCAGACCCCCGATGAGGTCTATGCGGACCTGAAGAAGGCAATCAGCTAGTGTTCAACATCTTTCGCCGCAGGCGAGATGGCATCATACTCAAGTCGCCCGAGCAGATCGAGGCGATGAAAGAAGCCGGCCGTGTGAGCGCTCTTGCGCTTCGCAGGGCCGGTTCCCTTTCTGAGCCCGGCATCTCGACGCTCGAGATCGATGCCGAAGTCGAGCGCCTCATCCGCTCTGAGGGAGGCACTCCCACCTTCAAAGGGCATGGCGGTTTCCCGGGCTCGATTTGCGCCTCCCCGAACAGCAAGGTCGTGCACGGCATTCCCCGCGCCGACGTCATCTTGAAGGAGGGCGACATCCTCTCGGTCGATACGGGCGCCACCGTCGACGGCTGGGTGGGGGACAATGCCTTCACCTTTAAAGTGGGCAAGGTCGATGCGGAAAAGGAGCTCCTGTGCAAGACGACCGCCGCGGCGCTCGAGGCGGGCATTGCCGCCGCACAGCCCGGAGCCCGGCTCGGAGACGTCGGCCACGCGGTGCAGCAGGTGGCGGAGGCACAAGGCTTTGGCGTCGTGCGCGAGTACGTCGGCCACGGCGTCGGGTCGGTGATGCACGAGCCGCCCGAGGTCCCCAATTACGGAAAGCCCGGGCGCGGCATCAAGCTCGAGCCGGGCATGGTGATAGCCATCGAGCCCATGGTCACGGCGGGCTCCTACCTGGTCCATACCATCCACGATGGATGGGGCGTCGTCACCAACGACGGAAAGCCCGCGGCACATTTCGAGAACACAATCGCCATCACCGAGGACGGGCCTGTCATCCTCACCCGCGCCGACTGATTGCCCGGTCGCAGAGTGGAAATTTTTTGCTTGCCAAATACGAGGCGCTTGTTGTAAAGTATCCGATTGCGTTTGTCCAGATTTCAATTGGAAGGCAGTACGTGAGCAAAGAAGACGCAATCGAACTTGAGGGAACGGTCGTCGAGCCGCTTCCGAATGCGATGTTCAAGGTCGAACTCGAGAACGGGCACCAGGTCCTGGCGCACATCTCGGGCAAGATGCGCATGCACTATATCAAGATTCTCCCGGGCGATCGTGTGACGGTGGAGCTTTCGCCGTACGATCTGGACCGTGGACGGATTACCTACCGCTTCAAGTAACCTGGAAGTTCCTGGGTACGGGCGGTTTCTCGGGCGATGCGCAAGCGTTGCCCTTTTCGTGTCCCTGCGAAAGTTTTCGAATGCAGGGACGTTTTTCGCGTTGGGGCACGGTGCCCCGGCGCATTGAGCAAGAAAACAAACGCCTGCGGCTGCGGCGTGAAGATAGATACGAAGCGTCAACACTTTCGGAAAGGTTTGGATGTTATGAAGGTGCGTCCTTCGGTTAAGAAGATGTGCGATAAGTGCAAGATCATCAGACGCCACGGGAAGGTCTACGTCATCTGCGAGAACCCCCGTCATAAGCAGCGTCAAGGTTAAGAAGGAGAGATACTGTGCCTCGTATTCTCGGTGTCGACCTTCCGCGTGAGAAGCGCGTCGAGGTCGGTCTGACTTATATCTATGGCATCGGTCTGAGCCGTGCAAAGAAGATCTGCGCGGAGACCGGCGTCAACCCCGACACGCGCGTGCGCGACCTCACGGAAGAGGAAGTCGTCAAGCTGCGCGACAACATCGATGCAAACTATCTCGTCGAGGGCGATCTGCGCCGCGAGACCTCGCAGAACATCAAGCGCCTCATGGAGATCGGCTGCTACCGCGGCCTGCGTCACCGCAAGGGCCTGCCCGTCCGCGGCCAGCGCACCCACACCAACGCCCGCACCCGCAAGGGGCCGCGCCGCCAGATCGGCGCTAAGAAGAAGGCGTAGGTGAGGAGACAGAATGGCTAAGAAGCAGCAGGCAACGACGCGCATTCGCCGCGCCGACCGCAAGAACATTACGGTTGGACAGGCTCACATCAAGAGCACGTTCAACAACACGATCGTTTCCATCACCGACACGCGCGGCAACGTCATTTCCTGGCAGTCCGCCGGCACCGTCGGTTTCAAGGGCTCCCGCAAGTCCACGCCGTTCGCTGCCCAGATGGCAGCAGAGCGCGCCGCGAAGCTGGCCATGGAGCACGGCCTCAAGAAGGTCGCCGTCTTCGTCAAGGGCCCGGGTTCCGGCCGTGAGACCGCCATCCGCTCCCTGCAGGCCGCGGGCCTCGAGGTAGCCAGCGTCCAGGATTGCACGCCCGTTCCGCACAACGGTTGCCGTCAGGTCAAGCGTCGTCGCGTTTAGTCGGAAGGAATTTACTACATCATGGCAGTTAACAGGACTCCGGTTCTGAAGCGGTGCAGGCAGCTCGGCCTGGACCCTTCCGTTCTGGGTTACACCAAAGAGTCTCATCGTCAGCCGGCACGCCGCCGTCGTCAAGAGAGCGAATTCGGCATGCAGCTGCGTGAGAAGCAGAAGGCCAAGTTCATCTACGGCGTTCTGGAAAAGCAGTTCCATGCGTACTACGAGAAGGCCCGCCGTATGCAGGGCGTCACGGGCGAGAACCTCATGCAGATTCTCGAGTCCCGCCTCGACAACGTGGTCTTCCGCCTGGGCTTTGCCCGTACGCGAAAGGAAGCCCGTCAGACCGTGACCCACGGTCACATTCAGGTCAACGGCAAGCGCGTCGACGTTCCGTCCTACCGCGTCAAGGCCGGCGACGTGATTTCGGTCGCCCCCAAGGCAAAGGACCTGCTCGTCATCAAGAGCGCCCTCATCTCCAACGAGAGCGTCCAGGTGCCCGCCTGGCTCGAGGTCGACATCGAGAAGCTGCAGGGCAATGTCATCTCGCTTCCGACTCGCGACCAGATTGATCTGGACATCCAGGAACAGCTCATCGTCGAGCTTTACTCGAAGTAACGAGTACCCGGTACTGTCCAGTTCGAAGTCTCAAGGAGGCTAAAATATGACTGAGTTCATGAGGCCGAAGATCACCGTCGAGCAAATTGACGACAACACGGCGCGTTTCATTATGGAACCGCTCGAGCGCGGCTATGGCCAGACGCTCGGCAACAGCATGCGCCGCGTGCTCCTGTCCTCGCTCGATGGCGCCGCTGCAACGGCAATCAAGATCGAGGGCGTTCAGCATGAGTTCACCGTCGCCCCGGGCGTGGTGGAAGATGTCACCGACATCGTCCTCAACGTCAAGGGCCTGGTCTTCGCGTCGTTCGGCGGCGGCGAAGAGGCGACGGCGACGCTTTCCGCTGAGGGTCCCTGCGTTGTGACGGGTGCCGATCTCGAGGTCCCAACTGAATTCCAGCTCGTGAATCCCGAGCATGTTATCGCGACCCTTTCCGAGGGCGCGCAGCTCGAGATGACGATTCGCATCGGCGTTGGCCGCGGCTATGTGCCGGCAGAGCGCAACAAGCGCCCGGAGGACCCCATTGGGATCATCCACGTCGACTCGCTGTTCTCGCCGATCCGCCGTTGCACCATGGACGTCACGGACACCCGTGTCGCCCAGCGCACGGACTACGACAAGCTGATTCTCGAAGTCGAAACCAACGGCGCCATCAGCCCGACTGATGCGGTCTGCCAGTCTGCGAACATTATCAACCAGCATATGACCGCCTTCCTCATGCTCGACGAGAACGCCGAGAACGAGGAGCAGGAGAGCATCTTCGCGCCTGAGGGTCCGAGCAAGAACACCGAGCTCGAGAAGCAGATCGAGGACCTGGACCTCTCGGTTCGCTCCTACAACTGCCTCAAGCGCGCCGGTATCCATTCGGTTCGCCAGCTGGTCGAGTATTCAGAGAACGATTTGCTCAATATCCGCAATTTCGGGGCCAAGTCGATTGAAGAGGTCAAGGACAAGCTTCAGTCGATGGACCTGAGCTTGAAGCAGTAAGTAGGAGACAAGATCAATGAGGCATTACAAGAAAGGCCGCAAGCTCGGCACTGATGCGAGCCACACCAAGGCCATCAAGAAGAACCTTGCGGTCGCCCTCTTCACCAACGACCGCATCAAGACCACGGTCGTCCGTGCCAAGGAGATGCGCCCGACCGTCGAGCACATCATCACCCTGGCTAAGAAGGGCGACCTGCATTCCCGCCGCCAGGCCATCGCCATCCTGGGCGACAAGGAGCTCGTCCGCGAGGTCTTTGCAAAGGCCGAGCAGGGCATGTGGGCCGACCGCAACGGTGGCTACACCCGCATCATGAAGCTCGGGCCGCGCAAGGGCGACAACACCCCGATGGCGATCATCGAGCTCGTCGAAGAGCAGGTTGTGACCAAGAAGAAGGCCGACAAGGCCGCAGAGAAGGCCGAGACCCCTGCCAAGAAGGCAGAGCCCAAGGCGGACAAGTCCGCCGACGAGGAGGCTACGGAGGCTGCTGAGGAGGAGCAGGCCGCCGATGAGGCCGAAGCTGCAGAGGAGACCGCAGACGAGGCTGCCGAGACCGTGGAAGAGGCCACGGATGATGCTGCCGATGCTGCCGAGACTGCCGACGAGGCCAATGCGCCCGCCGAGGAGTCTGACGAGGAGAAGGCCGAGTAGATCCGGCCAACGTAGTTCTCGCAAGGGGATCGAGATGGCATCGACGTTCGCGTTTGGTACCTATCTCCCCGAACCGAGTCAGGTGCACGCACTGAAAGCGCAGGTCAAGATTGTCTTGGCCTGCGCTTTCTCTGTCTGTGCGTTCTTTGTCGAGACCTGGGCGGGAATCGGCATCCTGTGCGCGCTTGCAGTCATGTCCTACGCCCTGGCGAAGATCCCGCTCTCGAATGCCCTACGCGGTTTCGCGCCCATCGCCTTCATCCTCGCCTTCACCATCGTCGTGCACGCGTTCAGCTTCGATCTGGGGGCGAGCTGGCGGCCGTATGAGGGGATGGCGGGCTCGATTGGCGCCACGCAGCAACTTGCGCTGGCGGGAAGCTTCGGGCTCACGCTCGACGGAACGCTGGTGGGGCTTTTCCTGGCTCTGCGCATCGCCGTGCTCTTGGGCGGCTGCTCGCTTCTCACCTTCACGACTTCGCTGGTCGACCTCGTCGACGGCATGCGCGCCCTGTTGCTGCCCCTTGCACGGTTGAAGGTGCCCGTGGATGAGATCACGACCATCGTCTCGCTCGCCTTGCGCTTCATTCCGACGACCATCGAGCAGGCGCAGACGATCAGGCGCTCTCAGATGGCGCGCGGGGCGAGTTTCGAGGAGGGCAATATCCTTGCGCGCCTCAAGGCGTGGATACCGGTGGTCGTGCCGCTTTTCGTGGGGCTGTTCAGGAAGGCGGAGGTTCTCGGTGTGGCGCTCGATGCCCGCTGCTATGGCGTCGCAAGGCGCACTCGCGCCCATTCGCGTCCATGGAGAGCAGCCGATGTCGTCACGCTCGTGGTGGGCCTTGTCGTGCTCGTCGGCGTCTGCATTGCGTACTAGCGCGGCATCCGCCCCGCAATGGGCGCATATCGGGGTGTTGCGGCATCAGTCGAGCGTGTCTCGGATGAGGTCGTTCGGGTAGTTGACCTGCCAGAAGGTGAGCCCCTTGGCAGGCGCGTTCTCGCCTGCGGCGTTCCTATCTCTTGCCGCAAGGACTTCCGCGACCCAGGAAGGGTCCTTTCTGCCCGCGCCGACCCGCACGAGCGTGCCCACAATCGTGCGCACCATGGAGTGCAGGAAGGCGTTTCCCACGATGTCGATGACCAGGCAGTCTTCGCCGAGCTGCGTTTCCGTGTAAAGGTCGAGGCGCTCAACGCAGCGCATGGTCGTCTTTCCGACGGCGCTTTGCGCCTTGCAAAAGGACTTGAAGTCGTGCTCGCCCACGAGGCAGCGGGCAGCCGAGTCCATGGCATCGACGTCGAGCGGGGCGCGGTGCCACCAGGCAAAGTCCTGCAAGAAGAGCGGCGGGGTAGGGCCCGTGCAGATGCGGTAGCGGTACTCGCGGCTTACCGCATCGAAGCGGGCGGAGAACCCGGCATCGGCAAATGCCACGCGCTTGACCGCGATGTCATCGGGCGTGAGCGCGTTGAGGGAGGTCATGAGCTTGCGCGGCTCGCGGCTGCTCAGCCAGTCGCGTTCGAACGTACAGCTCACGACCTGGCCGCGGGCATGGACGCCCGCATCGGTCCTGCCCGCGCAGACGAGTTCGACATCGCGGCGGGCGAGCGTGGAGAGCGCCCGTTCGAGCTCTGCCTGCACGGTCGGGATGGCGGGGTCCTTTTGCTTTGCAAAGCCGCTGTAGGCGCTCCCGCGATATCCGAGTTCGAGTACGAGCGTGTGCAAGGACTCGTGCTCTACCTGCGCGTGCTGCAAATTTGACGATGAAGTTTCCATGGCAGCTATTGTATCGGGGACGTGACCTTGCGCAAAATAACAAGTGTTTGAAGCTGCCGAGGAGAACTTGGTTACACTGAATCGCGTCGTTTTCAAGGACGCGGTGCACGCCAGGGTCTCCCGCCGGTGCTTTCCGCTTCCGATTTTTCCGTATCAAATGAAAGGACGACCATGGCTACGATCGACACTATCAAGAACCTCCTCGAGGAAAACCTCGGCATTGACCCGTCGACGGTCACCGAGGATTCCACGCTCGAGTCTCTCGACATCGATTCTCTCGATATGGTCGAGCTCATCACCGATCTCGAGGATGCCGAGGGCATCGACTTCGGCGAGCCCGAGGGCATCGAGACCGTGGGCGACATCGTCAAGCACGTGGACTCCCTGAAATAGGCACATGCAGACGCGTATCACCGAGCTTCTGGGCATCGACTATCCGGTCTTCCAAGGAGCGATGGCCTGGATTGCCGATGCCTCGCTCGCCTCTGCGGTGAGCAACGCTGGGGGGCTGGGGATACTCGCGGGCGGGAACGCGAGCGCCGAACATGTGGCCCAGATGATCGACGAGACCAAGGAGCGCACCGAGCGCCCCTTTGGCCTCAACATCATGCTCATGAGCCCGCACGCCGCAGACCTCGCCCAGCTCGCCATCGAAAAGCGGGTGCCCGTGGTCACTACGGGGGCGGGAAGTCCCTCACCCTACATGCAGGCGTGGAAGGACGCGGGCATCAAGGTCATCCCGGTCGTCGCCTCGACAGCGCTGGCACGGCGCATGGCCGCAAACGGCGCCGATGCCGTCATCGCAGAAGGCGGAGAGTCGGGCGGCCACATCGGCGAGCTCAACACCATGGCGCTCGTGCCGCAGGTCGCAGGTGTCGTCGACATCCCCGTCATCGCCGCGGGCGGCATCGCCTGCGGCAGGCAGATGGCAGCGGCGCTCATGCTGGGCGCCGAGGGCGTGCAGGTTGGCACACGCTTTCTGACGGTCGATGAGTGCACGGTCCACGAGAACTATAAGCAAAAGGTCCTCAAGGCAAAGGACTCCGACACGATCGTCACGGGGCGCGTCGCCGGCCATCCGGTGCGCGGGCTCAAGAACAAGTTCTCGCGCGCGGCGCGCAAAGCCGAGCTCGCCGGCGTCTTGAACGGCGAGGAATCCGAGCTCAAGCTCTCGGGGTCCCTGCGCCGGGCGGCGCGCGAGGGCGACCTGGAGACGGGCGCCTTCATGGCAGGCGAGGTCGCCGGCCTCGTCAACGAGCGCGGCACGGCCGCCGACGTCGTGCACGGACTCGTCGCCGAGGCAGAACAGCTCCTCTCCCTGAACGCCGACGAGCTTATCGAAAGCAATCAATTCCGAAAGAAGTTCTCATGACGAAAACCGCCTTTCTCTGCTCGGGCCAGGGTGCCCAGCAGGTGGGGATGGGCGTGGACTTTGCGGAAACGTACCCAACGTGTGCCGCCCTGTTCGACCAGGTGGACACGGCGTCGGGGCTCGAGATCCGCAAGCTCTGCGAACAGGGCCCCCTCGAGGAGCTTGGCCAGACCCAGAACACCCAGCCGGCCCTTGTGGCGACGTCCCTCGCCATCGCGATCGCGCTCATCGAGCATGGTGTGGAGCCGGACTGCGTGGCGGGCTTCTCGCTCGGCGAATACGCCGCGCACGCCCTTGCCAAGACCATCGATTCCAAGACTGCCTTCGAGCTCGTGAGCAGGCGCGGGGCGGCAATGGCCCATGCGGCGCACTCCAATCCCGGCGGCATGGCGGCGCTCTTGCGCTGCAGCGCCGAGCAGGCAGAAGCGCTCTGCGCCGATCATGCGGCCAAGTACGGGCAGGTGCTCGTGGCCGCGAATCTCAACTGCCCGGGGCAGGTCGTCATCTCCGGCCAGACCGAGGCGCTCGAATCCGCCTGCGCCGCCTGGAAGGAGGCGGGAGGGCGCTTCGTGCCCGTCAAGACCTCGGGCGCGTTCCATTCCCCGCTCATGGAACCTGCGGCACGCCAGATGCGCCCGGCACTCGATGCCACGCAGTTCTCGGCTCCCGCAATCGATCTCTACTGCAACTGTACGGCGCGCCCGCTCGTGCCGGGAACGGAAGCCGAGATGCTCTACGAGCAGATCGTCTCGCCGGTGCGCTGGCAGGAGACCATAGAGCACATGGTCTCTGACGGCGTGGAGCGCTTTGTCGAATGCGGTCCTGGCAAGGTGCTCACCGGCCTGGTCAAGCGCACGGCACGCGCAATCGGCGCAAAAGTCGAGCTCGTGAGCATTGGAAGCGTCGAGGATTTGGAGGCCTATTGTGGATAGCTCGCTTGAAGGATGCGCGCTGGTCACCGGGTCCGCCCGCGGCATCGGCGCCGCGACGGTACGGGCACTTGCGGCCCAGGGGCATCCGGTCGTCATCAACCACGCGCACGAGGGCAGCGCTTCTGCTGCCCAGGCGCTTGCAGACGAGGTGAGGGCGGCATACGGCGTCGAGGTGCTCGTGGTCCAGGCAGATGTCTCGGACTTCGATGCGGCAAAGGAGCTGGTGGATGCCGCGCTCGCGCAGTTCGAGCGCATCGCCGTCGTCGTGAACAACGCCGGCATCACGCGCGACACGCTCCTCATGCGCATGAAGGAGGAGCAGTTCGACGAGGTCATCTCCACCGACCTCAAGGGAGTCTTCAACGTCTGCCGCCATGCGGTGCGCCCGCTTGCCAAGCAGCGCGCGGGGCGCATCGTCAACATCAGCTCGCTTTCCGGGCTCATGGGACAGGCCGGCCAGGCGAACTACTCTGCGGCAAAGGCGGGCGTGGTCGGGCTCACCAAGGCACTCGCGCGCGAGCTTGCCGGACGCGGGGTCACGGTCAACGCGGTCGCCCCCGGCTTCATCGCGACGGACATGGTCGCGAACATGAACCAGGATGCGCTCGAGAAGATGCGCGTGCAGATACCCCTCGGGCGTCTGGGCACCCCCGAGGACGTGGCGAGTGCCGTCGCCTTTCTCGCTTCGGATGCGGCGGCCTATATCACCGGTCAGGTCATTCAAGTGGACGGAGGTCTTGGCATATGAGCAGAGACGGACATCGCGTCGTCATCACCGGAATGGGAACGGTTACGCCGGCCGGCTGCGGTTTCGACAGGCTGTGGGACGCCCTGTGCGAGGGTACGTGCTTCATCGGCCCGATCAAGCGCGTCGACCCCGAGGTGGTCGGCGTGCACGTCGATGCGGAGGTCACGGACTTCGACCCGGTCGGCATGGGCGTGCTGAGCAAGAAGGACGCGCGCCGCTCCGACCTTTTCGAGCAGTATGCGCGCGTGGCGGCAGCCGAGGCCTGGGAGCAGGCCGGAATCGACATGGACAAGGAAGACGCCACGCGCATTGGCACCTGCATCGGCAGTGGCTGCGGCGGCCTGCAGTCCATCATGGACAGCCACAAGCGCTTCATCGAGCGCGGCTCGCACAAGGCGCTGGCACCGCTGCTCGGCGTCGTCATGGAGGGCAACATGGCAGCCGGGCAGGTCGCCATCACGTATGGGCTCAAAGGCCAGTGCACCTGCACGACGACGGCCTGCGCCTCCGGCGCGCATGCAATCGGCGAAGGCGTGCGCGCCATCCGCCATGGCTACCAGGACGCGATGGTCGTCGGCGGCGCCGAAATGGTCGTCAATGAACTCGGCCTGGGCGCGTTTCGCAACCTGACGGCGCTTTCGCTTTCCGAGGATCCGAAGGCGGCCTCGCTTCCCTTCGATGCGCGCCGCGATGGCTTCGTGCTCGGCGAGGGCGCGGGCGTACTCGTCCTCGAGTCCCTCGAACATGCCCGGGCGCGCGGTGCCGAGGTACTGGGAGAGATCGTTGGCTTCGGCTCGACCTGCGACGCCTATCACGTGACCGCCCCCGATCCCGACGGGGAGGGGCCGGCGCGCGCGATGAGGATGGCACTCGATGAGGCGGGCATCGACGCTGGACAGGTCGACTACCTGAACGCGCATGGGACGGGCACCAAGCTCAACGACGCTGCCGAGGCCAAGGCGCTGCACACGGTGTGCGGCGCGCACGCAAAGAACGTGCTCGTCCACTCCGTCAAGGGAAACATCGGGCACAGCATCGCAGCCTGCGGCCCCATCGAGGCCTGCGTCACGGCGCGTGCGCTTGCCGAGCAGAAGGTCCCGGGCACCTGCGGATATGCCGAACCCGACCCCGAGCTCGATGTCTGGGTATCGGCCGAGACGGTGACCGACCACCCGATGCGCTATGCCCTCTCCAACTCGCTCGGATTCGGCGGGCATAACGCGTCGCTGTGCTTCAAGGTATTCGAGGAGTAGCAGATGGGCCTCAGCAAACGCGAACTGGTGCCAGAGCCGGGAAAGCCGCTCGGGCGCGCCGACATCGAGAAGATCCTGCCGCACCGTCCCCCGTTTCTGTGGGTGGACCGCGTCACCGAGCACGAGCTCGGGAAGCGCGTGGTGGCCGAACTCGACATAGACCCGTCCTGGGAGCTCTTCAAGGGACACTTCCCGGGGCACCCCATCATGCCGGGCGTCCTCATGCTCGAGGCGATGGCGCAGACGGCGGGCATCGCGCTCATGGGGCTGCCGGAAAACGAGGGCAGGCTCGGGTTTCTCGCCAAGGTCGACAATGCGAAGTTTCGCCATCCGGTCCTTCCGGGCGACACGCTCATCATGACGGCCGAGATCCTGAAGGCGAACAAGCGCTCGGCGCGCGCCCACGTGAGCGCGCGGGTGGAAGGCACCCTGTGCGTCGAGGCCGACCAGCTCTACGTTCTCGAGGCGAAAAGCCCGGCAGACGGAAAATCCGGACAGACGGCAAACTAGGAATCGAAGCATCAGGCACATGGCACGGACAGACTACATCGAGATCACCCCGGCGGTCGGCCTTCCCAAGCGGGAGGTCTACAAGTGCAAGGTCTGCGGATACTCCGCCGAGCGCAGGCACGTGGTGGAAAACGACTACCGATGCCCGCGCTGCAACGAGTATTTCCGTATGCGCGCATCAGAGCGCCTCGCGCTCATCGTCGACAAGGACAGCTTCGCCCCGTATGCGGCGGCCGTGAAGAGCAAGGACCCGCTGGGGTTTCCGGGGTATGCCGAAAAGCTCGAGAAGGCCCGAAACAATTGCGGGGAGGACGAGGCCGTGGTCTGCGGCTTTGCCCGCATCAAGGAGCAGTCGTGCGGCATCGCCGTCATGGACTCGACCTTCATGATGGGCTCGATGGGATCGGCTGTCGGCGAGCGTCTGTCCGAGATGATCGACCATGCCACCGAGCAGAAGCTCCCCGTGGTCATCTTTACCTGCTCGGGCGGCGCCCGCATGCAGGAAGGGCTCGTCTCGCTCATGCAGATGGCCAAGGTCTCGTGCGCCATCGAGCGCCATCGCGCGGCGGGCCTCTTCTACCTCTCGGTCATCACCGATCCGACGACAGGCGGCGTGACTGCCTCGTTTGCGACGGAAGGCGATGTCATCATCTCCGAACCCAAGGCGCTCATCGGCTTTGCGGGGCGGCGCGTCATCGAGTCCACTGTACGCGAAAAGCTCCCGGAGGATTTCCAGACCGCCGAGTTCGCGCTCGAGCACGGTCTGATCGACGGCATCGTCGCGCGTGAGGACCTCCGCGAGGTGATTGCCCAGCTCATCGTCCTCCACCACCGTCCCACGCGCGAGGAGGAGCGCGTGATGCAGGAGGTGTTCTCCAAGGCGGACGCCCGCGCGGGCAGGCGCTCGGAAGACTTCGTGCGCGCAAGCCATGAGAGGAAGACCCGACGCCGCGACTCGAACCCGTTCAGGCAGGTGTTCTCCGGCATGCAGGACGTCTTCAAACGCGGGGCAGAGACTGCCGATACCGTGGCGGATGCGGTCGGTGTCAGGCCCAACACGTACCGTGCCGCCCAAGTGCCCCGCTCTTCCGACCCCGCTTCCGAGGCGCTGATCAACGTCCGAGCCGACCTTTCACGGCGGGAGGGCAAGGACCTGGGCGCCTGGGACCATGTGCAGCTTGCCCGCAGGGTCGACCGTCCCACGGCCCATGCGTACCTCGAGGGGCTCGTCGACTGCTTTCTGCAGATGCACGGCGACCGCTGCTACGGGGACGATCCCGCCATCGTGGGGGGTCTCGGCTTTATCGAGGGGCGTCCCGTCACCATCATCACGCAGGAGAAGGGCTCTGACACCAAGAGCCGCATCGCCCATAACTTTGGCTGCGCGCACCCGGAGGGCTATCGCAAGGTACTGCGCCTGGCACGGCAGGCCGAGCAGTTCGGACGGCCTGTGGTCTGCCTGGTGGACACGCAGGGCGCCCACTGCGATGCGGGTGCCGAAGAGCGCGGGCAGGGCAACGTGATCGCGGAGTGCCTGACGACGTTTGCGAGCCTTAAGGTCCCGGTCGTGTCCGTGATCTTGAGCGAGGGCGGAAGCGGGGGAGCCCTCGCGCTCGCCGTTGCCGATCGCATCGCCATGCTGGAAAACGCCGTCTATTCGATTCTCACGCCCGAGGGCTTTGCCTCGATTCTCTGGAAGGATGCGAGCCGTGCTGCCGAGGCGGCCTCTGCCATGAAACCGACGGCAGCCGATGCAAAGGCGCTCGGCATCATCGACGACATCATCCCCGAGCCGGAAGGCGGTGCGCACAAGGACGTCGAGGCTGCCGTGGATGCGGTGGCAGCCTACATCAAGCGCGCGCTCGCCGAGCTCGACGGCGTGCCCGTAGACGAGCTGGTGGCAAGGCGCCAGGAGCGTTTCTCCCGCATCGGCTGAAACGCAATGGACGTCGCTGCTCGACGCCGGTCAGCCTTTGTTCGGGGCAATTCGATAGCCTGCTTTTATTGACACGGGTTGGCAACGCTTCAGGCTTGGTTAAGCATGGCTGCCTACAATGCATCCCAACGCCAATAAACAAGTCGACAATAAAGCAAGTCGAGCATTGTAGGGAGACCGACTCGATGAACAAGTTCGCCCAGTGGTTCTACAACTTCATGTTAGGCAGGTACGGATTCGACGAATACGGACGCGCTCTTGGAATCCGCACTATCGTCTTGTTCATCGTCTCCATCGTCGCGAGCGTTCTCGCCTCCATCATCTACTACCTCGCCCATGTCGCCCTGGTCGCGAACCTGCTCAATTTGGTCGGTTCCATCCTCAATTGGGTTGCCATCGCCTTCCTCGTCTATATGGTCTTTCGCATGCTCTCCCACAATATCGACAAGCGCCGCGAGGAAAACGAGCGCTACCTTTCGCGTCGGCGCAAGCGTCAGCAGCATCGCGATGACAAGAACTACGCCTATCTCAACTGCCAGTTCTGCGGCCAGCGCCTGCGCGTTCCCAAGGGCAAGGGGAAAATTGCCGTCAAATGTCCCGCATGTGGTGAAAAAACCATCTACAACAGTTAGAATTCCATGCCATGAACGAGAATTCTGACATCGGGGAATATCCGCTCACGGGGACGTCGGATGAAGAGATGCTTGCCGAGGACCGGCCCGAGAAGGTCGATCCCAAGGTTCTGACCGACGACCGTGGCAACAAGGACCTCCTTGTATTCGAGAAGACGTGGGGGCACCGCATGCTCGCGGGCGTGAGCGTTGCCATCCTCGTGTGCGTCGCCCTTGTCATCGTCTACTGCGCCCTGCAGATAGGGAAGGTTTCGGCGCTTTCCGGCGTGGCAGACCAGCTCATGTACCTCGGCTATTTCTTCTACGGCCTGCTCATCGGATTGTCTGTGGCGAGCATCGTCCCGGGCGTCGTCGGCATCTACGTTGCCAAGCATCCCAAACGTGCGATGGTCGCCATCGTCTTTGCCATCATCGCGCTCGTGCTCGACGTGCTCTTCATCGCCTATGCAGTCGCTTCCGGTGTGACCAACTATGTGTCGCTGGCCCTCTATGCGCTGCTCTTTGCGATTCTGCCGGTGCTCTATCTGATCGCCGCCGTCAAGGTCAAGCGCTCCTAGTTCGCAAACGGCCCCTATGGTCTCGAGCGTCTGCGCTGTCTCTTTCTAACAGCTGATTTGTCCTGATGTCCGTGCGCGCGGCACGCCGAGCCTGTCGAGCTCGGAGACGAGGCGCGCGACGGGCAGCCCCACGACGTTGTCGTAATCGCCGTCGATATGGTCCACAAAGGCGGCGGCCCCACCCTGTATGCCATAGGCGCCGGCCTTGTCCATGGGCTCTCCCGTCGCGATGTAGGCGTCGATTTCCGTGTCTGAAAGGCGCTGGAACACGACATCGGTCGTCTCCGCAAAGACAAGCTCGTTATCTGGCGTGGACAGGCAGACCCCGGTGATGACCTGGTGCGTATCGCCCGAGAGCGCGGCGAGCGTCTCATGGGCCGTCTCTTCGTCTGCGGGCTTTCCAAAGACAGTGCCCCGGTGCACGACAATGGTGTCCGCGCCGATGACGAGCGGAGTGCGCGCACTGCCGTCTTCGGAAAGCTCGTGGGATACGGACCGCGCCTTGATGCAGGCGTTGTGCACGGCGAGCCGTTCGGGTGCGGTGTCCGAGCAGGCCTCTTCTTCTGCGTGAGAGACGATGACCTCGAAGTCGTAGCCTGCGCGCTTGAGAAGCTCGCGGCGGCGGGGAGAGCCCGAGGCGAGTATGAGTCGGTAAGTGGTAGCCATGCCGGAAAGTCTAGCATTGGAAGGCAGCCGTTCAAATGCTGGTCATGGCCTCTTTTTTGCCAGCGCGATTCGTGTCCCAGCACTGGGGTACAATCGGCCTCGGGCTATATGAAAAGGAGGAGCCTCTTGTTCGATACGGTTCTGTTCGATATGGACGGCACGCTGCTCGCTACCCTCGATGACCTGCATGCAAGTGTCAACTACGCACTTGCGGAATGCGGGCTTTCACAGGTGAGCCTCGATGAGACGCGGCTGGCGGCAGGGTACGGTTCGATCGTGCTCATCGACGAGACGACGCACCATGCGTATCCAACGGATTCTCCCGAGTTCAAGCGGGTGCACGATGCCTTCACCGCCCACTACAACGCCCACCACAACGACACGACCAAACCCTATGACGGCATCCCCGAGTTATTGGATGCGCTCAACGAGCGCGGGGCCAAGCTCGCCATCGTGAGCAACAAGGCAGACCGCGACGTCGAGCAGCTGCGCAGGCTCTGGTTTGCGGACAGCATTCCTATGGCAGTCGGGCGTGTGGACGGTATTCCGCCAAAGCCCGCGCCCGATATGGTTTTCAAGGCGCTCGAGCGCATGGGCTCTACTGCAGACCGGGCAATCTACATTGGAGACTCGGAACCCGATGCCCAGGTGGGCAAGGCGGCCGGCTGCACCACGGTCTGCTGCACCTGGGGTTTCCGCGACCGCGCCACGCTGGCGGCAGAACATCCCGACTATCTCATCGACGAGCCGCTCGAACTGCTCTCCATATACGACGGAAAAGGGGCGCCCCATGGCAGAAACTGACAAGATCTCACAGCTCAGGAACCTCATCGAGCAGAGTTCCTCGACGGTCTTCTTTGGCGGAGCGGGGGTTTCCACCGAATCGGGCATTCCCGATTTCCGCAGCCAGGACGGCCTCTACAACCAGCAATGGGACTATCCGCCCGAGACGATTATTAGCCGCTCGTTCTTCAATGCCCATCCCGAAGAGTTCTACCGCTTCTACCGCGAGCGCATGATCTTTCCCGATGCCGAGCCCAACCAGTGTCACCTGAAGCTCGCCGAGCTCGAGGGAAGGGGAAAGCTCGATGCCATCGTGACGCAGAACATCGACGGGCTGCACCAGAAGGCGGGCTCGAAAAACGTCTTGGAGCTGCATGGCTCGGTGCTGCGCAACCACTGCATGAACTGCGGCGCGCCTTATGGGCTCGATGCCGTCGTGGACGACCCGAGCCCCGTGCCGCACTGCCCGGCGTGTGGCGGCATCATCAAGCCCGATGTCGTCCTCTACGAAGAGCCGCTCGACGAGCAGGTGATGCTCCAGGCGGTCACGGCGATCTCCAGAGCCGACCTCCTCATCGTTGCCGGGACATCGCTCGTGGTCTGGCCGGCGGCGGGCTTTCTCGAATATTTCAAGGGAGATGCGCTGGTCATCGTGAACCTGTCGCCGACTCCTGCCGATGCACGTGCCGACCTGCTCATCGACGAGCCGGTGGGCAAGGTCTTCGATTGGTGAGAAACATGGGACTGAGCACCTATTCCGTTCACTCGCGTCACGAGCTGGTCGACGCGGTCGTCGCTCTCTGCGCGCAGGCGGTCGACACGCACCATGCAACGACGCTCATCGCCCCGGACGAGACTTGGGTATCCGATCTCACGATCGCCCTGCGCCGCGTTATCCCGCTTGGCGTGAAGGTCCAGACCTTCGACCAGTGGGTTGCGGGGCTCTGGGAGGTCTATGGCAGCGGTGCCGAGATCGTGACGCCCCTCCAACGCCAGATTCTCCTGCGACCGCTCGTGACCGCTGCCAAGCTCACTCAGGCGCAACCGTCTGCAGGTCTCGTGAAACAGCTGGGGACCTTTGCAGCGGAGGCGCTTGCCACCGGGCTCGAGCCAAACGCTCCTTTCACGGATGCCGAGTCCACCATAATGGGCACGGTCATCGCCTATGGCAGGGCACTCGAGGCCCAGGGCCTTGTCGAGGCCGTGCAGGCAGAAGAGCGCCTGCTCGAACTCGACCTCGCGCCCGAGGCAATCGTATGCTGCGATATCGACCTCGACATCCCCTCACGGGCACGCTTCATTCAACGCGTTTCGGAAAAGCTCGAGGTCGCGGTTGTGGAACGCGAGCTTTCCGCAGGAGCGGACCCCGAAGAGCAGGAAACGCCTGGGGAACACGGTCACGAGGACGGCCATGAGCATCCCCATCACCACGAGGAGCGTCCTGCAGAGCTCGTCGATCTGCAGCGCCTGCTCTATTCTGGGCACGGTGGGCTTGCGAGCACGGGCGCGGTCATCCCTGCGGAGGTGCGGGGCGCCCATGTCGAAGGCGAACTTGTCGTCGAGCTCGTGAAACGCTTGGAAAAAGAAGGCTTCTCCACTGAGCAGATCGTGGTCGTCTTCTCGGACCCTGCCGCGAGCTTTCCCTACGTGCAGGATGCCCTGGCCCAGGCCGGCATCCCCTTTGCCTGCACGTTTTCGGTGCCGCTGGCGCGCACGGGATTGGGTGCCGCGTACGTCGATTTCATCCAGTGTGCGGGTACCGAGGGCGAATCCCTCATCCCGGGGCGCGATCGCCTCGATTCCGACCTGCTCATGGAATTCGTCTCCACACCGTATTCGGGACTGGACGCAAAGACCGCCCGCGCTGTCCAGATGTACTGGCGCAGTCTGGGCGGATCGCGTCTGGACCGCTGCTGGACCGATATCGAGACGGGCTTTACCCAGGGAAACGTCGGCTCGAAGACCTTCCGCGAGCTTCTCGAGCCCCTGCGCGCGCTGCGCTCGGCCGATCCGGCTGCCTGCGCACGCCTCATGTTCGAGAACGCCAAGCACGCCCGGGTGCCGGTCGACGTGCTCGTCGATGACAAGGCGGCGACAGAGACCCTGCTCCGCTATTTCGAGACCTGCCTGAGTCTGGGCACTGCCCCGAGCCTGCACGATGTGGCCGAGCTCCCGGTTCCGCTCTCGCGCGCCTTTGGCGATCCCGCCCATGCGCTTGCCCTGGGGGACTCGAGCGCATTCGGCATCGGGCAGGTCCCCTGCACGATACTGGCAGACCTCGATGCGAGCACCTATCCGATGCGCATCGAGGCCAATGCCTTCGAAGGGATATCCAGAAAGCTCGGTATCGCCGTTCCCGATACGACGGCGAAAAAGCAGCGCTTGATGCTTCTGACCTGCATCGAGGCGAGTTCGAACCGCTTCTGCTTTTACCGAGCGACCCACGACAAGAGCGCAAAGGAGAGTTGCCAGAGCGCGCTTTGGGACGAGCTCATGGCGGTTTACCGCAGCGCTGCCGACGAAGAGCTTCCCATCCAGGAGGTGCCAGAGGCGCTGCGCGGACAGCTCGTCTGCCTCAGCGAGCAGGAGGTGTTCTCCCGCGCGAAGAGGGCAGGCGGGGAGACGGTCCGTTTTTCGCGCGGTCGCTTCGAGCGCGCCCTGAGTGCAGATGAGGTCGTCTGCGACTATCGCGGCCGCGCGTACCAGTTCTCCCCGACAGCACTCGAGGACTACTATCGCTGCCCGTACCGGTGGTACGTCAACCGGCGCGTGGGCGTGCGCGGCATGGACAGCATCTTTGACGAGTCTGCTCAGGGCAACCTCGCGCACGGGGCGCTCGAGCGCTTCTACCTCAGCCTGAAAGAGGCCGGGCACGACCGCGTGACGCCCGAGAATCTCGATGCTGCGATCGAGCTCATGGGCCGCGCGCTCGACGAGCAGGTCATGGACGAGCTCGACAAGCCGGGCTCCGGCGTGTTCCTGCGCACGAGCCAAGATGGCCACCTCGTAGAAGAGCTGCGCGATCACCTCATCGAGCTGGTCGAGCGGGACGCGACGTTCCTGCCCGGCTACACGCCGACGTTTTTCGAGATGGTCGTGGGCAAGGGAGCCGATGGGCTCCTGGACTACGGCACGGTGCCCGTGCGCGGCAAGGTCGACCGCGTCGACATCGACGGTGCGGGGCACGCCGTCATCATCGACTACAAGATGAGCAAGCTCGGCCAGGGCTATGGGCTCAAGGACGAAGACGAGCTTCCCTTGCGCATCCAGACCGATATCTATGCGCGCCTCGTGCAGAGGAGCTTCGATATGCAGGGGCTGCCCTACCGCGTCGTCGGGTCGGTGTACCGCTCCTACCAGGGAAACATGCTGCGCGGCGTCTACAGCTCCGACATCGACTGGGGCCCCGACGAGGCGGTGCGAGAAGACCTCGACGCGCTGCCCAACGAGCACTTCCCCAAAGGCTACGAAGACTATCTCGGCCAAGTGGAAGATGAGGTCGCCTCCTGCATGGCTCGTCTGGCAACAGGCGACATCGCTCCCGATCCCCGTAGGGGAAACTCGGATATCTGCCAGTTCTGCAACGCTGCTTCGTTTTGTCCGAAGAAGGTGGGCTAGATGGGATTCACGCCAGCACAGCAAGAAGCCATTAAAGTCACGGGACGCCCGCTCTTCATCCAGGCGGGTGCCGGCACGGGCAAGACCTTCACGCTCACCAACCGCCTGGCCTACGGCCTCTCCGAAAAATCCGGGCGCGTCATCCCGGGCGTCGACCGGCTGCTTACGATCACCTTCACGGAAAAGGCGGCAGGCGAGCTTCTCGGCCGCGTCCGCGCGCGCTTGCGCGAGGTCGGCCTCATGCAGGAGGCGCTCGAGGTCGATGCCGCATGGATCTCCACAATTCACTCGATGTGCCGGCGCATCCTCACGGCTCATGCCTTCGAGGCGGGCATCGACCCGGGACGCGAGCTTCTCTCAGACGAGCAGTCGGGCTCTCTTCTTGCGGGTGCGCTCGACGAGGTCTTTACCGAGCACAGCGGCGAGGACGCCTTCGAGTTGCTGCTCGCGGGCTATGGCAACTCGGCCGAGAAGGTCACGACGCTGCTCAAGGAGCTCGTCCAGCTCCTTGAGCTTGCCCCCGAGGGCGTGGCGAGCTTCGAGCTCGGCCCCGAGATTGAAGGCCCCGATGCCACGATGTTCGCCTCGCTCGTCTCTCTGCTCGAGCGCACGAACGTCGAACTCGGGGAACTGGGTCTTCCCGAGGGGAAGAGCACCTATGCAAAGGCTGCGGATGCCATTGCCCATGATGCGGAGCTCTTGCGCGCAAGGCTCATCGAGCAGCACTGCAGCACGTGGCACGATGTGGCGGCCGTCTTCGACGAAGCCGCAATCCCTCCCAAGAACAAGGTCAAGGAGCCTTACGCCACGCTTTTCTCCGACGTCATCGGAGTGCTGCACGAGACGATGGACGAGGTCTATGCCTCGGAGGCCTACGAGCGCCTGCGCTGTGCGCTCTCGTTTGCCGAAGAAGCCTGCAAACGGCACGTCTCGGCAAAACGCGGCCTCGGCGTGCTCGATGTGGGCGACCTGCTCACCGAGACCTACCGGCTGCTCTCGAAACATCCTGAAATCGCGCGCGCGTACCAGGAGCAGTTCGCCTCGGTCATGGTCGATGAGTTCCAGGACACCGATAGCCTGCAGGTCGCCATCGTGAAGTGCCTGTGCGACGAAGGGCTCTCGACGCTTGCCACCGTGGGCGACGCCCAGCAGTCTATATACGGTTTTCGCGGAGCCGACCTCGAGGTCTATCGCCAGATGCGCAAGGAGATGGACCTTCATGATTCGCAAGAGGTCGAGCTCACGGAGAACTTCCGCTCGCACCCCGACATCCTGGGATTCGTCGAGGACATCTTCTCTACGCCCGAGTTCTTTGGCGGGGAATTCCTCAAGGTGAGCTCGGGCAGGGACCCCGAGCCCCCTGCCTGGATCGAAAAGGACGATTGCCGCGTCCGCGTTATCTTCTCTGCCGGCAGCAGGAGTAAGGAGAACGCCCGACGTTGCACGCCGGTTGACGCGTTGCGCGCTGCCGATGCCCGCGCGCTGGCAGACCAGTTCGAGGCGCTTCACGAGAAGGGCGCTGCCTACGGAGACATGGCACTGCTTCTGCGGTCGACCAAGGGCAGCAAGTCCGGTGCCTATGTGCGCGAGCTCAGGTCCCGTGGCATCCCCTGCGTGATCTCGGGCGGTTCTGACTTCTACAGTCATCCCGAGGTGTCCGCCTGCGTCGCCTTCTTGCGCTTCTTGGCAGATTGCGATGATGACGAGGCGCTCTTCGAGCTCATGGGGTCGCATTTCCTCGATATCGGAGACGATGAGCTGCTCGTGCTCGCGAATGCCTCCAAGCGCTATCAGAATGTCCGCCCCGACGACGTTCGTGCAAAGAACTCGCTGTTCGATGCGTTGCGACACGTTGCGGCTGCTTCACAAAACGAAAAGGATGAGAAGACGCCCGAGATGCCCTCGCTCGTGCATGCCTATCAGGTGCTCTCGCGCGCCCTGGCCGATGTCTGCGGGCATCCGTTTTCGCAGGTCCTGCTCCGAGCCGCGTTCGAGTCCGGCTGGACGGCCGGGCTCTCCGCGCGCGGGGCGGAGGGCGCTGCCGTGCAGGCGAATATCCAGCGCGTGGCAGACCTGCTCGACGATTACGAAGCAGAACGCGGTCACGTGATCGGCGGCGCTGCCCAGTACTTCTCGAATCTGCTCGACATGGCGCAGCGGGGAGCCGGTGCCCGCGATTCGCTCGGCGCCATGGTCTCCGACGGCAAAGAGGCCGTGCAGATCATGACGATCCATGCTTCAAAGGGGCTCGAGTTCCCCATCGTCGCCGTCGCGGAATACGATGACAGCAACATCGGCAAGGGAAGCGACGTCATCTCGCTTTCCGAGGAGGGCAAGAGCTATCTTGCGCTTTCCGTGGATGCACAGGAAAAGATAAAGAAGGATTTCGATGCCGATGCCGAAGAGCCCGACACGTTCGGGGCCGCTTCGAGCCGTGCGGGCTTTTCCGTGCACGCACAGCGCCTGCAACGTCGCCGTGCAGACGAGGAAAGCCAGCGGCTCCTCTACGTGGCGCTCACCCGTGCGCGCGATGTCCTCATCCTCATCGAGCACGATTCTTCCTATCTCACCAAGCAAAAACTCGGCTCTGCCCTTGGCTGTCGAGCGCTTTCGGCGGCCTTTGACGAGGAGCTTCCCCAATCGGGTGCAAAGGTGCGCACGGCGTCGGGGGCGCTCGTCTCCATGACGCTGAACGAGGTCCCCTTCGAAAGTGTCGGAGAAACGCCAGAAGAGGGAGGGACCGAAAAGGATGCGCGCATCGAGCATCCGCTCGTGCCGCTTGCCGAGCGCCCGCACATTTCCTCCTACCTCAGCATCCCACCGCTTTCCTATTCGTATTCCTCGCTTGCCCGGGGAGTGCGGGAAGTGTCCGCCGCCGCCCCGCCACGCGAGGCGCTCGTGCTGCCCGAGCGCGTCATCCCGGAAAAGACCGTGAGTCCATTTGGCTCGGCCTTCCACTTGGTGGCGCAGTGGCTTGCCTGCACGGGCTCTGATGAGGGCATTGAGGCGCGCATCGGTGCAGCCGAGCGCCGCTATGTGCTCGATGCCCTCGAGCGCGAGCGGCTCGTGGATGCGCTCGATTCCTGGCGCTCGTCTAAACGTTATGCCGAGGCGCGCTCGTATCCGGAAGTCTATGCAGAGCATCACTTCTGCGTTGACCTCATGGGCCTTCCGCTCGAAGGGTACCTCGACCTCTTCTGCCTGGACCGTGATCACCGCCAGGCGCTCGTCATCGACTACAAGACCGGCGAGAGCGGAGAGGAGTCCGAGCTGAAGGAGCGCTACCGTCTGCAGGCGGACTGCTATGCCTATGCCGTTCTCTCCGCAGCAGAGGTGACCGAAGTCGAGCTGTGCTTCGTGCGCCCGGAAGTCGACATGCAGGAAATCCGCTTTACCTACGACCAGTCAGATCTGGAGACGCTGCCCCTGCGCATCTTGGACGCCTGCTCAACGGATGCGTGACCGTTACCTCCCGCGGGTGGGAATCTCCTCGCGCTCCTGCTATGGTCAGTGCTTTGATGGCACAGGCGATCAGGAGGAGCGCCCCCGTGGGCAAGGCAGTCGATATCTCGCAGCACTTCACCATGGCTGCGCTGCTGCGCTATTGCGCGCCGAGCATAGTGGTGATGATCTTCACCTCGGCCTACGTCATCGCCGACAGCCTCTTCATCTCCAACTGCGTGGGCAAGGTCGCCTATGCGGCGGTCAACATCATCTTTCCCTTCATCCAGATACTCGGGGCGGTCGGACTCGTGTTCGGCACGGGAGGCGCCGCGCTGGTCTCGATAACACGCGGACGCGGGAGCGGGGAACTCGCAAACCGGCAGTTCTCGCTGTTCATCTACGCCGCGATTGTCGTGGCCGCGCTCCTCGGCGCCCTCGGGTTCGCATGTATGCCCCAGGTCGCGCGCTTGCTGGGTGCAGACGAGTCCATGCTCGACATGTGCATTTCCTACGGGCGGATCCTCATCGTCATCTTGCCCGGCTTTGTATTGCAGTATGCCTTTGAGAGCTACTTCCCCGCATCGGGAAAGCCCAACCTCGGCATCGTGTTCTCCGTGCTGGGCGGTGTCGTCAACATCGCCCTCGATGCGCTGTTCATCATCGGCTTTGGCTGGGGGCTCACCGGAGCTGCCCTGGCAACGGACCTCGGCGTCGTGTGCGCGGGTTTTGGCCCAATCGTCTACTTTGCGCGTCCCAACGCGAGCATGCTCAGGCTCGGGCGCACGAGCTTTGATGCAAAGACGCTGAAGAAGGCCTGCATCAACGGCTCTTCCGAGATGGTGAGCAATATCGCTTTTTCCATTGTGGCAATGGTCTACAACATCCAGCTCATGAGGCTCATCGGCTCCGACGGCGTCGCCGCCTACGGCGTCCTCCTCGAGCTCTCCATGATCTTCTCGGGCGTCTTCATGGGATTTGCCATCGGCTCGACGCCGCTCATGAGTTACCAGTTCGGCGCTCGCAACACGCAAGAGATGCGCAGCATCTTCAAGAAGGGCCTGCTCGTCATCGCCGTTTCCGGTGTAGCCATGTTTCTGCTCTCGACTGTCTTTGCGCGCCCCCTCGCGTGGCTCTACGTGAGCTATGACGCCGCGCTCCTCGACCTGACCACCTATGCGCTCAGGATCTACTCGCTGTCCTTTCTCATCATGGGCTTCAACATCTGCTGCTCCTCGCTTTTCACCTCGCTTGGCAACGGGCACGTGAGCGCGCTTCTATCCGTGTTACGCACCTTCGTGTTCGAGATTGGCTCGGTGCTCGTGCTTCCGCTCTTTTTCGGCGCAGACGGTATCTGGGTCTCCGTGCTGGTCGCCGAGGTGGCAACGCTCTGCTTTTCGGTGGGCTTCGTGCGCGCCCTCGGCCCCGGCTACGGGCTGGTGCGCGGACGTGGTGACGAGCGCTAGTCCTTGCCGCCCGACTGGCTCGTGGTTCCGGTCGTGTCCGTCTTCATCTTGAGCTGCCTGCCGAACTTGAGCATGTCATCGCCAAAGCGGTCGCGGATCTTGTCGGCGGCGCTCATGACCTCGGGTTTCCCCTGCGGCAGCTCGTCTTTTTCAAAGAGGTCGAGCTGTGCTCCCCTCGAGCTGAATCCCGAGATGGTGACGCCCACGAGGCGCACGGCGTCTCCGGGGCGCCAGATCTCGTCGACAAGCTCCTTTGCAATCGGGATGAAGATGTTCTCATCGTCGACTTGCCTGGAAAACGTCCGCTGAGCCGTGCGGCGGCTCAGGTCGGAAAAGCGCAGTTTGAGCGTCACGGTATGCCCCGCGAGTCCCTTCTTGCGCAGGCGCCTTCCCACCATGGGGGCGACAAGGTCGATGGCATCTTCGATTTCCCGGCGGTCTTTGAGGTCGCGCTCGAAGGTCCGCTCGTTTCCCACTGACTTGACCGGGGAGGAGACCTCGATTTCACGACCGTCGATTCCGGCGGCGCGCCCGCACATGACGGCCGCGTTTACCCCGAAGATGGGCTCGAGCTCGACAGGGTCGCAGGCGGCGAGCTGGCCGAGTGTCTTGATACCCCGTGCGTTCAGCCGCTCGGCGCTCCTCTTGCCGATGCCGGGCAGCGCGCGTATGGGAAGCGGCGCCAGAAAGTCCGCCTCGCTTCCCGGATAGACCACGGTGAGCCCGCGGGGCTTGTCCCGCTCGCTTGCGATCTTTGCCGTCACCTTGCCGTTCGCGACGCCGATCGAGCAGGTGATGCCGAGCTTTGAGACGCGCTCCTGGATGCGCAGCGCGATCTCCACCGGGTCTTCTGCCAGGTAGCGACCCGGCGTCACGTCCAAGTAGGCCTCGTCGATCGAAACCTGCTGGAGCAGGGGAGACTCGTTTTTCAGGATGTCCATGACCTTGCCCGAGAGCTCGCGGTAGCGGTCGAAGCGCGCATGCGCCCAGATGGCATCGGGGCACAGCCGCCGTGCCTGCGCGCTCGGCATCGCGGAGTGCACGCCATAGACGCGTGCCTCATAGGAGGCAGTGGAGACGACGCCGCGTTTCTCTGCATCTCCGCCCACGATGACGGGCTTGCCGCGCCATTCGGGGTGGTCGAGCTGCTCGACGGAGGCAAAGAACGCGTCGAGGTCGACGAGGAGGAAGGCCTTCCCCTTCCAGGGAGCCGGGATGCCCGTTTTTGTTTCTCTCGTGGCCATGTTCTCATTTTAGCCTCGCCATGCACGTGTCACACGCTACAATGACTAGCGCTCAGGTTTTCGAGGGAAGGCGCTGCTTTGGCCCACAAACAGAAGTTCGATTATTTCGATGCGTTCGTGAAGATCTCGACGTATGGCGTCCAGTCTTCGGACAAGATCGTTTCCTTCTTTCTCGAACACTTTGACGAGACGACAAAGACCGGCTCCATCACCTCGAAGGAGACCCTGCGCTTTCTCGAGGAGCTCCACGAACTCGAGGACGCCTCAGACGACGTCGTCCACGTACTTCTCAGAAACCTCTCCAACGAGTTCGTCACCCCCATCGACCGCGAGGACATCGTCTACCTCTCAAACGCCCTCGACGACATCGTCGATGAGCTCGATGACGTGGTGCAGAGGCTCTACATGTACCACGTGAACACCATCGTGCCCGAACTGGTGGAGATGGCCCAGGTCGTGCACGAGGCGACCTGTGCCGTGCAGAAGGCCTGCGAGAAGTTCACCCACTTCAAGAAGTCCCGCTCCATCCACGAGTACATCGTCCAGATCAACGATTGCGAAGACCGCGGAGACCGCGTCTACATTCGCTCGGTGCACCGCATCTACGGCCGCTCCCAAGACGGCGCGTTCGATGGCCCGCTCGATGCCTACGGCTTCTCCCAGGTGCTCAGCTCGCTGGAACGCTGCTGCGATGCGTGCGAGGACGTCGGGGACACCATTGCGACGGTCATGATCAAGAATTCCTAGTTCGAACGGCGCTTCTAATCTAACGAATTTGCTACGGACTGCGTATTCAAAGGCAGTTGGGGTAGAATCCGTGTTTGTCGCCTGCTGGCTTTTTGCCCGCGTGCGATGCGGGCGTGGCGGAACTGGCAGACGCGCTGGATTTAGGTTCCAGTGGGGCAACCCGTGAAGGTTCGAGTCCTTTCGCCCGCACCAAACAGCACTACAAGACGCACCGGGTGTGCAAGGCGCCCGTGGCAGCGAGATGGAAAAACGAAGTTGGAGGATACGTTGGAAGTCACGACAAGCATCTCGGAAGATGACAAGACCCGGACCACTGTCACGGTCGAGCTGAGCCCTGAAGAGGTGAAAGAGCACGTAGACGCCTTCTTCAAGCAGCTTGCGAAGAACCGCATCCCGGGTTTCCGCCCGGGCAGGGCGCCGCGCAAGGTTCTCGAGCAGAACTTCGGCGGTCATGACACCGTCTATTCGGAAATCGCATCCGACATGGTCAACGACGTCGCCGCCGGCGCCGCCGACAGCAAGGACATCCTGTTCATCACCGATCCCGAGTTCGACGAGCTCCCCGAGCTCAAGGACGGCGAGTCGTTCACCTTCTCGTTTGCCGGCAAGGTAAAGCCCGATGTCGAGCTGTTGAGCTCCGATCCGGTCGAGATCAAGATGCCGCCCGAGAAGGCGACGCCCGAAGAGATCGACGCCCAGATCGAGACGCTGCGCGCATACTACTATTCCTTCGAGGAGCATGACGGCGCCGCCACCGACGACGACTACGTCATGGCAACGCTCGAGACCACCGAGGGCGATGGCGACAAAAAGTCCGAGGAGTACAGCAGCTCGAGCCGTCTGATTGAGCTCGATGGCTCCGGCGCGATGCCCAAGGAGCTGTGCAAGCAGCTCGTCGGCATGAAGAAGGACGAGACCAAGGAGTTCGACTGGAAAGACGACGACGGCAAGGCCTTCCACACCAAGGCGACCGTCACCAAGGTCGAGACCAAGGTGCTTCCCGAGCTCGACCAGGACTTCGCCGAGCGCATCGGCGTGGAGTCCATCGATGCGCTGCGCGACGAGATCGAAAAGCAGCTCAACGAGAGCAAGGACAAGGTACTTCCCGACCTCAAGGAGCGCCGTTGCGTCGAGGAGCTCGCCAAGCGCGTCGCCGGCGCCGTCGACCCCGACTACGTCAGCTTCTCCCGCCAGGACATCCTGCGCGATTTCTTCAACAACCTCCAGCGTCAGGGCGTGACGTTCGACCAGTACCTCCAGCAGCGCGGCATCACCGCCGACGATTTCCAGAAGGACCTCGACGAGGAGGCCAAGGAGAACGCCGAGCAGAGCCTGGCGCTCGACGCGCTGTTCCGCGACCGCGGAATGGAGCTCACCGAGGAGGACATCGACAAGGAGTTCCAGCTCGTCGATGACCCCGAGGGCACGCGCAAGCAGTGGGAAGAGAGCGGACGCATGTCGATGCTGCGCGAGGCGCTCCGTCGTCAGAAGGCCGTCGAATGGCTCATCGATACCGCCAAGGTCACCATCGAGGAGCCGGGCGCCGAGTCCGACGAGGACGAAGAGCAGGAATAGGCAAGTCAGGGTTTTTGGGGAGGACCGCAAACCCGACGTGAGAAAGAAGAACGAAATGACAATCTACCAACCGATTCAAGACCCGCTGATCCCCTATGTCATCGAGCAGTCTCCGCGTGGCGAGCGCAGCTACGACATCTACTCCCGCCTGCTCAATGACCGCGTCGTCTTTCTGGGCGAGGAGGTCACCGATGCCTCGGCCAACTCCGTCGTGGCGCAGCTCCTGCACCTCGAGAGCGCAGATCCCGACAAGGACATCTCCTTCTACATCAACTCGCCGGGCGGCTCGGTGACTGCCGGTCTGGCTATCTACGACACCATGCAGTTCATCAAGCCCGATGTCTCCACGATCTGCATCGGCCAATGCGCGTCCATGGGCGCGGTGCTGCTGGCTGCGGGCGCGCCGGGCAAGCGCTTTGCGCTTCCCAACTCCCGCATCATGATCCACCAGCCTTCCGGTGGTGCCCAGGGCAAGCAGACCGATATCCAGATCATGGCCGACGAGATCCTGAAGATTCGCGAGCAGTTGAACGGCATCCTCTCCAAGCACACCGGCCAGCCGCTCGAGAAGATCCAAGAGGACACCGAGAAGGACAACTTCATGTCGGCGCAGGAGGCCGCTGAATATGGTCTCGTCGATGACGTGATCAAGTCGCGCGCCGCCTCTGCCGCCGAGAAGAACGAAGAGAAGTAGGAAGCGCTGACCCATGGCAGAGGGACCACACGGCTTTGACGGGGCCTTGCTGCGCTGCTCGTTTTGCGGCAAGACCCAAGATCAGGTCGAGAAGCTCATAGCCGGAGACGGCGTCTATATCTGCAACGAGTGCGTCAAGCTCTGCAACGACATCATCGATGACGAGGGCTTTGGCGAAGAGGGCATGCCCGCGGCGACCGGCCGCACCGAAGGGCTCATCTCGCTCGAGAACCTGCCCACGCCGCGCGAGATCTACGACGAGCTCTCCAGCTACGTCATCGGACAGGAGCTCGCAAAGCGGGCCCTTTCCGTTGCCGTCTACAACCACTACAAGCGCGTCGCCTTGGGCCTCGATGCCAATGAGGGGGATGTCGAGCTCGCCAAGAGCAACATCCTCCTGCTCGGCCCGACGGGCTGCGGCAAGACGCTTCTTGCCCAGACGCTCGCGCGCATCCTCGACGTGCCCTTTGCCATTGCCGATGCGACGACGCTCACCGAGGCGGGCTATGTGGGCGAGGACGTGGAGAACATCCTGCTCAAGCTCATCAACGCCGCCGACAACGACATCGACCGCGCGCAGATCGGCATCGTCTACATCGACGAGATCGACAAGATCGCGCGCAAGGCGGAGAACCTCTCCATCACGCGCGATGTCTCCGGCGAGGGCGTGCAGCAGGCGCTTCTGAAGATCATCGAGGGCACGGATGCAGCCGTTCCCCCGACCGGTGGGCGCAAGCATCCCCAGCAAGAGCTCATCCACATCGACACGACGAACATCCTGTTCATCTTGGGCGGGGCGTTCGTGGGTCTCGACAAGATCATCGGCGAGCGCGTCGGCAAGCGCGGCATCGGCTTCAACAGCGAGGTCAGCGATTCGCGCAAAACCGAATCCGCCGAGCTCTTGAACCAGGTGCTCCCCGAGGACCTCAACACCTTCGGCCTCATTCCCGAGTTCGTCGGCCGCATCCCGGTCATCAGCTCGGTGCAGAACCTGGGCGAAGACGACCTCGTGCGCATCCTCACCGAGCCGAAGAACGCCCTGGTCAAGCAGTACCAGCGCATGTTCAGCTTCGAGGACTGCAAGCTCGAGTTCACGCCCGAGGCGCTGCACGCCATCGCGCACGTCGCCGACGAACGCGGCACGGGTGCCCGTGGTCTGCGCGCCATCTGCGAAGACGTCCTGCAGGACACGATGTTTGAGCTTCCCAGCCAAACGGATGTCGAGCGCGTTATCGTCACGCCCGAGTGCGTGACCGAAGGCGCACAGCCGAAAATCGTGCGCCGCGGGCAAAGCGAGCAGGCGTCCGCATAAAAGTGCTTTAATAGCTGCTGCGGCCTTTTTTCGGGTCGCGGCAGCTTTTTGTATGTACAGCGCAGATTTACCGAAGGATACCGACATGCCAGATATGCCCAAGACCTACGAGCCCAAGGAAGTGGAGGAGCGCATCCTCAAAAAGTGGCTCGACGGCAAGTACTACAGCCGCTCCGAGGGGACGCGCGGCGACCGCACCGTCGTCATCCCGCCGCCCAACGTCACCGGCATGTTGCATATGGGCCATGCGCTCGACGATACCATCCAGGATACCTACATCCGCTACTCGCGCATGCGCGGCTATTCCACGCGCTGGATTCTCGGTACCGACCATGCCGGCATCGCGACGCAGACCAAGGTCGACAAGCACCTGAAGGAACAGGGTATCTCCCGTCTGGAGATCGGGCGCGAAAAGTTCGTGGAAGAGTGCCAGAAGTGGCGTAAAGAGTACGGCGGCATCATCGTCGAGCAGATCAAGCGCATGGGCTGCTCGGTCGATTTCGACGACGAGAAGTTCACGATGTCGCCCGAATACGCGCGCGCGGTGCGCAAGGTGTTCTGCGACTGGTACCACGACGGGCTCATCTACCGGGGTAAGCGCATCGTCAACTGGTGCCCGAGCTGCTCCACCGCCATCAGCGATGACGAGGCGGAGTACAAGGACGAGAAAGGCCACCTCTGGTACCTGCGCTATCCTCTTACCGAGCCGGTCGATGGCGTGGAGTACATCACCGTGGCGACGACCCGCCCCGAGACGATGCTCGGCGACACGGGCGTGGCCGTTTCCCCCGACGATCCCGACAAGGCAAAGTTCATCGGCAAGACGGTAAAGCTTCCCATCGTGGACCGCGAGATCCCGATTTTCTCCGACTGGCACGTAGATGCGGGCTTTGGCACCGGCTTCGTCAAGGTGACGCCCGCGCACGACCCCAACGACTATGCGATGGGACAGACCCACGATCTGCCGCAGATCAACATCTTCGACGAGCATGCCGTCGTCGTCGACGGCTACGGCGAGTTCTCCGGGCTCGACCGCGATGCCTGCCGCGAGCGCGTCGTCGCCTGGTTCGAGGAGCACGACCTGCTCGACCACGTCGAGGACATCGAGCACTCCGTCATGCACTGCTACCGCTGCGATTCCGCGCTCGAGCCCTGGCTGTCCGAACAGTGGTTCGTCGCGGTCGACAAGCTAAAGGGCCCGGCCACCGATGTCGTCGAGAACGGAGAGGTGACCTTTCACCCGAGCCGCTGGACACAGACGTACATGACCTGGATGGAGAACCTCAAGGACTGGTGCATCAGCCGCCAGCTGTGGTGGGGACACCGCATCCCCGTCTTCTACTGCGACGAGTGCGGCTGGCAAGACGCGCTTCTCGAGGACACGGACACCTGCCCCAAGTGCGGCGCCCACGTCCATCAGGACGAAGACGTGCTCGACACCTGGTTCTCGAGCCAGCTGTGGACCTTCGCCACGCAGGGCTGGCCCGACCATCCCGAGCAGATGGAGGGGCACCATCCCACCAAGGTGCTCGTCACGGCGCGCGACATCATCGCGCTGTGGGTGGCGCGCATGGTCATGAGCTCGCTCTACTTCACGCACGAGATCCCGTTCCACGACGTCTTCATCTACGCGACGATCCTTGCCAAGGACGGTAGCCGCATGTCCAAGTCCAAGGGCAACGGCGTCGACCCGATGGACCTCATCGAGAAGTACGGTGCCGATGCGATGCGCTACAACCTGCTCACGCTCGTCACCAACAACCAGGACGTCAAGTTCGACGCCAACATCGACAAGAAGACCCACAAGCTCATCGACTCGCCGCGCACGGACGCGGCGCGCAACTTTGTCACCAAGATCTGGAACGCGAGCCGCTTCGTGCTCATGAACCTCGATGGCTACGAGCCCGGCGAGCCGGAGGCGGCGACCCGCGCCGATGCCTGGATCCTCTCGCGCCTGGCAAAGCTCACGCGCTCGGTCACCGACGGCATCGAGGAGTACCGCTTTGGCGATGTGGCCCGCGAGCTCTACGGCTTTTTCTGGAACGAGTTCTGCGACTGGTACATCGAGCTGTGCAAGGACCGCCTCAACTCCGACGATGCGGAAGAGCGCGCCGTGGCGCAGCGAAATCTCGTCTTCGTGCTCGACACCGCGCTCAGGCTCCTGCATCCGGTCATGCCATTCGTGACCGAGGCGATCTGGGAGATCCTGCCGCTTGACGATGACGCACCCGCCTTGATGGTGGCCGCCTGGCCCGAACCCGACGAACTCGCCAAGTGGATCGACGAGCCCACCGAACAGGCGATTTCGCTTGCCACCAAGATGGTCGGCTCCGTGCGTTCCACGCGTGCGCGCTATGGTATCAGCCCGAAAACCGAGCTTTCCGTCTCCTGCCGTGCGGCCGGCGCGGATGCCGACAAGGTCTCCGGCCTGCTCGAGCAGGAGCGTCCGCTCATCAGCTCGCTTGCGCGCCTGAGCTCCTTTGAGGTCCTGCCCGCCGATGCGGCAAAGCCCGCCGAGTCCGGTGTTGATCTGGTCGAGGGCATCGAGGTCTTCACGAAGCTTACCGGCCTGGTCGACTTCGAAGAGGAGCGCGCCCGTCTGGAAAAGCGCCGCGGCAAGGCGCAAAAGGAGCTCGCCAAGCTCGACAAGAAGCTCGACAATGAGAACTTCCTCTCCAAGGCGGCACCCGAGGCAGTCGAGAAGGTGCGCGCCGACCATGCCGAGCTCGAACGCGAGCTCGCGCTCATCGCAGCCCAGCTCGACTAGGGAGCAAGGGCACCCGCTCTCTTCGTTGGGGGCGTGACCAGCAAGGCCCAAGCTTGTAGATAAGGGCAGTCGACGGTCTTTTCCGCACATGCGGAAAGGGCCGTCTTTTCTTTTCGAAGGGATGATGCGCATGGCGCATATGAGGGAAAAGACATCCAACGGCGTGCTCTTCGCGCTGCTCTATGCAAACGCCTTTCTCGGCTCGTACTCGAACAACATCGTTAACGTCGCCCTTCCCGACATCATGGTCGAGTTCGCCGTCGATGCGACCACGGCGCAGTGGCTCGTCTCGGGTTTCATGATCGTCACGGTCATCACGGTGCTCTCCATGGCGAGCATCTACCGGCGCTTCGGGACGCGTACGCTCTTTCTTGCCGTGCAGTTCATCTTCATCGGTGCCAACACGCTGGGGCTCCTCTCTCCGAGCTTTGCCCTCACGATGCTCGCGCGTCTGCTGCAGGGTGCGGGAACAGGCATCTCCATGCCGCTCATGATGACGACGGTCATCCTGCTCGCCCCATCTGAAAGAAAGGGTTTTCTGCTCGGCATCGGCTCGTGCATCATCACGCTGGGCCCGGCATTTGCCCCGGTGGTCTCGGGCGCGCTCGTCACGGGTCTGGGGTGGCGGGCGATCTTCTTGCTGCCGCTCGTGCTCTCGGCGGTCCTTCTGGTGCTGGGCCTTGTCTTTGTGCGCAACGTCAACGAGACGCATCCCGGCTTGCCCGATGCGCTTTCCGCGCTGCTGCTCGCGGTGGGGATGTTCTTCGTCTCCTACGGTCTGACGCGCGTGGTCGCAAGCCCGCTCGATGGCGTCGCCTCGCTTCTGATCGGCGCTGGCGTCGTGGCGCTGTTCGCCTGGCGGCAGAAACGGGTCGCCCGCCCGCTGCTCAATCTCGCGCCCTTCAGAAACCCGCGCTTTCTTCCCTCGTGCGCGCTCGTGCTCGTGGTCCTCATGGCGACGTTCTCCATGTCCATCCTGTTGCCGCTCTACTACGAGCAGGCCTGCGGCATGACGGCGCTCGTCGCGGGCTCGCTCATGATCGTGCCGGTGATCTGCAACACGGTGACGGGTGTGGCGGCAGGTGCGCTCTTCGACCGATTCGGGGGATGGCCGCTCATCGTGGTCGGTTTTGTCTGCATCGTCTTGGGTCAGGTGGCCATGGCCCTGAATGCGCAGGCGTTTTCCGTGCCGCTCATCATTGCGGCGGCATCGGTTGCCTACGGTGGCGTCGGACTCGCCTCGTCTCCCTCTCAGGTGCAGGGGCTGTCGGCCCTGGAGCGTAGGGACTACCCGCACGGGGTCTCGATTCTCGCGGGTGTCGTGCAGCTTGCGGGCACGCTGGCTCCGTCGCTGTACGTGAGCATCCTCGACCAGGTGCAGGCGACGCAAATTGCCGCCGGTGCCTCTGCTGCCATGGCTGGGGCAGCCGGTCTTTCCAGCGCGCTCGTCGTTGCGGCGGTCGTCTCGTTCGCCGGTCTTGCAATTGCCATTCCCTATACCTTTAAGCTCAGGAAGCATTCGAGCAGTAAGTGAGATGCGCGTACAACGTACGCCTGTGGCCCGGGACGGTATAATCCCTGATGTTCTTTTTTTCACCGGAAAGGGGCGTCGATGGCAGAAAGCGATTTTGCGAACCTCGATTTCGAGCGCGAGAAGCGCTGCGGGTTTCCCGAGGTGATCTATGCCCAGGGAAAGGAGCCCGTGCAGGTCGTTGCCATCGCCCGTGCGCTTGTGGAAAAGCACGGCATCGCCCTTGGGACGCGGGCAAAGGACGAGGACTTTGCGGCTCTGCAGCGCGCCTTCGACGATGTGCAATGCTTCGAGCGCTCCCGTGTCTTCTTTGTCGACCGGCGCGAGAATCCCGTTAGGGGCGAGACGATCGAGGAAGTGCTCTCTTGCGCAAACCGCGCAGAAGGGCAGGTCGTCGTGGCCTGTGCGGGGACGAGCGACCTTCCCGTGGCCGAGGAGGCGGCGCTCACCGCACGCATCATGGGCTCCGCCGTCCAGATGATCACCGACGTCGGCGTTGCCGGCGTGCACCGTGTCCTCGCCTATGAAGATGACCTGCGCGCAGCGCACGCCATCGTCGTGGCCGCGGGAATGGAAGGGGCCCTCGCCTCGCTCATCGGCGGGCTCGTGGACGTCCCTGTGATTGCCGTTCCCACGAGCGTGGGCTACGGTGCGAACTTCGGCGGCCTTGCGGCGCTGCTCGGCATGCTCAACTCCTGCGCGGGCGGGGTGAGCGTCGTCAATATCGACAACGGCTTTGGTGCCGGCCAGATCGCAGACCGCATCAACCGCCCGCCCGAGCGTTTTCGTCAATGAAGGGTTACAGAAAGAGGGAAGGCCCATGTCAAAGAAGCTGCTGTACGTTGATGCGTGCGTGAACCGTGATACTTCGAGGACGGAAAGGCTCGCACAGGCGCTCCTCAAGCGCCTCCTTGAAACGGGCGACTACGAACTCGAGACGCTCGTTCTGGAAGACGTGGACGTCGAGCCGCTCGACGGGACGCGCCTCAACCGTCGCACGGCGGCAGTCGAGGCATCGGACTTCGGCGACCCGATTTTCGATTACGCAAAGCAGTTCGCCGCGGTAGACGAGGTCCTCATCGCCGCGCCCTACTGGGACTTCTCGTTTCCCGCAAAGCTCAAGGCCTACTTCGAGCTCCTCTGCGCGCAGGGCGTGACCTTCTACTACTCGCCCGAGGGCATCCCGACCGGGCTCTGCAAGGCAAAGCGCGTCTGGTACGTGACCACAGTCGGCGGCTATGCGGGCGAATACGATTACGGCCTGATGCAGGTCGAGGCGCTCTGCAAGCTCTACTTTGGCATCGACGACGTCAGGAGCTTTCGGGCCGAGGGGCTCGACATCATCACCAACGACGCCGACGCGATCATGGCAGAAGCGCTCGACGTGATCGCCAAGGCGGATCTGTCCTAGAGCCCGAAGAGGCGCTGGGCGTTCCCGCCGAGGATGAGGTCCTTGTCGGTCTCGGGGATATCGAGCGTCTCGATGGCCTCGACATCGGCGCGTCCATCGAAGACGGGAATCATCGTCCCGAAGACGAAATGGTCGGCACCGCACACGTCGACGGCGCACTCGAGCTGGCGTTTTCCCCACGTGCCGGGATGGGTGATCTCGAAGAAGAGGTTGTTCTTCACGTAACGCTCGATGCGGTCTGCTGCCGAGGCGTCGAGGCGCTTGGTCTCTTCCGTCTGCCCGGCGCGCACGCGCGGGCGCAGCAGGCCGTCGAAGGCGAACCAGGCGCCGCCCATGAACCCGTGCACGAACTTGAGGTTGGGGAAGTCCTCGAAGATGCCGCTGTAGAGCTCGAGGCTCACGGCCGTGATGGCGTCTATCTCGCGTCCAAGCTCGCGGCGGACGTTGTTGTACTTGGTGATGGAGGCGTAGTCGACGGGCAGGGGCACGTTTCGCACCGCGACGGGAACGTTCTCGTCGTTGAGCACCTTGAGGAGCGGCCGGAACGCCTCGTTGTCCAGGTACCACTTTCCGTAATGTGCAGAGAGCTGCATGCCGCAAAATCCGAGCTCCTTGATGCAGCGCTCGAGTTCGTGAAGGCTCGCGCGGTCGCCCCAGGGCGGCACCGTTCCCATGGCGACGATGCGCCCGTTCGACTTCTCCACAAACTTGGCGTAGGCGTCGTTTGCCATCTCGCAGAGGTCCTGCGTCATCCACTCGCCCCAGACGGGGATGCGGATGATGGCCTTCTCGATGCCGCAGGTGTCCATGGCGGCAAGCGTCGCCTCCAGGCTGTACTCGCCTTCCACGAGCGCGGCATTGCCAAAGCCGTCGGGTTGCTCGAGGGAGATCTGCCGGCGTCCGTCTTTCAGGGTGTTGACGTGCACGTGCGGACCGCCGTTTGCGGTCGGCACGCAGCCGATCCACTTGTCGAAGGTGTCCGGGTCTGAAAATACCCGGTCGGGGACCTTGTCCATTGCCGTGTCGATGATGAGACGTTTGGAACTCATGAAAACCACCTCTTACAAAAACGCCAGCTTAGAGGCTGAGTTCATGCAGCTGGGTTTGGCAAGACAGCTTGCGCCTCCCTTTACGTCGAGTATATCCCCGCGTGCGCCTTCGAGGTAAGCGGGCAGGGGGTTCGCCACGGGAGCGTCTTCTTTGGCGGATGCTATTGGCATCATCGGTTATTCGAAAAACATATAAATCAATGGGTACAATTCTTGCTGATGAACCCCTCAGGTTGGGGACAGTTTGCAGCTCGGGATTCCCGACTCGTACGCGTTGTATGAGTATTTTCCCGTAACGAATTGTCGACGTTTCCTGTTTAATACCCCCCTGATGAGGTCTTTTCGCACGATGGGGTGCATAATCTGAGGCAGTGCGGGGCATCTACGTTTGTAGAACTCTCTCGGACAGTTTGTTTTACATGATCGGGCTACCCTAGGCCAGTGGCTCGAATCTCGTTCCCGCACATGTGCGCCCCGTAGGTCTCCCTCTTTCCTACGGGGCGTTTTCTATTTCCGCGCGCCAATCTCCCCGTGCGCTAGCCATTAGGTTTGCGAAAACGGACATCTGCAGAGAAAAAGTGCTCGAATCGCAGTTTTTTCGCTGCAGATGTCCGTTTTCGAAATCTGCTCGGGGGCGAGCTCGTGTGGGATAATGCGGTCGTTTAGTTGCAGCGACGTGGGTTGGAGTCATGCGATGGGTTCTGCTTGGAAGTCCGGATTGCTCGATTCGTATCGCGGAAAGCGGGTGCTCGTCACGGGGCACACGGGCTTCAAGGGAAGCTGGCTTTCTTTGATTCTCGCCCATGCCGGAGCGCAGGTGACCGGGTACGCGCTCGAGGAACCGACCGACCCGAGCCTCTTCGAACTCGCCCGTATCGACGAGCTTGTCGACTCACGTACCGGCGATATCCGCGACTTCGACAAGCTCGCGTCCGTCTTTGCCGAAGCGAGACCCGAATACGTCTTTCACCTGGCCGCCCAGCCCATCGTGCGCATCGGCTACGACGAGCCGCGCCGCACCTTCGAGACCAACGTCATGGGCACGGTCAACGTACTCGAGTGCGTGCGAAGGTCGCAGGGCGTGCGCTCGGTGCTCAACGTCACCACTGACAAGGTCTATCTCAACGCCGACGAACCCGATCACGCGTTCACGGAAGACGAGCCGCTCGACGGTTTCGATCCCTACAGTAACTCCAAGTCCTGCTCGGAGCTCGTGACGCATTCCTATGCGAAGAGCTTCTCCTTGCCGCCCGTCTCCACGGCGCGTGCGGGAAACGTCATCGGCGGCGGGGACTTTGCTCCGGAACGCCTCGTGCCCGATTGCGTGCGCGCTACGCTTGCGGGGCGTCCCATCGGGGTGCGCAACCCCGCCTCCACGCGACCGTTCCAGCACGTGCTCGAGCCGCTCGGCGCCTACCTGCTCATCGCCGCCCGCCAAGGGGAGCGCCCCGAGCTTGCCGGTGCCTACAACGTGGGACCCGACCACAGGGATGCCGTCACGGCGCAGCGCCTCGTAGAACTCTGGTGCACGCTCTGGGGCGAGGGGGCAGACTGGGCCGATGCGAGCAATCCGGATGACCCCAAGCACGAGGCCGCCTTTCTCGAGCTCGACAACTCCAAGCTCAAGGACAGCTTCGGCTGGTCTGCAACCTGGGGCATCGACCAGGCGCTCGAAAGAACCGTCAGCTGGACGAAGGACTGGGCGGCGGGCGCTGACCCGCGGATGAGCATGCTCTCTCAGATTGAGGAGTTCTTCGCATCTTGAAGCGGGGTTTTCGCGGTCTATAATCCTCGAACAGGATCTTTCGAAGGCGCGCGATTTTCGCGGCGCCTTTTATTTGTCTGCATTGAAAAGCAAGGAGCGAGGACATGTTCGAGGGCATGAGCGAGACGGAGGCGCGCGCACAGATCTTGGAGGTGGTCGGCGCCTATTGCGACCGCTTCCACAACCAGCAGCCCGCTTGGCGCGAGGGCGATCGCATCAACTATGCGGGGCGCGTGTACGACCGAGACGAGATGGTCAACCTGGTCGATGCCTCCCTCGAGTTCTGGCTCACGAGCGGGGAGTGGACCAGGCGCTTCGAAGAGGGGCTTGGCAGCTACCTCGGGCTTCCCTTCGTGAGCTTCGTGAATTCGGGAAGCTCCGCGAACCTCCTTGCCTTCCAGGCGCTCACGAGCCCGCTTCTGGGCGAGCGCGCCATCAGGCCGGGAGACGAGGTCATAACGGTCGCCGCGGGCTTTCCCACGACGGTCTCGCCGCTCGTCAACTTCGGTGCCGTCCCCGTGTTCGTGGACGTCGAGATCCCGAGCTACAACGTCGACGTCTCCCAGCTCGAGGCGGCGCTCTCCGAAAAGACCAGGGCCGTCATGCTCGCCCACACGCTCGGCAACCCCTTTGACGTCAAGGCCCTTCGCGCGTTTTGCGATGATCATGGCCTGTGGCTCGTCGAGGACAACTGCGATGCGCTGGGAAGCACCTACACGCTCGATGGTGAAAAGCGCCTTACCGGCACCTTCGGCGACATCGCGACGAGCAGCTTCTATCCGCCGCACCACATGACCACCGGCGAGGGCGGCGCCGTCTACACCGCAAACCCTGAGCTGCACAAGATCGTGCGCTCGCTGCGCGATTGGGGGCGCGACTGCAGCTGCCCGAGCGGGCATGACAACAGCTGCGGACACCGCTGGGACGGCCAGTACGGAATTCTCCCGAAAGGCTACGACCACAAGTACGTCTACTCCCACTTTGGCTACAACCTCAAGGCGACCGACCTACAGGCCGCCATCGGCTGCGCGCAGCTCGAGAAGCTCCCGTCCTTTACCGCGGCGCGCAAGCGCAACTGGGCGCATCTGCGCGCCGCGCTCGACGGCCTCTCCGACCGCCTCGTGCTGCCCGAGCCCGAACAGGATTCCGACCCGAGCTGGTTCGGCTTCTGCATTACCGCCGCCGAGGGCGCACCGGATGCCATGACGATCACGCGCCGTCTCGAGCAGCGCGGCATCCAGACGCGCCGCCTGTTCGCCGGCAACCTCGTCAAGCATCCCTGCTTCGATGCGCTGCGCGCGGCAGGAGAGGGCTATCGCATTATCGACCCGGCGACGCAGGAGAGCTGCCTGAACGCAGACGTCCTCGCGCAGACCGAGAGGATCATGGAGAACACGTTCTGGGTCGGGGTCTACCCGGGCATGACCGACGACAAGCTCGATTTCATGGCACGCGCTATCAGAGAGGCGCTGTAGGCGCGGCGCTTTGCGCTACGCTGTAGGAAATGAAGCAGTTCTTGAGGACATATTTCTTCGCGGTCGTGTTCTTCGCACTCATGGTGTTCCGCCTCTTTCTGGGTGTGGGCATGCCGCTTTGCGTGCACGCGCAGGCAAGCTATGACGATGTCTGGGCGCTGAACGCCGCCGACAGCATCGAAAGCGGCCAGTGGCTCGGCTCCTACAGCGATGTCGCCCTTGTGAAGAGTGTCGGCTTTCCGCTCTTCCTCGCCTTCACGCACGTCGACTTCTTTGGCTACACGCTCGTGCTGACGCTGCTCTGGATTCTGGCATCGGTCTTTTTCGTCTGTGCCGTGCGCCCGCTCTTTCGGGGGCGCTGGGTCTTCATGCTCGCCTTTGCCCTGCTGCTCTTCTGCCCGGTCAGCTTTGCGACGGACACCTTCATGCGGGTCTATCGCAACAGCATCACGGCAGCCCAGGTGCTCATCGTCTTCGGCGGCTTCCTGGGCATGTACGTGCGCGTGAAGGGCCTGAGGACGCCCGACCCCTTGCGCCTTTCGGGAAAGCCGCTCCTCCACTCGCTGCACTCGGTCTGGCTGCGCATGCTTCCCTGGGGAATCGGCGCGGCGCTCGGTCTTGCGTGGTTCAGCGTGACGCGCGAGGACAGCCTGTGGGTCTGGCCGTTCGCACTCGTCGCCATGGTGGTGCTGTGCGTGTGCGTCGTTCGCCGTCGTTTCATTGAAAAGCACCTCATGCCGGACGGGCCGTATGATTCGACGGCTCTGGAGCACCGCTATCCAGCCGGCTTCTTGAGCCGCATCGGGACCGTCGCTGCCCTCATCGTGGCGATCTCCCCGCTTCTTGCGACGGGCATCACCGTCGGCGTCATCAGCTCGGTCAACCAGGCAAATTACGGCGTTTCCACGGTGGCAGAGATCAACTCGGGAAACTTCTCGCGCCTCGTGCGCGACCTGTATGCCATCGCACCCGATGAAGAGCAGGAAAACCAGCGTGTCGCCTGCTCTCACGAAAGCCTCGTGCAGGCTTGCGAGCAGAGCCCGACGCTGCAATCGATTTCGTCGTATCTGGAGCGCGAGTTCTACAGCTGGGGCGATCGGATTGACGGAGACCCCGGGGACGGCCAGGTGAACGGCGGGGAGTTTCCCTGGGTCATCAGGCGCGCGGCAAATGACGCGGGCTGGTTCTCCTCTGCCACGGAGGCTGATGAGCAGTTCGGGAAAGCGGCCGACGAGCTCGAGGCCGCGTTCTCGTCAGGCGCCCTTGCGCAACGCGGCACTTGGCCCTCTTCGCTCATGACTCCCTGGGATAATCGATACGCCGGAGATTTCTGCGGCGCGCTTGCTGAGACGCTCTGGCAGATGGCCTCGTATGCGGACGTGACCTGCGACCCCTATCCCGCTCAGGGAAGCGACGAGGGCATCTCGTACTTCGAGCAGCGCACCGATGATGTCGCCTACGAGCAGGGTGGCCCCACGCCCATCTGCTGCACGGTCGGGACGGGCATCATCTGGATCTACCGCATCCTGGGACCGGTCATCGCAGTTGTCGGCCTCATCTGCTTCATCCGGCTGATCATGCGAGCGATTCAGGCCCGCCGCCAGGCGCGGAAGGCCGAAGCCGGAGGGCGTGATTCAGCGTGCTTCATGCGCTGGTATCTTGGACCGCTCGTGCTGATGCTGTTCGGCATCGGGCTTTCCGTGGTCTGCCTTGCCTGCGGGCTTGCCTACACGCGCGTCTCGTCTTTCGTGCCGATCAGCTTCTATTATTACGGGAGTGGGGGCTACCCGCTCGTGCTCGCGTTCTGCTGTCTTGCCTTTGCGGGTATTGGGCGCGCCGGCTGGAACTATTCGAAAGACCGACTCGAGCACAGTGACGAGAAGGACCGACAGCGGGAGGGCGAGGCCGAATGAGCAACAGGCCACGTGTCCTCGTGCTGATGACGACCTACAACGGGCAGGCGTTCGTGCACGACCAGCTCAAGAGCATATTCAACCAGCGGGGCGTGGACGTCACGCTGCGGGTCTGCGATGACTGCTCCACGGACAACACCTTCCGCATCCTCGAGACCTGGGCTGCAAAGCATGACAACATGCAGGTTCTCAGGAACTCCGAGAACAAAGGCGTCGTGCGCAACGTGATGGACCTCGTCTACTCGGCCCCGGCGGATGAGTACGACTTCTTCGCCATCGCCGACCAGGACGACGTGTGGCATCCCAACAAGCTGCTCGAGGCGAGCCGGCGCATCTTCTCGAACACCTCGCGCCCCGAGCTCTACTACGCCGATGTTCGCAACATCGATGAGCGCGGCAGGACGATCGGCTTCGAGTACCGCCCCTACAAGGTGTGCGCCGAACATCCCGCGAGCCTGCTGCTTGTGCAGAACTGGTGCCTGGGCTGCACGCTTCTCATGAACGGCGCGCTGGTGAAGCTCCTGCGCCAGCATCCGGTCTACGACTTCGGCCGCATGTACGATGCCTGGATTCACGCCGTGGCGCTTTTCTGCGGTGGCTTTGTCTATCCCGACCTCGACCATCACTACGTGAACCGCCGCATCACCGGGCACAACACGGTGGGCATCATGAACGAGGAGCGCAGCACGGGCTATCTTGTGAAGAAGGGGACGCACTGGCTGTTTCTGGGCGAGCCCGAGGTGTCCAAGAAGCACACCGAGTTCGCGGCGGCACTGCTGCGCGAGTACAAGGACGACATGCTGCCCGAGACGGCGCGCCTGGTCGAGGACGTCGCCCTGCGGCAGGTCTCCTTCAAGTCGCGGTGGCGGCTGTTCAGGCGCAAGGACATCGTCATGCCCACCAAGACCAGGACCCGCTGGTTGCGCTGGATGGTGCTTCTCAAGCGGTTCTAGGGAAGTGCATATATGCAGGTCATCGGGCCAAAGTGGGGACTCTCTTTGGCTTTCTATCTGCATATCCGCAGGTCAAAGCCGTGTTATTTCCGCACAGGTTTTTTATCGCCGCTTACCGTCTGCATCGCCGCTGCTGCGGGTTCTTTCGTCTGGCGCGCGCTAAGCTTGAGACATCGAATAGCTACTCGCTTGCCTTCTCGAAACGTAGTATCCGCTCATCGTTTGAAAGCTCTGTTCACGTGAAAGTTCTCTTCGTGCTCTCTTTGGGGAAGCTCGACGGGGGCGCTGCTCTCGTCTGGATGAACTTGCTCGACGGCCTGCGCACGCGCGGGGTCGAGCCTTATGTCGTCATCCCCAAAGACGCCGATGGGTCGCTCACATCCGAGCTCGATCGTCGGAATATCCCCTGGCGCGCGATTTTCTACACCTGGTGGGTCACGAGCAGCTCGAATGAGACCACGCCCCTACGGCGCGTGCGGCGCATGGGCGGCAAGCTCATCAACCGCAGCACCGACCGTCAAATCGGCGCCTACATGGAAGAATGCGGCATCGAGCTCGTCTACATCTGCGATGGCACGATCACGGCAGGGCTCCACGAGGCAAAGCGTCGTGGGATTCCCGTCGTCTGGCATATCCACGAGTTCATCCGCGACACTCCCGGCGGCGTCAAGTTCAGCGACCCGGAAGCGCACGTGGGATCGACGCTTGCCTTGGCCGATGCCATCATCACGGTCACGCGCTCCATCAAAACCGACCTGCGCACGCGCTTTCCGATGCTCCAGAACATCCATGTCGTCTACAACGGCATCCCGAAGTCCCGCATCTTCGACAAGCCCGTACGGCCCGAGGGCAAGACGGTCGTCTTCACGCTGGTGGGCAGAATCGATGAGAACAAGGGCCAGGAAGACGCGATCCGCGCGTTCATCCGCATCGCCCCGAAGTACCCAAATGCCGTGCTGCGCATCGTCGGGACGGGGGACCCAAAGCTCACCGAGCGTCTCAAGGTACTGGCGGATCGTGGCGCTGCACACGGGTGCATTGAGTTTCTGGGCTATCGCAAGGACATCCCGATTATTTGGCGCGACACCGACATCGCGCTCAACTGCTCGTATTCGGAAGGCTGCAGCATGGTGCTCTGCGAGGCCATGTCGAGCGGGTGCCTGATGCTGTGCTCGACGGCGGAGAGCAACGTCGAGCTCATCGATGGCAAGTACGGCGTGCTCTACGAGCGCACCAAGGTCGCCGATCTCGCCGAAAAGATGGCATGGGTCATCGACCATCCCGATGAATGCCAGAAGCTCGCGCTGGCAGGCAAGCGCCGCGCTCAGCGCATCTTCGACCTCGACCGGCAGATCGACCTGGTCTATCAGATTTTCACCGAGGTACTCAAATGACAGCGGGGCCGTTCACTGTCAAAGAACAGGACCCGGAACTTGTGAGCATCGTCATCCCGGTCCACAATGCGGATGCTTATATAGGGAATTGTCTAGAATGTGTGCTTTCTCAGACGCATGACAGGCTCCAGGTCCTGCTCATCGATGACGGTTCGACTGACAAGAGCGTCCAGATCGTGGACGACGCCGCGGCGCGCGATGGGCGCGTTGCTGCAATTCACCAGCAAAACGCCGGCCCCGCCGCCGCGCGTAACGCGGGACTCGACCAGGTCAAAGGCGCCTGGGTCATGTTCGTCGATGCCGATGACGAGATCGAGGCAGACTACGTGGAGCAGATGCTCACCGTTGCCCGGGAGGACAGGGCGGACATCGTGGTGAGCGACTGCATGATCGAGGAGGATGGCGTGCGCAGCCGTTTTGGCATGATCGTTCCCAACTGCTGCTACGAGGGCGCTGCGGAAGTCTATGCCGACTTCATGCGTGACCACATCCCCTGGAGTCTCTGGGGCAAGCTCTATAGAGGTGAACTCTTCTCGGACCTGAGATTCTCCGAGGAAAACTACATCGCGGAAGATCTCGAGGCAAACGCGCGGCTCTTTGCGAAAAAGGGCATCGTGGTCTCGACGACCGATGGGGCGGGGTACTGCTATCACGTCGTCGCAGGTTCGATCGACCACAGCTTCGATGAGCGGTATCTGCGCCAGTTCTCTGTTTTCGATGACGTGACGTCGCGCGCCGTCGAAGCCGGCCTGGTCGCGCCCGACTTGGCCGCGGTTTTCTATGAGCGGCGTGTGCTCAACTGCTTTGGCAAGGCGGTAAAGGCGGACGCGCTCGACAAACGGGTCTCCCGTGCGTTTGCCGATGCCATCGCCTCCTATCGGGCAGACGCCATCGCGTGCCCGGAGGCCCCCGATTGGCTCGTGCGCCAGCTGCGCGTCTCGCGCTTCGGGATGAGCGCTCTTGCTGCTCTCTATAGAGCGCGCGGATAGGTGGCCCGCGCGTATCTCCATTTTTCGCATTCTGAGCAGGCGATTGCCCGGATACGCGCAGGCCATGGGCGCGGGGTATAATTGCGCGCATGGTCAAGACGGTCACATCTCTAGAACAGCTGCACCAGCTCGAGCTGGAGGCGCTCTGCGCGGTTGAACGTGCGGCACGTGCCTGCGGCGTCCGCTGGTTTCTGCACGGCGGCACGCTGCTCGGCGCCATCCGCGAAGGCGGACCGCTCGCCTGGGACGACGACGTCGATATCGCCATGTTGCGCGATGACTTCGACCGCTTCTGCGCCCGTGCTCCGCGTCTGCTCGATTCGCGCTTCAAGTTGCAGTTCCCGGCGGACTTTCCCGAGTTCTTCGATTTTCTCCCGCGCGTCGTCGATACGGCCTGGCGCTTCGAGGCGGCACGCGATGACGCTGCCGGGTTCGGAGGGCGCATCGAGCATCCGGCCATCGACATCTTCGTCTTCGAGCCGGCCTGCGTCTCGCCCGAGCGCGACCGCCTGCAATCGGCGCTTCTCCAGGCAAACTACGCCGCCGCGCTCGGGTTTCGTCCCGGGTTCTCCCACGAGGGATTCTCGGGCATCGAGCTTGCCGCATCCTACGTGCTGCCCGTCTGCGGGAAGGCCATCGGGCTTTCGGAGCTCATCGCCCAACGCGAGCGTCTGGCGAGCTGGGGGGACAGCCCGCGCATCCTGCGCATCGTAAACGAGCTTCCGACCTATGCGGACCTGCGCTGGAACAAGCGCTGGTATCTTCCCAGAGAAGACGGCAGCGAGCGGTATGCATCGTTTTCGGGGGTGCCGCTTCCCGTGCCCGTCAATGCCGAAGCGGATCTGGAAAACGTCTACGGCCCCGACTGGATGACGCCGCCGCCCCCTGAAAAGCGCGTCCCCCAGCACGCGAGCCTGTCGTAGAGGCGGCGTGCGCGATGGCATTCGAGGTCCATTCGGTCAAGTACAACTACTTCATGAACCTGCTGCTCACGGGCTGCTCGATCCTGTTTCCGCTCATCACGTTTCCGCTGGTGAGCCGTGCTCTTTTGGCGGATGCCTATGGTCTCGTGAACTTCGCGAGCTCCACGGCGAGCTGGCTTTCTCTCATCGCGATGCTCGGCGTCAACCGCTACGGCACCCGCGAGATTGCCCGCGTGCGCGACAACCCCGCCGAGCTCGCCCGCACAACCCGCGAGATATTCGCGGTGACGCTCGCCTCGACGCTCATCGTCTTTGCCTGCTTCATCGTGAGCATCTTTCTCGTGGAGCGCTTCTCGCAAGACCGGACGCTCTTTTTTATGAACAGCATCACCGTCATCTGCAACACGCTCGGCGTCTCGTGGTTCTTCCAGGGCATCGAGCAGTATCGCTACATCACGGTGCGCGGCGTGATCGTTCAGGCGGTCTGCCTGTTAGGCGTCATCTTCCTCGTGCACAGCCCGGGCGACTACCTCGTCTACGCCGCACTGCTCATCGCCTCGAGCGCCGTTGCCAACCTCGTGAACTTCTTTTACATGCTGCGCCTGATGCGAGAGGCGGATGCCGAGGCGTACTACACGCGCGCTCGGCTCGAGCCCAAGCGCCACATAAGGCCGCTTCTCGTCTTCTTCCTGATCGTGGCGGCCATCTCCATCTACACGATGCTCGACACCGTCATGCTCGGCTTTCTGTCGACCAACGAGCAGGTCGGCTTCTACTCGTCTGCCATCGCGGTGAAAAACGCCCTGGTGGCGCTCGTTTCGGCGCTTTCGAACGTGCTGCTGCCGCGCACGGCGAACCTCTATGCGCACGGCGAGCACCTCAAGTTCAAGAAGCTCGTCAGAAAGGCCGTGCGCGTCGTGCTGCTGCTGAGCGTCCCGCTGTCCGTGGTGGTGGCAGTGCTCGCCACGCCGCTCATGACCTGGTACGCGGGTGCCGCCTTTGCCGGTGCCGGGCCCGCGCTTTCGGTGGTTGCGCTCGCGGTGATCCCCATCGGCCTTTCGGTGATCTTCTGCGACGAGGTGCTGATTCAGATCGGGCGCGAGGCGACGTGCACGTGGATCTACCTTGCGGCCGCCATCATCGACTTCGTGGGAAACCTCGTCCTCATCCCCATCCTCGGCGCGCTCGGCGCTGCGATCTCCACCCTGTTCGTCGAGGTGCTCATCACCTTGATCGAGTTCATCTTGGTGCGCCCCTACCTGTGGGGCGGCGCGGACGGCTATGGCCGTGACCTGCCGCCGTATCGGCCGCGCGAGTAATCTCTTAGGTCCTCGGTATCGGACACGGGCGTCCCTGCAGAAAAAGCGGGCCGAGTCTGTGGCAACTCGACCCGCCTCGCAAGCTCCCAGCTTGCTGCCTAGTGCCTATTCATGCTGGTAGAAGGTGACGTTTGCCGCCGTCGTCTGATCGGTCTTCTCCCCGTTGTCGGTGAGCGTCCCATCGTCGTTGATGGTCAGCGTTACCATCACATCGCTGTACAACGAGCCTACGACAAGGTATTTCCCGTCGGGGCTAATCGCGCAGCCGCGCGGCCAGTTGCAGTCGAGCTTGAGCGACTGGATGTTCTTGGGAATGCCCGTGTCCTGGTCGATCTTGAAGGCCGCCACACCCTGAAAACCGCCGTCATGGACGCGCTCGCCGTCGACGAGGTTGTCTGAAGAGCCGCGAAAGACCGAGTAGAGGTAGGTGCCATCATCGCTCATCTTCATGTCCTGCTGCTCGAACTTGCCCCCGTCGCTTTCAGAGGGAACGTCTTTCATCCAGCTCTGAGGCACGACCTTATCGGAGCCGATTTTCTTGAGCTTGCCGTCGTCGTCATAGCTGAAGACGATGACTTCGTTTGCGCTCTCGAAGTTGAGGTAGACCCACTTCTTGGAAGGGTGGAAGCGCACGTAGCGGGGGCTGTAGCCGGCGCCGAGGCTGAAGCTGTCGGTGGTCTGCTGCAGCTCGGGTCCGGCGGGGTTGATGTTGAGGGAGTAGATGTCACCCGTTCCTTTGTCGGCGACGATGAAGAAGCTGCCGTTGGGCTCCCAGGTCACCGTGTGCAGCTGGGAGAGGTGGTTCTTCCCGCGGTAGGGCTTGCAGTCGAGCGGCGGGTCCACGAGGGTGCCGTCGTCGTTTCGCTTGAAGAGGACCACAGATGCCGTCGGGCATTGCGGAACAATCGTCCACTTGCCGTCTTTCTTCTCGGTCGTGCAGACGCAGGGCTTTGCCGTGTGGATGGAGCAGACCAGGTATTGCCCGGTGGGGTCGAGACTCACCATCGAAGGGTTGGAGCCATAGGAGGGCACCTGCTGCTTTTCGGTCAGGGAGCCATCTGATTCGTTGACCTCGTAGACAAAGATGCGCCCGCCCTTTCCGGCGCTCATGCCCTTCTCTTTATCGTAGGGCTGATCGCTCTCGTCGGTGACGTAGAGGAGCTTCTTGTCATAGTCGATGGCGATGAAGCCGACGTTGACCTCGTCGGTGATCTGCTTGGAATCGCTCATCTTGCCGGTAGAGGTATCGAAGGTGTGGACCCAGAGGCCGGCGTCTCCGCCCTTTTCGTTCCAGCATCCGGTGTAGAGAAAGGTCTTCGTCCCGCTCGACGACGAAGTGGAGCAGCCCACCAGGCCAAAGCCGGCACTCGCCACCGCGGCCCCGATGCCGAGGGCGGCGCATCCCTTGATGAAGCTTCTGCGGTCGAAATACAGTTCGCTCATTGTGATATCGCCTCTCAATGTCTAAAGCTCGAAGAACGTGATGCCGGAGCAGGTGCTCTGGTCGGCGCGCGTCCCCGTGTCGGTCAGCTTGCCGTCGCTTCCGATGGAGCAGGTCGCGACCTTGTCGCTGTACAGCGACCCGACGAGCAGGTACTTGCCATCGGGGCTGATCGCGCAGCCGCGCGGCCAGTAGATGTCGTCGAACTCGAGGCGCTGGACGGTCGTCACCTTGCCGCTTGTCTGATCGATCTGGTAGACGGCAACACCCTGGAAGCCGCCGTCGTGGTAGCGCTTGGTCCCGACGAAGTGATCGTTCGAGCCGCGGTAGCAGCTGTAGATGAAAGTGCCCTTGTCGTTGATGCGCATGTCCTGGCTTTCAAAGCGGCTCTGCTCGTCCACGGAGTCACGTTGGTCCTGCGGAACGACCAGGTCGCTTCCTACCAGGGTCAACTTGCCTTTGCTGTCATAGGAGAAGGCGTCGAGCCGGTTTGCCGCCTCGTAGTTGACGAAGAGGAAGTTCTTCTTGGGATGGAAGCGCACGTAGCGCGGCTTGCTGTCGGAGCCGGCATCGTATTCGCTCGCCTTGACGAGGCGCTTTTTGCTCTCGTCGACCTTGAGCGTGTAGATCAGCCCGGTGCCCTTGTCGTTGACGATGATGAAGCGCCCCTTGGGGTCCCAGACGCAGGAGTGCATGTGGGCCGGAACGTCCGCCGTCTTGTTTTTGAAGATGTCGACCACCTCGCCGATCGTGCCATCGGAGTTCATCTCGAACAAGACGACCTCGCCATCGGCATAGCGCGGCACGATGGTCCAGGCGCCGTTCTCCTTCTTGACCTGGCAGCACATGGGGTTTGCGCCGTGGATGGAGCAGCAGCCCCACTTGCCGTCGGGGCTCTTCGTGAACATGGAGGGGTTCGACCCGAAGGACTTCTTCTTCTGCAGCAGCTTCAGGCCGCCTTCGGAATCGACGTGGTAGACCCAGATGTTGCCTCCGCCGCCAGAGCCGATCCCTGCCTCCTCGTCGAAGGGCTGGTCGATTTCGTCGACAAAGTAGAGCAGTCGGTTGTCTTCGTCTACAAAGCAGTTGCTCGAACGAAGGACATCGCTTATCTGCTTTCCCTTTCCAAGCTCGCCGGTCTTTGCATCGTAGCTGTGAGACCACAGGCCGTCCTCGCCGCCATGCTCGCCCCAGCTACTGCAATACACTTTGATTGCCATAGTCGCACTCTTTCCCTTCCTGCCGTGTTGCCTCTTTTTTACAGGCACTCTCAGGGTAGGAAGGCGCCGATAGGGGCGGCATATGATATTTTTCATAAGGCGCTTTGCAAGGGGTATGATTTTACTCATGAACATGTAGATTCGTTCAGCTGCCACCCCCTTTGGCCTAGCAAGGGGGCGCAGAGACAACGACATGGCATTTGTCCGAGGATGCACATGAGAAGACACCGGGAAATCTCGTCAGCAGCGGGGGATGCGTATGCACGCGCATCGCATCCTTCCGCATCTGCCCTGTGCTATCTGGGCATGGGACTCTACCTTGCGTGGACGGTTGGCAACAACATCGTGCGCAAGGCCATCGGCATCCGCCAGATTCCCTCGGCGGACTTTGCCCAGATGGTCTGCAATATGGGCGCGAGCATTGTCGTGCTGATCGTCGTCCTGCTCTGCAGCAGGAGAATCAAAACGCTTCTCTCGCGCTCCCGCTTGCAGGCGCTCGCGGTGCTTTCCCTGACGGGTGGCACGGCGCTCATGCTCGCGGTCCTTCCCCTGAATGCAATCGGTGCGGGCCAGTTCGCCGCACTTTCAGTGGTCTGTGTGGGCTCGCTCTTCCGCGGCCTGGGGTCCGCGTTCTTCTTCCTGATGTGGAACGAGGTCTACGCGCGCATGCCGCTCAAGCGCGTGAGCCTCTGGTACAGCGGGTCCTATCTGCTCTCCGTGATACTGCACGCGCTGCTCACGTACTTGCCGTCGATCGTCGCGGCCTGGATTGTCGTCGCGCTTCCCCTGGGTTCATACGGGCTGTTTCGCCAGGCGCTCAAGGAGCCTGAGGTCGAGGCGCATGACGAGAACCCCGAAGCGCGCGAGTGGACCTTTCCCGTGCGGCCGCTGGTCCTTATAGGGCTCGTCACGTTCGTGGTCTTTTTCTGCCACCATGCTGTCGGGGACAGCTCCTCTGCTGCCGACTGGGTCGGTGGAGGTCTCGTCGCCGCCGTGAGTCTGGTGCTCTGCCTTGCCTGGAAGAATTTCTCTGCCGATCAGCTCGAGCACGTTTGCGTGCCGCTCATGGTGGCGGGGCTTCTTGTCTGGAGCGTCGGTGGGGAAGGGCTGAGCTGGGCGGTAGTGGCCCTCACGGATGCCGGCAACATCGCGTTTCGCATCTTCGTGCTCGTCATGGCCTGCAGTATCTGCTACCGCTTCAAGGTGCCGGCGCTGTGGATGTTTTCCATCGTGCGCCTGGTCATGCTCTTCTCCGAGATGCTTGCCTTGGGATTCGGGCTCTGGCGCGACATGAGCTACGGGCCGCTTGACGTCTCCGAGGTACAGGTCATCTGCGCCGTGCTCATCTTCGTCCTCGTCGTGGTCGCCTCCGTTTCCTCGCACAACCCCTTTATAGCCGGTCACTCGTGGGCGGTGCTTCCCAAGAAGGCCAAGGGCGAGACGCGCGACGAACAGCTCTTGAGCGTCATGAGCAAAAACGAACTCATGGTCTGGAAGTGCGCCAAGGTCGCCCGCGCCCATGGACTCACGCATCGCGAGGAAGAGGTCCTGTCCTGCCTTGCAAACGACATGACCAACGCGCAGATTCAAGAGGCGCTCTTCATCAGCGTCGGAACGTGCAACACGCACATGCGCCATATCTACGAGAAGCTCGATGTCCATTCGCGCAAGGAAGCAATCGACCTGGTGAATTCCGCAGTCTGAGTGGGGTGCGTGCTCCCGGGCGCAAAGGGCCCGCCTTTTGAAGCGAGCCAGCTCAGAGCGATGACGATTCAGAGTAGGTGGTCGAGAAGACCTTCTTTGCAAGCTCGATGAAACGCCTGCAGCGGGCGTTGGGATGGGCGTCGCGGCGGTAGACGAATCCGATATCGACACGCGCCTGCGGCGTGGAAAGCGGGGTGAAGTGGAGCCCTTCCGTGGGGATGCCCCGGTCGGCCATGGAGATGCGGTATCCGAACGAATCGTAGAGGGAGGCCGCGTCCTTGTGGGCGAACTCGATGAGCAGGCGCAGCGCAGAGGTGCGTAACTGGACGTTTTGAAGAGGCGTTTCTCTGAACAGCCAGTTCACGTAGTCGCTCAGGTCCTTGTTCGAGTTGAAGGCAAGCGGCGTGTGCACGAGGTCGGCGCGACTGATGCTCGACTGCCCGGCAAGTGGGAACCCTTCGCGCCATATGACGCCGGTGTGCGTGCTCAAGACCAATTCGAAGGCGAGACCCTCGTCTGCTGTCAGATTCTCGACCAGGCCGTGCCTGAGCTCGAGCAGGTACAGCTCGGCCGTCTTCCCAACTTTGGCGAGCTCCATGATCTTCGCGTTCGGCTCTTCGTTTACCTGCGTGCTCGCGAGAATCCCCGTTCCCGTTGCCTGGAGCCCCGCCAATATCGACATTGCGTACTCGCTTGCCGTGACCGTGAGGTGCGGGGCGTCTTCTTGCGCCTGTGCATCGACGAGGGCGATGTCGTCGACCGCTGCTCCGATTTCTGTGACGATGCGCTGGGCATGGGGGAGGAGCGCGCGTCCCTGAGCGGTCAGGTGCACGCCCTGCCTGCTGCGCATGACGAGCTTGGTGCCGAGCTCGTTTTCGAGTGCCGTGACCGACTTGTTCAGTCCCTGTGGCGAGATGAAGAGCAGACGCGCGGCCGCGCTGAACGACTGAGCGTGGGCAAGGGCAACGAAGTAACGGATGCTTTCAGTGTTCATGAATCTGCCGTTCTCCTCGCATGTTCGAAAACGTCGGTTTTTCTGCGGTATAGCTACGATTCGATTTTCCCATAGCGCGCCAATGTTGCAACCATTGCTTTCATCATAGGAATAGATAGTTTGTTTCGCTTTGGCGGGGGCCTCTCTATCATTGAATCAGATATGTGCTGTTTGACAGGCTGAAGAAGGGAGGAGACCCGTTTCGGGCGAGCGCGCCTGCAATTGAGAGAGAGTTTGCACGTGGAGAGAAAGGGGCATTCATGTCCAAAGACGAATCGTTTGTCTACACCTGCTGTCCGGGGTGGGGCGACCACGAGTACTGCGTGATCAAGTCCATCGTCAAGGACGGCAAGCTCATCCGCACGGAAAAGGCCGACTACACGGGCGCCGAGGCCGATGAGGGCTACATCTGCCAGAAGGGCATCATGTCATGCCGTCAGCCCTACAATTCAAAGCGCCTCACCCACCCGCTCAAGCGCGTCGGTAAACGCGGCGAGGGCAAGTGGGAGGAGATTAGCTGGGACCAGGCACTCGACGAGATTGCCGAAAAGCTCCTCAAGATCAGAGACGAATATGGCCCCGAATCGCTCGTGTTCTGGAACGTCACGGCCTCCATGCCGCCGAGCATGGGCCTTGCCACGCTGCTCACGAGCCGCTTCACCGGCCTGTGGGGCGCAAGCGACCCCATTCAGGGCTACGGCCTCGACAACGGCCCGTTCTACGCGTCGTTTTTCGACATGGGCAACTTCTACAAGTACATGACGACCGACCCCGCCAATTTCGACGACGCCGACCTGTTCATCGTCTGGGGTGCCAACCCGATCGAAAACCAGCAGCGCATCGCCAAGCACATCGTGGAGTGCAGAAGCCGCGGCGGCAAGATCGTCGACATCGGCCTCATCTTCGATGCGACCGCGGGCTATGCTGACCAGTTCATTCCCATCAAACCCGGCGCCGACCCCGCGCTCTCGATGACGATGGCAAATCTCATCATCCAAAACAAGCGCTACGACGAGGCGTTCCTGCTTGCGAACACCGTGGCGCCGTTTCTCGTGCGCGACGATGACGATATGTTCTACCGCGATAAGGACGGCAATTACGTGGTCTGGGACACCGAGAAGAATGCTCCGGTCTCCATGGTCGCTGGCACCAAGGACAGCCCGTCCGAGCACATGGAGCTCGATGGCGCGCACGTCATCGACGGCGTTTCCTGCAAGACGGCCTTTGCCCGTCTGCGCGAGCACGCCAGCTCCTACACGCCCGAGTGGCAGGAGCACATCACGGGCATCAAGCCCGAGGTGGTGGAAAAGCTCACCGCCGAATACGTCGATGCCCCGAACGCCTACATCTTCGGCGCGCTCGGCCTGCGCTACCAGAACCAGGGCGAGAGCTACCGCTCCTTCTACCTGCTCGGCATGCTGACCGGCAAGCTCGGGCGCCCCGGTTCGGGCGTCACCTCCGAGATGCTGCCGTCGGGCTTTCCGATGGTGTTCAACGACGGGGCCATTACCATGCCGCTCGGCCGCGAGGGCTACAAGGGAAAGTACATGCGCCAGGCCGAGTTCATCGAGCAGGTCCAGACGCAGAAGCCCTATCCGCTCAAGGCGTTCTGGAAGACGCAGGGCAACCCCGTTCACAACTGCCCCAACCGCGGGCTCTGGATCGACAAGATCTTCCCGCAGATGGAGCTCATCGTCGACGTCGACATCTGGATGACCGACACCGGGCAGTACGCCGACTACGTGTTGCCCGACTGCATGCCCTTCGAGCGCTACGAGCTCGTCGTCTCGGCTGCCTACAACCATATCGTCCTGCAGGAACCGGCCATCGAGCCTCCCGAGGGCTGCAAGGACCCGACCTACATCTACAGCGAGCTTGCCAAGCGCGTCGGCCTGGGCGAGTACTTCGACAAGACGGCCGAGGAGTGGATCGCGTTGAGGCTGCAATCCAAGTGGCCGTTCATCGCAAAGATCGACCCACCGCTCACCTACGAGCGCCTGAAGAAGGAGAAGATGGTGCGCGCCGCGGTTCCGCCGGTTCACTGGGACCCCTTCATGGGCCTCGAATTCGACACGCCCTCCAAGCGCCTCGAGTTCTACAGCGAACGGCTCGTGCCCGTGCACGACCAGCTCGCGCAGTACCTCGAGCCGCTCGAGGCACCGACGCCGATGAGCCTGAAGGAGGGGCGCGCCAAGGGCAGGTACCACTTCTTCAGCGGCCGCCAGCGCTTCTTCATGCAGTCGATGTTCACCGACGACCCCGTCATGGCCGAGCTTTCCGGCGGCCACCCGACCGGGCGCATGAACCCCATCGACGCCGAAAAGGAGGGCATCGAGGATGGTGACAAGGTCGAGATCTACAACGGGCGCGGGCACGTGGTGCTCGAGATGAAGCTCGACCAGGTCATACCGCCGGGAACGGTCCAGTGCTGGTTCGGCTGGCGGCACGATGCCTTCGAAGAGGGCATGTACTCCGAGCTCATTCCCGAGCTGGGCTCCAACTACACCCTCGATGACCGTGCCCTCAACTGGGTCAAGTGCGTCGAGGACATCAATGGCTACCAGCCGGGCTTTGGGACGGGAGGCATCGGCGGCATGGCCGGTGCCTGGGACACGATATGGGACTGCGCATGCGACGTGCGCAAGGTCGAGGACTAGGAGGGAGACGAAGATGAACGAGGGAACGATTCTGGTCAACCTCCAGCGCTGCACGGGCTGCTGGACCTGCTCGCTTGCCTGCAAGGTGGGAAACGACCTGCCCGATGACGCCTATCGCATCACGGTGCGCACCGAGGGAAGCGGCGAGGGCATCGACCGCCCCGCCGGCACCTGGCCCGACCTGCATATGAGCTGGATTCCCATCTGGCGTACGGACTGCACCAAGTGCCCCGAGCGTCTGAAGGAAGGCGAACCCGCCTACTGCGTGAACTCCTGTCCGAACGGCGCGCTCACCATGGGAGACGCCGCAAAAGAGGAGGTCGAGGCCCTGCGCAAGGAGGGCTTCAGGATTTTCTCGCTTCCCGCTTGGGAGAACTCCAAGAGCGAAATCTTGTACGTGAGCAAATAAGAGCGTGGTTGAAGCTCGGCTCTAGACCGCGGCTGCCCTCTGCCAGGGCAGCCGCGGGTTTTTCATTGCCTGCCCTTCTAGTCGCTAAATCGTTAACAAACTATGGCCGTTCGAGCGCATGGCCGAAAAACATCTGGTGCTAGTATGGTTATCCAACAACTTTCGTCCCCATATGAGGCGGTGAAACATGGATCGGCAAGACCCGGTATTCGAGGGGGAGGAAAAGCGGGAGATCGAATCTCTCACGACCGTCAAGCGCATCGAAGGCACCTTTCGAAAAGCGGAGCTCTTGCTTCCAGAGGCAGTTCGCGAATGCCCCGGCATCGCGCTGTTCGGCCGTGTCATCCGCTCTCTGGTCTTTTCCACTGACATCGCGATCATCAGAAACTGCGATGCCGACGCGGTGCTCGCGGTCTACCCGTTCACCTGCCAGCCTTCGATTACCCAGGCGCTTCTGAGCTACGCCGAGCGTCCCGTCTTCACGGGCGTCTCCGGCGCGGTGACGACGGGTGTGCGCTCGGTCGAGCTTGCCATCCAGTCGGAGATGCAGGGCGCCAGTGCCGTCGTCGCCAACACGTCGACGCCGCCCGAGGTCATCGCCAGCATGGCGCGCAGCATCGACATTCCCGTCGTGGTCTCGATCTTCGAGCTCAACGAGTTTTCCATCGAGCAGATCAACGCGGGCGCGCAGATCGTCAACGTCACGGCGGGCAGGGATACCATGGGAGTCGTCGAGGAGCTGCGCACGCTGTATCCCACGCTGCCGATCATCGCGAGTGGCGGAAAGACCAACGAGTCGGTCCGCGCCACCATTGCGGCAGGTGCTGATGCGGTCTCTTGGACGCCTCCGAGCCTAGCCGAGCTCGAACGCCATTCCATGGAGAAGAACGCTGCGTTGCACAAGCTGAACCGCAATGAGCCCCCTGAGGACGAGACTCCAGAGCAGCGCGAGTCCCGTCTGCTCAAGTACATATCCAACGCCGCGGGGCAGTTCTACGAAATCGACGAGGAACGTCGTCGCCAGCTGGTGAGCGAGCCTGCCCAGAGTGTGAACGAGTTCCTCTCGCGCCATCTCGACGTCACCGAGCAGACGCTCCTGCGCTCGCTGATCGCGAAGCTCTTCGAGATCTCGCAGCCTGGAACGGATGAGGCCGCCGCCCAGCAGGCCGACCAGCCGGAAGCTCAGGGCGAATCTCAGAACCAAGTTTCAGCCGAAAACGGGAACCAACCTCCTGTGGTGACTTAATAGGGCATCCGAAACCTGTTCTAAGCTGGGGTTTTCTGCGCTTATTGCGCAATGAGTTAGAATCTGCACTGAAGAACGACAGGGAGACTGTATGCAGATTCGCTTGGCAGACTACGTAGCCGACTTCCTCGTCGACCATGGCATCACCGACTGTTTCATGGTGACCGGCGGTGGGGCGATGTATCTCGACGATGCCCTTGGGCACAAAGAAGGGCTTCACTGCACGTTCAACCACCACGAGCAGGCCTGCGCCATCGCGGCTGAAGGCTATGCGCGCATCGACAACCGCATTGCTGCGGTCTGCGTGACGACCGGCCCCGGTGGCACCAACGCGCTCACCGGCGTCGTGGGAGGGTGGCTCGACTCCATCCCGATGCTCATCATCTCGGGCCAGGTGCGCTATGACACGAGCGCCCGCGGGATGGGCGTGGACGTGCGCGCCGGCGGAGACCAGGAGTTCGACATCACGCGCTGCGTGGACTCCATGACCAAGTACTGCGAGATGATCGAAGACCCCAAGCGCATCCGCTACGCGCTCGAAAAGGCCCTCTACCTTGCCACCCACGGGCGTCCCGGTCCCTGTTGGATCGACATCCCGGTCAACTTCCAGGGCTGCACCATCGAGACCGACGAGCTCGTGTCCTACGACCCGGTAGAGGATTCAGACACACTCGCTCCCAAGGTGACGCAAGGCGTCATCGGGCGTGTGCTCGACAAGGTCGCGGCAGCCGAGCGCCCCGTCTTCTACAGCGGAAACGGCATTCGTCTGGCCGGCGCCTTCGACGAGTTCGAGCTTGCCGTGCGCCGCCTCGGGATTCCGGTCGTGACCGGCTGGGACAACATCGACATGATGTCCGATGAAGACCCACTCTACGTGGGGCGTGCCGGCATCATGGGCGATCGCCCGGGCAATTGGGCCGTGCAGAACGCGACGCTGGTGCTGGCGGTGGGAAGCCGGCTCTCCATTCGCCAGGTCGGCTACAACTGGAAGACCTGGGCGCGCGCCGCCGAGGTCATCATGGTCGACGTCGATGCAGCCGAGCTCAAGAAACCGACGCTTCACGTCGAGGTGCCCATACAGGCAGACGCCAAGGACTTCCTCACCGCCCTCAACGCAGAGCTCGATCGTCGAGGCGTGCCCCGTCCGCGCCGTATGGTGCACGATGCGCTCATGTCTGATGCGCTCGTTGCCGATGGCGTCTGGCAGGCGCGCTGCCGCAAGTGGAAGAAGGTCGCTCCCGTCATCCAGCAGCGCCATTGGGACGACAAGCGCGATACCAACGTCTATGCCTTCATCGACGCGCTGAGCTCGCGGCTGCCGGAAGGCTATACCACGGTCGTCGGAAACGGCAGCGCCTGCGTCGTGGGCAGCCACGCCTACCACATCAAGCCCCGCCAGCGCTTCATCATCAACTCCGCCATCGCCTCGATGGGCTATGACCTGCCCGCCGCAATCGGGGTCAGCAAGGCTCTCGGAGATACCGAGATCGTCTGCGTGACCGGGGATGGCTCGATTCAGATGAACCTGCAGGAGCTGCAGACGATCCTCACCAACAAGCTGCCCATCAAGATCTTCGTCATCAACAACCAGGGGTACCACTCGATCCGCCAGACCCAGAACAACCTCTTTTCCGAGCACAGCCATGTCGGCATCGGGCCGGAGAGCGGGGATTTGGGCTTCCCCAAGATGTCCAAGCTGGCAGACGCCTACGGCTACCCGTACTTCTGCTGCCATTCCAACAGCGAGCTCGACGACGTGCTCGATGCGGCCTTTGGGCAGGAGGGCGCCTGCATCACGGAGGTCTTCGTGAGTCCCGAGCAGCCCTTCGAGCCCAAGAGCGCCACTAAGCGCCTGCCCGATGGCAGCCTCTACAGCCCGCCGCTCGAGGATCTCAAGCCCTTCTTGAGCCGTGAGGAGCTCCAGCGGATCATGATCGTCCCGCTCCTTCCCGAAGAATAGGGAGGCCGTGCGCTAGCCCAGCAGGTGGACGAGCTCGCCGATGCGGCCGATGGTGACCGTGTCGGGGTATTCTTGCGTGCCGATGAGCACGGAAGGGCAACCGAAGCGGTTGGCCATGAGGATGTCGCTTCCGTAGGTGTCGCCCACGACGAGCGCCTCTTTTTCCGTGATGGAGAGCTGCGAACAGAGCATCTCGAGCATGAGCGTGTTGGGCTTGCCGATTACATAGTCCGAGCTGCGGCCCGAGCACCACTCGATGGGCGCGACCATGCCACCGCATCCCGGGAACCACTGTGCCCCCTCGCCGCGAAAAACCTTCTCCTTGTTGCAGGCGATGATGCGCTTGGCGCGCAGCGCCACGCGCACGGCATCGGTGAGCTTGGCGTAATCGAAGGCGGGGTCATAGCCGATGAAGAGGTTCTCCGCCTCGGATGCCAGGGCGGTCGAGACCCCGACCTCCTCGAATTCGCTTGCCAGGTCAGCCGACCCGCACAGGTAGATCTTTCCGAGCCCTTCTCTCTTTGCATAGAGGGCGGCCACATAGCCGCTCGTCACGACCTCGTCGAAGGCGCAGTCGATGTCCATCCCGGAGAGCTTCTCGTACAGCTGCGCGCGGGTCTTGGTCGAGTTGTTGGTGAGGAAGAAAACCCGTTTTCCCAGCTCGCGGCAGCGCTCGATCGCCTCGTTTGCCCCCTCGATGATGCGCGACCCATAGTAGATCGTGCCATCGAGGTCGAACATGACCGCTTTCGTCTGCTCGAACATCGCATCTTCCTTTCGAACTGCCCGTGCGGACCTGCTAGGAGCGAGTCGCATCGATTGCCGCCCGGAATTCACGGGCGCGCTTGGTCACGCCGGCAAGGCCGTCTTCTCCGAGCTTGGTGAGCTTGCCTCCCGCCCCCAGGGCAAATGCCCCAGCGGAAATCCAGGCGGCGGCGTTGTCGATGCTTATTCCGCCCGTCGGCATGATCTTGAGGTCGGGCAGGGGCGCGTGCACCGCCTTGATGAAGCCTGGGTCAAAGGAGCTCGCGGGGAAGAACTTGACGACCTCGCAGCCTGCCGTGTGCGCGGTGTACATCTCGTTGACGGTCATGCAGCCGGGGATATAAGGAACGCCACCCTCTGCGCAGCGTGCGAGCACGTCTGCGCTGTAGGTGGGGGCCACGATGTAGCGGGCGCCTGCGGCAATGGCCTCTTTAGCCTGCTCGGCGGTGAGCACGGTACCCGCGCCGACGATGAGCTCGGGGCTGGCCGAAAGTTCCGAGATGGCTTCTGCGGCACCGGGCACACTGTAGGTGACCTCGATGGCGTGCACGCCACCCTGCGCGCAGGCACCTGCGACGGAAAGGGCGGTCTTGACGTCGGGGGAGCGCAATACGGCGACAATTCCCTCATTGTGGAGCGTGTCGAAAAGCTCAGTGGTGTCCATCCCTTGCCTTCCCTCTTTCGAATGCACCGTATCTGGCGAGATTATGGCCAATACGACGCGTAATAGGACGACTCAAGTTCGTCAGGTAATAGTATCATGTGCTGCATTAGCAGATGAAAGAGGGAGACTGATGAAACGAGCTGCAATCACCGGAGTGACGGGCATGATCGGCTCCGCACTCGCCGACCTGTTGTCCGAGCAGGGCGTCGAGGTAATCGCCGTTGCCAACCCCAATTCCAAGCGACTTTCCGAATCGGTGGCAGATGACGACCCGAACATTACCATCCTGCCCCTGTCGGGATCCGAATACGATGAGTTTGCCCAAGGTCCCGTTGCCGCAAAGCTTCCGCGCTGCGATGTGTTCTTCCACCTTGCCTGGGACGGCACCTTTGGGCCCGAGCGCGCGGACGCGGAGCGCCAGGCCGCAAACGTCGAGATGTCCCTTGCCGCCGTCCGGCTGGCCGCCGCGCTGGGCTGCAAGCGCTTCGTGTTCGCGGGTAGCCAGGCCGAATACGGAAAGCTCGAGGGCAAGTTCTCGGCAGACACGCCCTGCCATCCCATTACAGAGTACGGGAAGGCCAAGTTCGAGGCGGAGAAAAAGACCCGCGAGCTGTGCCACGAGCTGGGGCTCGAGCACATCGCCGCGCGCATCGGCTCTGCCTACGGGCCGGGCGACAACGACGGCACCGTGCTCATCCAGGCCATATGGCATGCCTGGCACGAGGAGCCCTTTGCCTGCACGAAAGGCGAGCAGCTCTGGGACCACATCTACTGCGAGGACGCGGCCGATGCCCTGCGCCTGATGGGCGAGAAGGGCAAGGCGGATGCCGTCTATCCAGTTGGCACGGGTCATGCCGAGCCGCTGCGCGAGCACATCCAGATGGCCTGCGAGGTCTGCAACCCCGACTTCACCCCCGACTTTGGCGCGCTTGAGTACCCTAAAGACCAGGTGATGTACTTGTGCGCGGACATCTCCCAGCTCACAAAGGACACGGGCTTCCAGGCGCTCGTTCCCTTCGAGCAGGGAATCTACCGCACGGCCGAGTGGTACCGCGACATGATCACGCGCGTTCCCGAGATGCCCTGGCAAAAGCACGGGGGGCTTGATGTCATCGCCTAGCAGCATACCGCGCGAGACTCCCAGCGCTGCCTACCAGGACGCGCAGGCAGCGGCCGGCGCTTCTTCTCAAGCGCAGGCGGGGGAGGTGCCGAAGGCCCCCGCGCCAGAGGTTCGCAGGAAGAAGATCAGCATCCTCGTGCCCTGCTACAACGAGGAGGACAACGTCATCCCCATCAGCGAGGCCATCATCGACGTTCTGGAACGCGAGCTTTCTGAATACGACTACGAGCTCCTCTTTATCGACAACTGCTCGACGGACCTGACCCGGCCGCGCCTGCGCCAGCTGTGCGCGGGCAACCGCAAGATCCGCGCCATCTTCAACGCCAAGAACTTCGGGCAGTTCAACTCCCCGTATTACGGCCTCATGCAGACGACGGGAGACTGCGCCATCTGCATCTGCGCCGACTTCCAGGACCCGCCCGAGCTCATTCCGCGTTTCGTGGAGGAATGGGAGAAGGGCGCGCAGATCGTCTGCGGCATCAAGACGTCCTCGCAGGAGAGCAAGTTCATGTACTGGCTGCGCACGCGCTACTACCGCTTCATCCAGAAGGCAAGCGATGTCGAGCAGATCGAGCACTTCACCGGCTTTGGGCTTTACGACCGCAGCTTTCTCGAGGTCATGCGCGGGCTGGACGACCCGACGCCGTTTCTGCGCGGTATCGTGGCCGAGCTCGGCGGCAAGCGCGTCGACATCGAGTACGAGCAGGCCGAGCGAAAGCACGGCAAGACCCACAACAACTGGTACACGCTCTACGATGCGGCGATGCTGAGCTTTACCTCGTATACCAAGGTGCCCCTGCGCGTGGCGACCATCGGCGGCTTTGTCATGTCGGTCTTCTTCATCCTGCTCGCCATCGTTCTCTTCATCGTCAAGCTCGTGAACTGGCATGCGTTTGCCGGGGGACAGGTCTCCATCCTCATCGTCACGCTCCTCATGGGCTCGATCATTCTCTTTTTCCTGGGATTGCTGGGAGAGTACATCATGAGCATCGCGCAGCGGGTCATGCACCGGCCCTTGGTCGTCGAAGAAGAGCGAATCAACTTCTCATGAAGAGGCGTTTTCTCCCACAGGAAACCACTCGCCGCTACGATGTCATCTACCATGCCGGTGTCGGGCTGCTCATGGTCGTCGTCGGCATCTACCTCGTCTATCTGGGTGCGACGACATCCCTGTGGCTCGACGACATCTTCCAGGTCGAGTACTGCCGCTCGACCACGTTTGCGCAGATCCTCCTTATCGACCCGCTCACGCCACCGCTCTTCAACGTGTTCGTATGGTGCTGGTACCGCATCGTGCCCTATGGCGAGATCTGGCTGCGCCTGCCCTCGATCGCCTTCGTGCTCGCGTGCCTGCCCCTGATTGCGGCGACGGGGCGGCGCATGGGCGGCAGGCGCACGGGCTTTCTCTCAGCATTCCTGCTCGCCATCAACGCCAAGGTGCTCAGCCAGATGGCGCTCAGCTTCAGGGCCTATGCGCTGCTGCTCTTCCTGTCCACGTTGCTCATCTACCTGTACGTCCGTCGCGTCCAGACGCCCAAGGACGAGGTCAGCTGGAAGCTCAGCATCGGAACCGGGCTTGCGATGCTCGCCCTCGGCTACACGCACTACTTTGGCGTGGTTCTGTGCTGCGCGTTCTTCATCATCGACCTCTACCTGGTCGTGCGACGGCGTCTCGATGGAATCCGCGCCAAGGTCTTCGTGCCGTATGCTATCGCGCTCGTCGGCTACATCCCTTGGGCCGTTGTCGCAGCGGGCGCCTTGACGCACACGGTGAACGCGACCGCCACGTCGGCTGCCTCGACGCGCTGGCATGAGGCATCGAGCAACCTGACGGTGCACGGGCTTCTCTATTGGCTGTGCGGGGAGTGCGCCGAGACGCTCGGATTCTTCCACGTCGCGGCCATCATTGTGCTGGTCGTTGCCGTCTACCGCTGCGTGCGCCGTACCTTTGACTGGCGATCCGAAATGCCGGTGCTCGCGCTGGTCGTCATCACCATCGTGTTCATTGCCGGGATGTGGGCCTACACGCATCTCGTGAACACGTCGTCCACGCTGTGGGTCGAGCGCTATTTCACGCCGCTCGTGCCCTGCATCGCCCTTGCCACGGGCTGGGGCATCGCAAAGATCTTTTCCTGGATTCCCACGACCGACCCCGTTCGCTTCATCGCGGCGTTCCTGTGCGTCGTGCTGCTCGTCCCGACCACGCTCGGCACGGTGCACAACGACCTTTCCGAGGGTTCGAGCACGCGCTTCTACGCGCATCTCACGGAGTACCTCGAGAGTCGTTCCGACATTTCGAGCGACAAGACTTGCGTGCTCGCCCTGATCGACACGACGGGGCGGGGACAGCAGATCGAGGGCTGGAAGCACTATTACTTCAATCGCAAGGACACGCGCGATTTCAAGGTGACCATCTGGGACGGTCTCGACCCGAGCGTCATCGTGAACCCCGAGGACCTGCTCCAGTTCGACACCATCTATGTGACGCGCCAGCACTTTGACCCGCAGCTTCCCAAGACCTACGAGCGCCTGTTCAGGGAACACTACAAGAAGCACTCCACGACAAACCCCGGTTGGGGCGAGACGACCTACTACACGCGCATTGACTAAACCGTGGGAAATCCCGCGCGTAGCAAGCAGGCTCAGCTGAAGTCCCAGTTGCTGCTGTCCTTGTACGAGATGGTTTCGGTGGTCGTGGGGAACTGCTCGACTGACTTGTCCTCGAGCACGGCGGTCATATAATCGTGCCAGATGGGTGCCGGTATCGTGCCACCATACAGCGAAGTCGATTTTTCTGTTCGGTACCCGCACCACACTGCCGTCGAGTACTGGGGCGTGAAGCCGCAGAACCACAGGTCGCGTCCGTGCTCGGAGGTACCGGTCTTGCCCGCGCAGGGCTGGTCGGTGTCAAGCGCGGCTCCCGTTCCGGTGCCGTACTCCACGACGGTTTCCAGGATCTCGGTTGCCTTCTGCGCAACGGCTGCAGAAATCGCGCGCGTGCCTGCCGTGTACTCGTGGGTGTAGACGGTCTCGCCGGATGCGTCGACGATGTCGGTGACGCAGACGGGCTCGTGGTAGATACCTCCGTTGGCTATGGTCGCGTAGGCCGATGCCATCTCGAGCGGATTGACGCCCTGCGTGCCCAGGGTGATGGAGTCATATGCCTGCAGGTCCGAGGTGATGCCGCACGCCTTGGCGGCGTCGACGACCTTGCTTGCGCCCAGTCCGTGGCACAGGCGCGCATAGACCGTGTTCACGGAGTAGGTGGTGGCGTCGGTGATGCTCATGTCGCCGCCGCCTTCGCCCTCGGAGTTGCTGACCTCCCAATTGCTGCCGACCGTTCCTGGAGAGCTGTTGATATAGGTGTTGTCGGGGTCGACGCCGGCGGTGAGTGCGGCAAGGAGCGTGAAGGTCTTGAACGAGGACCCCGCCTGTCTGCTCATCTGGGTCGCCAAGTTGAACTTGTTCTTCTTGTAATCCCTTCCGCCGACCATGGCGACGATGTTACCGTTTTCGGGGTCGACCGAGACGAGTGCCCCGTCCATCTCGGAACCATAGGAGGAGAGATTCGACTCGACCGCTTTGTTCGCGGCCTTCTGCGCCGTGGCGTCGAGCGTCGTGTAGACGTTCAGCCCGCCATGGGAAAGCTCCGCCTGCGAGAAGTGCCCCGAGTTGCTGAGCTGCGTTTTCACATAGTCGACAAAGTAGGGCGCGATGTTCGAGACGCTGCCATCGGAGCCCGTTTCCTTTGCCAGCTTTGGTTTCTTGTTGATAACGCTGTCATATTGCTCTTGGGTGATATAGCCGTTCTTGAGCATTCGCTCCAGCACGATTGCACGGCGCTTTAACGCCTTCTTGTAGTGTTTGCGCGGATTGTTGGCAGTGGGGGATTGCGGAATGCCCACGAGCATTGCCGCCTCTGAAAGCGAAAGCTCGCTTGCGTGCTTGCCGAAGTAGTCCTGGCTGGCTGCCTCGATGCCGTAGTTGCCGTCGCCGTAGTTCACGACGTTGAGGTACATCGTGAGAATGTCGTCTTTCGAGTACATCTCCTCGACCTTGAGGGCAATGTACATCTCCCGGATCTTCCTCTTGACGGTGCGGTCCTGCATCTCGTCGAGCAGCACCGTGTTGCGCACGAGCTGTTGGGTGATGGTCGAGGCTCCTTCCGAGGTCCCACCGGATGAGGCGTTCACGAACAGCGCGCGCACGATGCCGTAGGGGTCGATGCCGTGATGGCTGTAGAAGCGCTCGTCTTCTGTCGCTACCGTTCCCTCGCGAACGTAGTCGCTCATCTCGTCGCCATCTACGTGGATGCGGTTTTCCAGATAGAGCTTGGCGAGCACGGTCTTTCGGTCGCTGGCGTAGACGGTTGTGACACCGGAGTTGGTGTAGGAGGAGATGTTGCTGTAATCGGGAAGGTCGGAAAGCCAAGTCGAGGCAAAGCACAGGCAGGTGAACGCGCCTAGGAAGAGCACTCCGACGATGGCGCCGAAGACAACCAGGAACTTTACGGTTCGACGTTGGGCACGGTCGCGACGTCGGCGCTTTCGCTTGAGAGCTGGCACGCACTCCTCGTTTCTCTTGAGTCAACTGTTTCCCTATTATGCCCCAAAACGCCCCCACGCTCTTTTCAGGTATCGGGAAAGGCGCAACATGACGGTATACCGTAAGTAGCCAAGGAGAGGGTTTCGCGCGCTGTTGAAAAGCGGTGGCATGAAAAGCGGGCCGCGGTTGGGGAAGCCCCAACCGCTGCCCGCTGCCTTGTCAGAGGGGTTCTATGTCCTGTCTAGTAGGAGACAATCTTCGATCCCCTGGGGACGTTGTTGTAGATGTACTTGGCATTGCCGATTGCCATGCGCACGCAGCCGTGGCTGACGTGTGCACCGAGCGTGCCGTCCATGACGCTGTGGGTGTTGGCGTAGTAGAGAATCGAATGGAAGAGGTAGTTGCCATAGATCTGCGTTGCGTAGTAGCAGCTATAGCCCTTCTCCTCGCCAAACGAGTAGCTCTTGGACCCGACATAGAACGTGCCGCGCACCGTGGGCGTGCTGTAGGAGCCAGGGCTGCAGACGATGAAGCGCTTCAGCTTCCAGCTGCCCTTCGATCCGTGGAAGACGGCCACGCGGCAGTTGCTGTAATCGAGCAGGATGAGCCATTTCGTGGGGCTCGAGTACTTCTGCGCCTTGCGGTACATGATGAGCGCGCGACCGTGCAAGCTGAGCTTTTTGGTGACGTAGTTGCCCGAGGTGGAACCAGGAGCGGATTTGCCCTTGAGCACGACCTTTACCTTCAGGGCGCCCAGCGAGACGTTCTTGAACTTGGTCCCGGACTTCTCGCCGTTCTTGGCCCAGCCCAGCCAGTTGTAGTCCTCGGCGTACGTCGTGTAGTAGATGTTGTATTTCTTGGCGAGGCTGCCGGTGAGCTTGATTCTGATCGCGCGTGCCTGAGAGCTCTTCTTGTTGATGCCCGCCGTGTCAGAGGTCCATTTTGTCCACTTGCCCTTGCGGGTCAGGACCCTGTACTTGATGCCGCCCGAAAGGGTGCTCGAGACCTTGGCGCGCATCTGCTTGATGCCGACGTTGCGCTTTGCCTTACCGGCGACCTTGCCGTTCTTCTTGTAGGAAGTCCAGCCGCCTTTGGTGGACCTGACCTGGTACTTTACAGACGGGACGGTGATGTAGTGTGCTGCGGTCTCACCCGGTGCCGCCTTGCCCTTCTTGACGAGCTTGATCTGCACGCCCTTGATGCGCAGCTTGTGAGCAGTGCCTGCCCACTGGCCATTCTTGGCCCAGCCCGTCCAGCCGAGCTTGGAGACGGAGACGCGGTAATAGACGTTGTAGTGCTTTGAGACTGCGCCCGTGAGGCGGAGCTTGAACGCGTTCTCGATCTTCTTGGAAGAGGTGCTGCCAATCCATTTGCCAGCCTTCTTGGCGGTCTTGGTCTTTGCGCCCTTGGTCTTGATGCTGTAGGTCACACCTCCGGAGATGGTGCCGCCCTTGACGCTCGAGGTAGGTGCGTAGACCTTGATTTTTCCCAGGCCGCCGCCAATCGAGTGCTTGGAGCCGTCCTTGATGGTTTTTGCCTTGCTCTTGATGCCGTCGACACGGTACTTGAAGTTCGGGGTCGTCGAATAGGGGTCGACTTCGGTCGTGGAGTCATCGTCTGTGACCGTGCCCGTATCGGTGCCTGTGCCGGAAGTGTCGGTACCGGAGGTCTCCGTGCTCGTCGTATCCGTGCCAGAGGCGGTCTCGGTGTCGGTATCTGCAAGGGCGGCTGCGGGGAGCAGCGCGCCCGCAAGGGCAATGGATAGGAAACCGGCGCAAAGTCGTGTCGTGACGTTGTTCATTTTTTGCCTCTCCTCCTGCGGCCACGGGCTTGTCTTGTTTTGTCTTCGTTTGCCGCGACCGTGCATGACTTGCTGGAAACGATACTACCCGTTCTGCGCACGTTCGCGTGCGGGGTCCGCGAGTTTTTCCAAAAAAGGTCGAAATGAAGTGATTGCCTGCCTGGCGGGCGCCTTCCCGAGATTTTGCAAGGTTTGTCCGAAAACGATTCGGGAATCCTGAAAGGTGGGCTTGCTACAGTTCAAGGCGCAGGGCGCTCAAGAGCACTCGAGTGGAGAGGATGCAGGGTCGATGGGTGAGACGAAGATTTCGGGTAAACGAGCCATGAGCCGCCATATGCGCTGTCTGTTCGGCGTTCTCGCGCTGGCATTGCTCGCCGCCGTTATTGCAGGCGCTCCCTGCCCGGCGCAGGCGGCGCAAGGCACAGATGTCGTCTTCTACGAGCAGAGATCGGGCGTGTGGATCGAGCTCGCCAAGGTCGAAGACGTGAGCGCGGGGATGAGCATCGCACGGCTCTTCCGCGCAGCCGGTGCCCCCGCGCCAGAGGGCCCCAGGAAAGGAGGGTATCGCTATGACCTCATAGGCTGGTCAACTTGGCCCGGCGGTACGTGCGCAAATGTCAGCACGGTCAATCTCGCCTATGCCCAGCGGGGCCCAACGGGCCAAAGCCAACTCAAGCTCTACCCCGTTTTCTCTGCTCGCCGCGTCTTTTCCAAGGGCACCTGCACGCAGGGGATGCTGGACTACCGGATGTCCGCGGACGGGACGGCCGCGTGCACGGGTCCGGCCGGCAGGCATCTGTCCGGCAAGGTGCGCATCCCGGCAACGGTCAGATGGCGGGGGAGGGTCTATCGCGTCACCAGGGTCTCCCATGGGGCCTTTCTGCACCAGAGGTCCCTTTCGCGTGTGTACCTGGGCGCAAACGTCAGGCTCGTGGGATCTTCGGCGTTCAGGGGCTGTGCGCATCTGAAGGCTCTCAAGGGGATGGGCAGCTTGAGAAAAATTGGCACGGGTGCCTTTCGGGGGTGCACTCGTCTTGCAAGGGTCAGGTGCCTGTCGCCTCGGCTCGTCTGCATTGGTGCGCGGGCATTCTATGGCTGCAAGCGTCTCGAGCGCGTGCGCTTTACTTCCAAGAAGCTCGCAAAGATCGGCAAGGGGGCATTTGGACATTGTCCGCATCTGCGGAGATTTTCCCTCAAGTCGAATCGGGTACCCAGAAAGGCGCTTCTTCGCGCGGGACTGTGAGCCAGGCGCGATGTCCCTTCGGCTCCGTCCCTGTCCTGCAGGACACGCACGGGTCGCGTCCACGGCTCGCAAGCGAAAAATTTTCAGTTTCCCTTAAGTGCGGGTACGTATACTCTTCACCATAGAAAAACATACGATGTGCTATTTGCGCTTTAGGGAGACCCCATGAACGTCCTGCTAGCCGAAGATGAGCGTAATCTCGCCAACGCGGTCGCGCAGATCCTGCGCGAGAACAAGTACCAGGTCGATGTTGCCTACACGGGCACCGACGCCCTTGCCTATATCGAGGGTGCCGACTACGACGTCTTCGTCTGCGACGTCATGCTGCCGGGCATGAACGGCTTCGATATCGTCAAGCAGATCCGTAAAGAGGGCATCAACACCCCCACGATCATGCTGACGGCACGCACATCGCTTGCCGACAAGGTGACCGGTCTCGACGCCGGCGCCGACGATTACCTGACCAAGCCCTTCCAGCCTGCCGAGCTTCTCGCGCGCCTGCGCGCGCTGACGCGCCGCCAGGGAGAGGTCGTCGTCGACCAGCAGACCTGCGGCGACCTCACGCTCGACCTTTCCAGCTACGATTTGACCTGCGGAGACAAATCGGTCCGCCTCTCCTACAAGGAGTTCGAGGTCCTCTCCCTGCTCATCGCCAATATGGGACGCACGCTTCTCAAGGAGACGCTCATCTCGCGCATCTGGGGCATCGATTCAGATGCGGGCGACAACAACGTCGAGGCCTACATCTCGTTTCTGCGCAAGAAGCTCAACTACCTGAACTCCACGGTGCAGATCGTCACGCAGCGCAAAGTCGGCTACCGCCTCGAGGCAGAATAGGGACCTGCCATGCCCGAGGAAATGAGCATGATCAAGCACTTCCACAAGCGCTTCGTGATCACCACGATGGCGCTGCTCGCGGTGGCGACGTTCGTCATTTTCACGGCAGTTGTCGTGACGGAGTACAACCTCACCCTCAGGCAGGTGAACGAAAAGCTCGAGCACGCCGTCAAGTCCATGGGCAATGTGATCTCGACTGATGGCGGCACGGGCACGAGTGGCTACAACGACAACTCGGACAACAAAGACGACCTGTTCAAGTCCGATGTCGCGGGGATCGTGATCGCGACTCCGAGCATCACCATCTCAGACGACGCCACCATCTCGGTGTCGAGCGGTGGATATCGCGTCAACTCGACCGACACCATCAGCTCCAACGAGATCCTCAGCGCCATGCAGGAAGTGGTCCCGCGGTTCTCCCAAGAGAACACGAACGTGGTGACCGGGACGTTGAAGGACTACGACTACTACTACCGAGGCGAAGTGAAGAACGGCACGTATGCCATCGCCTTCATTCCCAAAAGCGAGTTCTGGGGTCCCTTCGGCCAGCGTCTCGCCACGATCTACGGCTCCTGGGTCCTGCTCATGATCGCGATGTTCATCATCACGTTCTACCTATCTCGCTATGTGGCACGCCCGGTTGAGAAGGCTTGGAGCGACCAGCAGCGCTTCGTGGGCGATGCGAGTCACGAGCTCAAGACGCCGCTCACGGTCATCTTGGCCGACACGAGCATTCTCATGGACAATCCCGACAAGACGGTGACCGAGCAGATGACCTGGGTCGAGGGCATTCATTCCGAAGCGGAATCCATGCAGCACCTCACCGAAGACCTGCTCACGCTCGCACAGGCGGATGCCGGCGTCGACATGAAGCAGGTCATGGGCACGGTTGATTTCAGCTCGATTGTCGAAGGCCAGGTGCTGCAGTTCGATGCCGTCGCCTTTGAACGCGGCCTCACCATTGCCGATGACGTCGAGCCGGCGCTCACGGTGATGGGCGATTCGATGCGCCTGGAGAACATGGTCAAGACGCTGCTCGAGAACGCGTGCAAATATGCTCCCACCTCGACGGAGATCGGCGTGAAGCTCGAGCGGGCCAAGGGAAACGCGCAACTCACGATCCACAACGGGGGCGACCCGATTCCCAAGGAGGACCTGCCCCATCTGTTCGACCGCTTCTACCGCTCCGACAAGGCGCGCACGCACGAGGGAGAGGCGACGAGCTTTGGGCTGGGGCTCTCCATTGCCAAGTCGACCGCCGAACTCCATGATGGGACCATCTCCGTGAAATCCGATGCGGACGGGACGGACTTCATCGTGAAGATTCCGCTTGCCAAGCAGGCTAAGAAAAACTGAGTCTCGGACGTGGGCGGATGCGCCCGTTTACCGAGCGTTAGATGCTGCCTAGTAGTGCGTTTGGGCACAAGCGTGTAAAGTACGCACTGCGCCGACGTTGGCAGGCCTGTACCTGCTGTTTCGGCACGATACGAAGAGACGAGGAACAAGAGAGAGCGGCTTTCACACGAGAGCCGAAAACGATCAGGAGGTACATCATGGCAGTGAAGATCAACACTGACGAGTGCATTGCATGCGGGGCCTGCGCCGACGCGTGCCCGGTGAGCGCTTTGACCGTCAACGAGCATGCCGAGGTCAACGAGGACGAGTGCATCGAGTGCGGCGCCTGCGTCGACACCTGCCCGGTGAGCGCCCTCTCGCTGTAGCGGCAACGCCATAAGTTTTATAGCAAGCTTTGTGAGAGCCCGCCTCGTGCGGGCTCTTTTCACGGAAAGGCACGTGCGTCATGAAGACCGAGAAACTCCAGATCGATGCGCTCGCCTATGGCGGGGACGGCGTCGGACATCTGTCCGACGGGCGCGCGTGCTTTGTCGCCGGGGCGTTTCCGGGCGACACGGTCGAGGTGGCGCTTTTCGAGGACAAGGAGCGCTTTGCCCGCGGTCGCGTCGAGTCATTTGCCGAGCGGTCGGCCGAACGCGTCAAACCCACTTGCCCGCTTGCCGCCGATGGGACATGCGGCGGCTGCCCCTGGGCGCCGCTCTTCTACGAGCGGCAGCTTTTCTGGAAGCGCCAGGCGCTCGTGGACGCCCTCGTCCACATCGCCAAGTTCGACGCCTCGAAGGCAGAGGAGCTGGTCGAGCCCTGTGTCGCGAGCAACCGCACGTGGGGGTACCGCAACAAGGTCGAGTTCGTGTCCGGGCTCGATGTCGCGGGACGCTTCACGCTCGGCATGCACGCCCGGAGCTCAAATTTCGTGCCCCTCTCGTCATGCAAGCTCTGCGATGCCAGAATCGAGAAGGCCCCCAAGGCGCTGACCGGGGCCTTGCGCTACGCGATGGGAGACCTCGACCTCAAGATCGAGCGCGTCGGCGTGCGCTTCTCGCGGCGCACGCACGATACGGAAATCGCGATCTGGACTGCGCCGGGGCGCTTTCCCCGCGCAGCCATGGCCCGAGTCCTTTCCGAGGCGCTGCCTGTCAAGCACGCCGGTGTCACGCGCGTGCTCGTCAAGGGGGATGCCAAGAAGCGCAAGATCGCCGGGGTCGAATCGCTTGCCGGGCACGGCTACTGGACCGAACGGATCGCCGGGCGCACGATGGCGCTTTCCGCGCCGAGCTTCTTTCAGGTGAACACGGCGCAGGCCGAGCGCCTCGTCGACCTCGTGATGGAGTTTCTCGAGCCGGATGGGCTGGATTCCGTGCTCGACCTGTACTCGGGCGCGGGGACTTTCACGCTGCCGCTCGCGGAGCGTGCAGGAGTCGTGCGAGCCGTCGAGATGGAAGGTTCTTCCGTGCGCGACCTGCGCCGCAACCTCGATCGCAACAACTTGGCCGCAGAGGTCATCGGCGGCGATGTGGAACGCGAGCTCGCCGATCTCGGGATGGTCGACAAGGTCGTCGTGGACCCGCCGCGCAGCGGCCTGGGCGGCAAGGTCGTCTCTGCGCTCGTCGCCACGCGTGCCGCGCGCATCGCCTATGTGAGCTGCAATCCGACTACGCTTGCCCGGGACCTCAAAGGGCTCTGCGCGGCGGGGTATGAGCTTGTCCGCGCGGTGCCGGTCGACCTGTTTCCCCAGACCTATCATGTCGAGACGGTCTGCCTGCTTGCGCGTGATTAGCGAAAAGCGGGAATGCACCGCCAGCAGACGCGGCGTTGTCCTCGTCGTCAAATGCATTAAAATGCCATGTCGTGTCCCCTTAGCTCAGCTGGATAGAGCGTCTGCCTCCGGAGCAGAAGGTCGCGGGTTCGAATCCCACAGGGGGCACCAGACCTTACCTTTTCGCAAAAAAAGATGCATATCAGGTCCCGCGAAGAGCGCGTCGGACGTTTTTTGCGTGCGGATTTATGCGAAGATGTGAATGCACTGTTAGAATCTACACGATTATGTCCTGAACAAGCGGCCTTTCGCGTGCAACCGCGTCCGGCCAATACAGGAGGCACCAAATGGCTCTCTACACACCTGAGTACAAGCCCAATGGCAAGGAAATCGCCGTCATCGTCACCGATGAGGGCACGATTCGCGTCCAGCTCCATGGCGAAGATGCCCCCATTCACGTGGGCAATTTCGTCGAGCTCGCCCAGAAGGGCTTCTACGATGGACTCAAGTTCCACCGCTACGTTCCCGGTTTCGTCATCCAGGGCGGCTGCCCCAACACCCGCAACATGACCCCCGAGCAGGTCGCCGCTGGCGGTTCTGGTCCCGACGGCCGTCCCGGCACCGGCGGTCCCGGCTACTCCATCAAAGGCGAGTGGCGCACCAACCCGCATAACTCCCACGAGGACGGCACGCTCGCCATGGCGCGCAGCTCGATGCCGGATTCTGCGGGCTCGCAGTTCTACTTCTGCCTCGGCCCCCAGCATTTCCTCGACACCGACTACACGGTCTTCGGTGACACGATCGAGGGCCTCGACGTGATCGGCAAGCTCCGTGCCGGCAGCGTCATCGAGAGCATCACGATCGAGAACGCGAACTAACAGGATTCGAATCGAGCATTTGCCTTAAGGGGTACCCACACTATGGACGTCGGAATATTCAAGGAAGCTCAAGAAGCATACGCGCGCGGCGACTTCGACTCGGCGCTCGATGGCTTCATAGAGTGCACGCGCAGCGCAAATGAGCTGTCCCCTTCCGATTTGAGCAAGTTCTACCATCTGATCGGCAATTGCTATGTCAAGCTCGGCGACCCTGTCGATGCCGCCTCGGCGTATTCGTATGCCCTGGCGGGCAGCTCCGAAAAGCGAAAGCCGTCGCTGTACGTGAATCTCGGCACGGCGCTTCTCGGGACCAAGGAATACGATAAGGCGCTCACCGCCTTCACGCGCGCGCTCGACTACCCGGTCTACACCACGCCCTACAAGGCCTATGCAGGTGTCGGCGCCGCCCAGCTCAAGCTCGGCAACATGACCGAGGCCGGTGCAGCCTATCGCGAGGCGGCACTCGACCCCGCCAATCCCGACCCGGCAAAGGCGCTCGTCAATCTCGGCGTCTGCTTTATGGAGCTGGGACGCGCAGGCGATGCCGCCAAGACCTACGAGACGGCCCTCGAGTTCGACCTGGCTCCGACGGCACGTGCCAAGGCACTTGCCAACCTCGGCCAGGCCTATCTGGCGGAAGGGCGCGTCAACAAGGCGCTCTCCGCATTCGACGAGGCGCTTTCTGACGATACCTACCAGCTTTCCCCGATGGCGCGCCACGATTACGACATCGCGCTCACGTTGAAGGAAAAGCTCGACGCCCGCATGCCCGGCGTGCTCGATACGGGCTTTATCCCCAAGGTCGAGCCCGCAAAGGCAGAAGAGGACAAGGACAAGGCAGTCGAGGGCCCGACGACGATGGAGCTCGACAAGAGCGGGCATCTGCCCGTCTTCGGCGAGCCCGGCTTCGATCCCTTTGCCCCGCGCACGATCGATCCCGAGCAGCTCAAGGAAAAGGAAGAGGAACCCGAGGAGGATTCCGAAAAGTCCGCTGATGGGGCATCCGATGAGGGCGAGTCCGAGGAAGGTGCAAAAGAGGCATCTGAAGGGGAAGCGCCCGAGGAGGAAATCCCCGAGGAAGAGCCTTCCGAAGAGGAGGAACCGCCAGAACCCGAAAGCGAGACGGTTCGAGAAGAGCCGGTATCCGAGGAGTCCGAGGAGCCCGAGGCGTCCGCAGAGGCTGCAGAGCCCCGTCGCGTCAACGACGATGGCGTTGACGAAGAGGAGCTCGAGGCGGCGCTCGAGGAACTCGGCATTGCAACGCACGACGACCGCCGCGCGGGCGCGAGCGACAGCGTCGAACACGAGCAGGCACGCCAAGACGCCGACGAGCTGGGTCCGGACCCGGATGCGACCATGGTCCTCGTGCCCGATGAGGCTTCCACGGCAGAGACGGTCCTCATCCCTGCGGTCGAGCCCAACTCCGATCTGGAGATCCCGACCGAGGAGAATCCCGTCATCACGGAATCCGAAGATGAGGCCGAGGATGAGCAGGAAGAGCCCGCGGAGTCGGGAGAAGAGGACCCCGACAAGACCGACGTGCTCGCGCATCCGGTTTCTACCGGCATCCCAGACGAGGAGCTCGAGGTCGAGGGACAGACCTTTGACGACGACATCATCGATTCCGGCGAGCCGCTCGTCGACCTCGATGCAACCGACACGCACATGCCCTCTCCGGAGAACACGGAGTTCTTCGATAGAACCGAAGAGCAGATTGTCGAAGATGCCCGCGAGGACCGCAAGAAGGCGCGCAAATCCCGTGGCGTCGGGCTGAAGGTCGCCATCCTGATTGTCGTGCTCGCCATCCTCGTCGTGGGCGCCGGCGCCGTTGCCTATGTCCTCGGGTATGGCTATCCGATGCAGGAAGACATCGCGCGCGACTTCTTTGCCGCTGCGCAAAGCGGCAGCGACACGTCGCAGTACTGGGCAAGCGATGTCGACGAGAGCTCCCAGAATTCCCAAATGGCGGTTCTTGGCGATTTGACCTCGTACAATGTCGAGGCGGTCTCGCGCAGCATGTCGCAGACGACCGTTTACGTCAAGGGCACGCTCTCGGAGGGCGGTCAGGTCGACTACGAGCTGGTCATGAGCCGCAACGGCATTTCTTGGGCCATCGAGTACATCGAGCTCTACTTCCCCAGCCAAGACCAATAGCGCAAGCAGGTACTTACGGCCCCGGGGCGTGCGGTCCGTGTGCATCGGGGCCGATTGCATGAAATGGACACGAAAGGAAAGCGAACAATGGCAATCGAGAGAACCTACAACATGATCAAGCCCGACGGCGTGCGCAACCACCACATCGGCGAGATCATCACCCGCATCGAGCGTGTGGGGCTTACCATCGAGCGCATGGAGCTCGGCATGGTGACCAAGGAACAGGCAGAGGCCAACTACGGCGAGCACAAGGGCAAGCCCTTCTACGACGGTCTCATCTCCTACATCACCTCCGGCCCGGTTGTGAAGATGGTCGTCTCCGGCGAAAACGCCGTCGCCACGATGCGCAAGCTCATGGGCGCGACCAATTGCGCCGATGCCGCTCCCGGCACCATCCGCGGCGATTTTGGCCTGACGGTCGACGAAAACGTCATTCACGGCAGCGATTCTGTCGAGTCCGCCAAACGAGAGATTGCGGTGTTCTTCGGAGAGTAGCTCCGCTCATCCCCGCAAGGAGGGGCAGGGGCCCGGGCGCGTCCGATGCAATGCACGGCGTGCCCGGGCCCCTTTTCAGGTTCTCGGGTGCGCATTGGCCGAGCTGCGGAAAGACTCATTGGCGTGCGATTCGTTATTTGACAATGCCGTGGATTGTGGTTACTTTCGTAATTCAGGCTTTCGCACGGGATGCGGTGCACGTAGGCGTGCTAAACTTTTTCATCCCTGCTGCAAGTAGCGTACAATGCAGGAGCTCGAACCGAAACGAACGAAAAACGCAGGCTGGAGTTGGAGTAAGGAGCGGCAATGTCGCTGTCAGATAGACTCTTTGGCAATTTCGGTAGCGATATGGCTATCGACCTGGGGACTGCCAACACATTGGTCTCCGTCAGAGGACAGGGAATCGTCATCAACGAACCCTCTGTCGTCGCAATAGAAAAGCAGGAGCAGCGCGTGCTCGCGGTCGGCGCCGCGGCAAAGGAGATGCTCGGCCGCACTCCGGGCAGCATCGTCGCCGTGCGCCCGCTCAAAGACGGCGTGATTGCCGACTTCGACGTGACCGAGGCGATGCTGCGCTATTTCATCAACAAAGCACAGGGCAAGCGCATGCCCTGGCATCCCAAGCCGCGTGTGGTCGTATGCGTTCCGAGCGGTGTCACGAGCGTCGAGAAGCGCGCCGTCTTCGAGGCGACCATCACCGCCGGTGCTCGCCAGGCCTTCCTCATCGAAGAGCCCATGGCCGCCGCTATCGGCGCCGGGCTTCCCGTCGACAGCCCGACCGGCTCGATGGTCGTCGACATCGGAGGCGGCACCACCGAAGTCGCTGTCATCTCCATGGGCGGCATTGTCAAATCGACTTCGATCCGCATCGCGGGCGACGCCTTTGACACGGCGGTCGTCCAGTATGCGAAGACCCACTACAACTTGGCCATCGGAGAGAGAACCGCCGAGGAAATCAAGATCACGATCGGTTCTGCGGCACCGCTCGTCGAGGAGGTCGACGTCGAGGTCCGTGGTCGCGACCTGCTCTCCGGTCTGCCGCGTACCGTGCGCATCGAGAGCGAAGACGTGCGCGAGGCGCTCGAAGAGCCGGTCAGCAAGATGATCCAGGCCGTCAAGGACACGATGGACGAGACACCGCCTGACCTGGCGAGCGACCTCATGGAGTACGGCATCACCCTGACGGGCGGTGGCGGCATGCTCCGTGGCCTCGACGAGCGCCTGCGAAACGAGATAGGCGTTCCGGTCCATGTTTCCGAAACGGCGCTCATAAACGTCGTCGAAGGCTGCGCGGCCGTCCTCGAATCCCCCGACTTCCTCTCGCAGCCATACATGCAGCAGAGGTAACGTTACATGCCAGGGCTATCGTTCGCTAACAGCCAAACCCAGCAGCGACGCCCGGGCCGTTGGTGGATTCCGGTCGTCCTCATAATCTTGTCCGTCGCGCTGATCACGCTGTCCGTGCGCTTTGACAACGGCGGCCCGTTCGCCGTTGCCCGCGATGCCGTGCAATCGGTGACCAAGCCCGTCCAGGTGGCCTGCTCGGGGCTCTCGACGCCGTTCAAGAGCCTGCAAAACGTCGGCACTTCCGACGAGGTCGCCCAGCTCGAGCAGGAAAACGAGCAGCTTCAGACGCTCGTGGCAGAGCTCGAGGAATACCGCCAGCAGGACCAGCGCCTCACCTCGCTTATCAAGCTCTCCGATACTTATGGGCTCGAGTACACGAGTGCCGAGGTCGTTGGGACGACGAGCGGTTGGAACCGCACGGCCACGATCAACAAGGGGTCTGCCGACGGCATCCAGGTCGGCATGGGCGTCATGAGCTCGTGCGGGCTGTACGGCCAGGTCGAGTCTGTCACGGAAAACCAGAGCGTGGTACGTCTCGTCAACGATGCGAACAGCTCCGTTTCCGCCATGGTGCAGAGCTCGCGTGCGCGCGGCATCCTGACGGGCTCCTACGATGGAACCCTCACGCTCTCCTACGTCTCTGTGGAAAAGAAGGTGGGCGAGGGCGACATCGTCATCTCGTCCGGACAGGGAGGAACCTATCCGCGTGGATTGGTTATCGGGACGGTGAAAAGTGTTGACACGGATTCCTCCAAGCTCTATTACCGCATAACCGTTGACCCGATCTACAACATCGATTCGTGTGAGGAGGTTATGGTGCTGACGGGAAATGAGTCCTCGACGCAGAGTCTTCTCGACGAGAAGGCAATAGAGCAGATCAGAAGCGGCAGCACCGCCTCGGTCTCATCGTCGTCGAGTTCCTCGAGTTCCGATGCGAGCGCAGACTCGAGCTCTTCTGCATCGGCATCCTCGAGCTCGTCTTCTGCAGACTCGTCTACGTCGAGCTCCTCGTCTTCCGACTCCTCGTCGTCTTCGAGTTCTTCGTCTACGTCGAGTTCGGGGTCTTCATCATCTTCGAGCTCCTCTTCCAGCACCGATAACAACGGAAACCAGACGGAAAACCTCACCGCCAAGAGCTCTTCGGGAGGTTCCAGTGGCTAAGCCCGTCGTCTACCTCATTACCTTTATCGTCTGCATATTTCTGCAGATGGGCGTTGCCCCTGCCATCGCGATTGCGGGCATACAGCCGGACTTTCTCGTGATCCCGGTCCTGCTCGTCGCGCTGTACTCGGGCGTCGGCCTCGGTTCGCTTACGGGCTTTCTCCTCGGGCTCTTCTTCGACCTGTCCGTGAGCGGGACCGTGGGGTGCATGGCGCTCGTCTTCACGATCGTCGCCTGCATCGTCGCGGCCATCGGCCAGGGTATGGAGACGCGGGCACCGCTTCTTGCCTGCCTCATCGCCCTGTGCTCGTCGTTTGCCATCGAGATTCTCTATGGCATTGCCGTGGCGCTCACCAACCCGGATGCCGGCGGCGTGGGCGTCGCGCTGTTGACCAGCTCGCTCCCAACGGCACTGTACACGACCGTATTCGCCTGCATCGCCCTCGTGACGATAGGGCTCGTCATGGCGGGGGACGCGCCTGCGGCGCACGGGCGCCTGGGCGGTTCCAGTCGCAACTCCATCCCCCGCATGCAATCTCGTCTCAAGTAGGGAGCGCGACTAGTATGACTGCAGCTGTGGGCGCGGCGATTATCGTCCTGCTCTTCATCGCGGCTATATGCCTGCTCGTGCTCGTCGTGCGCTCGGGCAACAAAAAGTCCTCGCGCATCTCTCTGAACAAGCGTAGCGCCAAGGACCTTCCTACCGGCGTCGAATCGCTTTCCGGCTCGGAAGGCGAAGGGGGCACGATGGTCCGTCGCCGCTCCTTCATCACCATGGGCATCATCGGCACGGCGCTGGGTGTTCTGGCTGTCAAGCTCTGGTCCATGCAGGTGATCTCGGGCAGTTCCTATTCGGCCAAGGCAGACGCCAACCGCATCACCGAGTACACGACCATCGCTCCCCGTGGCCGCATCTTCGACCGCAACGGCGTCGAACTGGTGGGCAATCGATCGACCTTTGCCGTGCTCGCCAATTCCGAGGTCCAGGACAATCGCGAGGTCGTGAACCGCCTTTCCAACGTGCTCGGCATCCCGCGCCAGACCGTGCAGCAGCTTGCCGAGTCCGAATCAGAGGGCGCGCAGGCAGACCGCGTCATCGCCCTGGACGTTGACGAGCGTGCCGTCGCCTATATCTCGGAGCACCCGAGCGCCTTTCCGGGGGTGAGCATCGAGGGGCGCACCGTGCGCACCTATCCCAAGGGGACGCTCGCCGCCCACGTGCTCGGATACACGGGCACCATTTCCGAGTCCGAGCTCGCGAACCAGAGCAACGGCATTTCCTACGAATCGGGTGATATCGTCGGCAAGGACGGCGCCGAGCAGGCTTTCGAGGCCTATCTGCAGGGCGATCGCGGCGTCAAGCGCGTGGAGATCAACGCGGCGGGCGAAGTCGTCTCCACCGTCGATTCCATCGATCCGGTACAGGGAAACGATATCCGCCTCACAATCGATGCCAAGGTTCAGAAAGTCGCCGAGGATGCCCTCAAGAGGGCGTTTTCCGATGCCCACAAAGCGGGCTACCCCAATGCTTCTGCTGGCGCGATTGTCTGCATGAACGCAAAAACCGGCGAGATCATCGCCATGGCGTCGTATCCTACCTACAACCCCGCCGAATTCGTCAACGGCATCTCGTCGGATACCTGGGAGGAGATGACCGCCGAGGACTCCGGCTATCCGCTCTCCAACCGCTGCATCGCAGGCCAGTACCCAGCCGCCTCGACCTTCAAGGGGTTCACCGGCCTTGCGGGCCTGCAATACGGCTTTGCCACGACCAGCAGCGTCTGGGACTGCAAGGGGACGTGGACGGGGTTTGGCAAGAAGTGGCCGCAGAAGTGCTGGAACACGAGCGGACACGGGCTCATCAACTTCCACAACGGCATCGTGGAGTCCTGCGACGTCGTCTTCTACGAGATCGCGAAGCGCTTCTACAACTACGACAAGAACGAGACCGCGCTCCAGGACTACCTCAAGAGCTGGGGCTTTGGCTCCAAGACTGGAATCGAGCTTTCCGGAGAGGCTGAAGGCCGCGTGCCGACGCCCGAGTGGAAGAAGAAGTACAACCGCGATGCCCCGGAAAGCCAGGCGTGGCTGCCCGGCGACCTCTCGAACCTCATCATCGGCCAGGGAGACCTGCTCGTGACACCGTTGCAGATCTGCTGCGGGTACGCGGGGCTTGCGACGGGCAAGGTTCCCAAGCCCGTGCTGCTCCACTCCGTGCTCTCGAGCGATGACCAGAGCGTCGTCGTCGATGGCGCGACGTACCGTGGAAACGTGGTCAACCCGGATTTCACCCAGAAGAACATCAAGATCATGCGCAGTGGCTTTCGCGGCGTCGTGGCCGATGGCTCGGTCAAGAGCATCTTCTCGGGCCTCGGCGTGAAGATCTCGGGAAAGACCGGTACCGCCGAGGTCGCCGGCAAGGACAACTATGGCTGGTTCGTGGGCTATGGACCGAGCGACGACCCCGAGTACGTCTGCGCATGCTGCATCGAGGAGGGCGGAGCCGGCGCGACCTGCGCTGCCCCCGCTGTTCGCTCGGTGCTCGCCAAAGCGCTCGGAAAGAGCTCGCAGCACGTTTCCGGCTCGACGACCTCGGAGCGCTGATCGAAGATGCCCGCACTCACGTTCAAACGACAGCCGGCCGTGCACCTGCGCAGCGGAGAGAAGAAGGTCCGCAGCACCGGCAACTCGCGTATCAACATGTCCCTGCTCATCGTCGTCGTGCTGCTCACCATCTGCGGTCTCGTGACCGTGTACTCGGCAACGCTGACCGACTCCGACTACTCGTTCTGGCGCCAGGTCGCTGGCGTTGGGGCCGGTGTCGTGATCATGGTGCTCGTCTTCATCTTCGACTATCGCAGGTTCTCAGATTGGCTCGTCCCACTCATCATCCTCGACGTCGTGCTGATCCTGCTCCCGGCACTGCCGGGCATTGGCATGGAAGTGAACGGCGCACGGTCCTGGGTCAAGCTCGGACCGGTGCAGTTCCAGCCCTCTGAGTTCGCCAAGCCCGTCACCATCCTGATGATGGCCGCCGCAGTCGCGCGCTACAAGGGCAACCTCTCGGGCGGGCTCGACTACCTCAAGATGCTGGGCCTGCTCTTCATCCCGTTCGTGCTGCTCGTGCGCGAGGACCTCGGCTCGGCGCTCGTGATCCTCATGATTGGCTTCTTCGTCCTGTTCGTGGGAGGCACGGCACGGCGCTGGATCATCGTCACCATCATGGGGCTTGCTCTCGCGGTTGCCGCCGTGTTCGGGCTCAATGCCCTGATCAGCGATTGGACGGGCGGGGAAACGCAGATCATCAAGTCCTACCAGATGAGCCGCCTGATGGTCTTTCTGGACCCGAACAATGCCGATTACGCCGATGATGCCTACAACTTGAACCAGGCCGAGATCGCCGTCGGAAGCGGCGAGATCTTCGGGAAGGGCTTTGGCAATGCGACGCAGTCCTCCGGCGGCTTTCTGCCCGAATCGGCGACCGACTTCATCTTCTGCGTCTTTGCCGAGCAGTTCGGGTTTGCCGGCTGCTTTATCTTGCTTGCGCTCTACCTCGCCCTCATGGCGGTTGCGCTCAATATCGGGCTGAAGTCGTCGGATCTGTTCGGAACGCTCATCAGTGCGGGTATCATTGGCATGTGGCTGTTCCAGGTGCTCGAGAATATCGGCATGGACCTCGGGTTGATGCCCATTACCGGTATTCCGCTTCCGTTCATGAGCTATGGCTCGTCGTTCATGCTCACGAACTTCTTCTGTGTGGGATTGCTTTTGTCCATCTGGGCACGTCGAGGCGACATCGGCGCGCGCAGGGGCAAGGGAAGGGGTGTACGACTCAATGTCTGAGATGCCGATTGACTTCAAGGGACTGCTGGATTCGGTGGCCAACGTGGGACAGGAGCGCGATGTTCCCGTCTACGTGGACCTCGTCTTCGACCCGACGGCAAGCGACCGCCTCATCGACGAGGTGCTCGCCGCGTTCTCCGAGAGCGATTCGGAGGCCTTCGTGGAAAAGCTCGTGCTCGAGACCACGGTTCCCGACCTTCCCGTTCCCTGCGACCTGTGCGTGATCGTGGGCGGGGATTCGCTGCTTTTGGGCGACGTCGCCGCCGCAGCGCGCTCCAAGGGCATCCCCGCCGTCGTCGCCATCGAGCGCGGCAAGACCTACTTTTCGCATGACCCCAAGGCCGCCCAGGCCTTCGTGGATGCGACGATCGCCGCAAACGAGACGCCGCGCGTCAAGACCGCGGCGGGCACGGCGAGCGCGCAGATGCAGACCGTCGGTAGGGGCATTCCCGTCGACGACATCATCGACATCGACCTCAACGCCATCGAGGACCGTCCGCTCGAGGAGCTCGGCGAATGGATCGTCTCCAACGCCCCGGCAAAGCGCATCGCGATGGCGGCGGACTTCCCCTTCCTGCGCCATCCGCTCGCTGCCGATATCATCCGCCGTGCGACGATCCAGAACGGCGCGGTGAGCGTCGTCTTCTTCGTGCCGGGCGCCGACATGCCCGTCATCACGCTCAACCAGGTCAAGATGGCGCTGCAGATCGCCGCGGCCTACGGAAACCCCATGGGAAGCGCGCGCATCAAGGAAGTCGCCGCGATCGTCGCGGGCGGCTTTGGCTTCAGGGGCATCGCCCGCAAGCTCGTCTCGCTCGTGCCGGTGCTGAGCTGGGCGATCAAGCCTGCCGTATCCGCATCGGGCACCTTTGCCATGGGACAGGCGGCCATCGGCTATTACGAAGGTGGGCTCAAGCAGGGCGACCTTGCCCATGCCGGTTCCAACGCCGTGCAGATTGCAAGCGACGGCATCGACAAGACGGCCGAGGTCGTGGAAAAGGTCTTCGACGGGTTCCTCGCGCACCGTCCGCGCAAGAAAGCGTACTAGCAACTCCGTTCTCAACATGCCCGGATTTTGCGGGCTCTTATGATAGGGAAGGTCCATGTCAGCTTCTGATGGGTTCCAGGTGAACCACGGCCTCTGGGAGCGCTTTGCCCCGCTGCTCTCGAGCGTCGAGAAACCGTCGCGCTACCTCGGGCAGGAGTGGGGGAGCGTCGAGCCCTCCGATAAGCCGGACGCCGACTACCACGCCGTCGTCATCTATCCCGACACCTACGAGATCGGGCAGGCCAACCAGGCACTCGCCATCCTCTACGACGAGCTCAACCGCGACGAGCGCATCTACTGCGAGCGCGCGTTTCTGCCGTGGGTCGACCTGAGCGCCCTCATGCGGGAGCAGGGGCTGCCGTTGGCATCCCTCGAGAGCTTCACGCCGCTTTCGGACTTCGACTTCGTCGGCATCACGCTGCCCCACGAGCTTGCCGCGACCAACGTGCTCGAGGTGCTCGACCTGGGCGGCATCCCGCTGCATGCAGACGAGCGCGGACAGGACGACCCGCTCGTCTTCGCCGGCGGGCCGTGCGCCTTCAATCCCGAGCCCTTCGCGCCGTTCTTCGACGCGATTTTCATCGGGGCAGGCGAAAGCGCAGACCGAGAGGTGGCGCTGCTGCACCGCACGCTCAAGGGCCAGGGCGCGACGCGCGCGGAAATCCTGCACGAGCTCTCCCAGGTCGAGGGGCTCTACGTCCCGAGCCTCTATTCGCCGAGCGAGCACGTTGCCACCGGTGCTGGCGCCGATGCGCCTGTCTACCAGACGGTCGCGCCGATAGAGGAAGACGTTCCCGCCGTGGTCGTGAAACGGCTGGCCTCCGATTTTGCGGCGACCAACCCGCTCCCGCGCCCCGTGGTCCCGTACTGCGAGCTCGTCCATGACCGCCTGTCCATCGAGATCCTGCGCGGCTGCAATCGCGGCTGCCGGTTCTGCCAGGCGGGCATGATCTATCGGCCGGTGCGCGAGCGCTCGGCCGACAGCGTGATAGCCGCCGTGGCCCAGGGCCTTGCCTGCACGGGCTACGACGAGGTCTCGCTCACCTCGCTTTCCTCCACGGACCACTCCAACATCGCGAACATGCTCAGGCGCCTGGACCGCCGTTTCGAGGGGACGGGCAAGAGCGTGAGCCTGCCCAGCCAGCGCGTCGATGCCTTTGGCATCGAGCTCGCCCGTCTCGTGGCAGGCGAGAAGAAGGGCGGCATCACGCTCGCTCCCGAGGCGGGAACGCAACGCCTGCGCGACATCATCAACAAGGGCGTCACCGAAAAGGATCTCTTCACGGCCGTGACCAGTGCCTTCGAGGCAGGATGGCGCCGTCTCAAGCTCTACTTCATGATCGGGTTGCCCGGCGAGACGGACGAGGACGTCGCCGGCATCGGGGATTTGTGCCGCAGAGTCTATGCGGCGGCCAAGGACTCCGTTCCCGAACGCGAGCGCGGCAGTGTGCGCCTGTCCGTCTCCGTTGCGCTGTTCGTCCCGAAGCCGGCAACTCCCTTCCAGTGGGACGGGCAGATCCCACGAGCCGAAATCGAGCACCGCATCGAGGTCCTCAAGGCGAGCTTTCCCAAGAAGGCGATTGAGCTCAGCTGGCATGATTCCGAGACGAGCTATGTCGAGGCGGCGCTTGCCCGCGGCGGGCGCGAGTGCGCGCGGCTCATCGAGGAGGCGTGGCGTCGTGGCGCGCGCTTCGATGCCTGGACCGAGCAGTTCGACTGGGACGCCTGGCAGCAGGCGGGGGAGTCCGTCGGCGTTCCCGTCCTCGAGGCCGCGACGCGCGTCTTTGCAGAGGACGACCCGCTTCCCTGGGACCACATCTCGTGCGGCGTGCGCAAGAGCTACCTGCTGCGCGAGCGGCACAAGGCGGCGCGGGGCGAGACGACGCCCGATTGCAGCTTCGGCGCCTGCTCTGCCTGCGGCGTCTGCACCGACCTTCTGACCTGCAACGCAACCGAGCTGCCGCGACAGGCCACGGCGGCAGAGCGCGCCCGCATCGAGCGCGCGCAGGGCACGGTGCCCGCGCCGACGCCCGAGACCATCGCCAAGCTCGCCGGTGCGCGTGCCAAGGCGCATGCTGGGGAGGGGATGTGATGATGAGCGAGGGATTCCGCCTCTGCATCCGCTACCGCGTGTCCGACCGGCTCGCCTACCTATCACATCTCGAGACCGTCGAGGCCATGCGCCGCATCGTGCGCCGCGCCCAGCTGCCCTATGCGGTCTCGGAAGGGTTCAGCCCGCATATGAAGGCGAGCTTCGGGCCGGCGCTTCCCGTGGGCGCAGGAGGCGACAACGAGCTTTTCGACGTGCGCCTCACCGAGTACGTCGACCCCGACGAAGCGCTTTCCCGGCTCCAGGCGATGGCGCCC
>JBMNPN010000002.1:0-73409 GCA_050943615.1 Coriobacteriales bacterium
TCCGAACCCGGAAGTTAAGCCCTCCATCGCCGATAGTACTGCGGAGGAAGTCCGTGGGAGGGTAGGACGTCGCTGATCCCACCGGGGGCCTCCGCGCGTGTTCGGGGGCTTTTTTCGCGCCAGATCCGCATGCATGCCTTTATTTCATCTTTTTATTTCCCTTTTGTTTGGATTCCTGCGCTCCGTTTTCCTTTCGCAGCGCAATGCGCTCTTGCTCCTGGCTATCGATACGCTAGCGCCCCAACTGATAGTTCCTTGCAGTTGCACTTTTCAGCTGATGCATTTTCCTGTGCTATAGAGGTCGTTTGCATTATGCGATTTCTCGACATAGGGCATGCTAGTTAACCGTCCTTGACCTGCGGAAACGATGAGGCTATTAGCTCGCTGAAAGATTTTTGAAAAACTGCCCATTTTTGCTTGACAGCCCTTTTGAAGCTGGTATTATACCAACTCGCGTCACCAAAGAGCGGCAAGTTCAAAGGGGCGTGGGAACCTTGAAAATCGGATACTGTTTCAGACAGGTGATGCAAGACATTACTTGTTTCGATCTAGACACAATGTTTTAAGAAGCCCGCTTCTCATTATTGAGAAGTTCAATCTTAAGACGTTAATTCCATTAATCACATGAAGTTATTCATGTGAATCCGGAAATATGCATTTGGATCAGATGCCAGTATGGCATCCAATCCAGGCAAACTTGCACCATATGGGAAATCCCTGATTTCCCTTTTTTGAACGGAGAGTTTGATCCTGGCTCAGGATGAACGCTGGCGGCGTGCTTAACACATGCAAGTCGAACGAGAAAGCCGCTTCGGCGGCGAGTAGAGTGGCGAACGGGTGAGTAACACGTGAACAACCTGCCTCCCCCTCCGGGATAACCCAGGGAAACCTGGGCTAATACCGGATGCCCCGGCCAGCCCGCATGGGCCGGCCGGGAAAGCCCCGGCGGGGGGAGATGGGTTCGCGGCCCATTAGGTAGACGGCGGGGCAACGGCCCACCGTGCCGGCGATGGGTAGCCGGGTTGAGAGACCGACCGGCCACATTGGGACTGAGACACGGCCCAGACTCCTACGGGAGGCAGCAGTGGGGAATCTTGCGCAATGGGCGGAAGCCTGACGCAGCAACGCCGCGTGCGGGACGAAGGCCTTCGGGTTGTAAACCGCTTTCAGTGGGGAAGAAACTGACGGTACCCACACAAGAAGCTCCGGCTAACTACGTGCCAGCAGCCGCGGTAATACGTAGGGAGCGAGCGTTATCCGGATTCATTGGGCGTAAAGCGCGCGTAGGCGGCTCGGTAAGTCGGGTGTCAAAGCCCGGGGCTCAACCCCGGCCCGCACCCGAAACTGCCCCGCTTGAGTCTGGCAGGGGAAGGTGGAATTCCCAGTGTAGCGGTGAAATGCGCAGATATTGGGAAGAACACCGGTGGCGAAGGCGGCCTTCTGGGCCACGACTGACGCTGAGGCGCGAAAGCTAGGGGAGCGAACAGGATTAGATACCCTGGTAGTCCTAGCCGTAAACGATGATTACTAGGTGTGGGGGGACCATCCCTCCGTGCCGCAGCCAACGCATTAAGTAATCCGCCTGGGGAGTACGGCCGCAAGGCTAAAACTCAAAGGAATTGACGGGGACCCGCACAAGCAGCGGAGCATGTGGCTTAATTCGAAGCAACGCGAAGAACCTTACCTGGGCTTGACATCCGGGTGAAGCGGCGGAGACGCCGTGGCCGGAAGGAGCCCGGACAGGTGGTGCATGGCTGTCGTCAGCTCGTGTCGTGAGATGTTAGGTTAAGTCCTGCAACGAGCGCAACCCCTGTCGCATGTTGCCAGCATTAGGTTGGGGACTCATGCGAGACTGCCGGCGTCAAGCCGGAGGAAGGTGGGGACGACGTCAAGTCATCATGCCCCTTATGCCCAGGGCTGCACACGTGCTACATTGGCCGGTACAACGGGCTGCGAGCTCGCGAGAGCAAGCGAATCCCTCAAAGCCGGTCCCAGTTCGGATCGGAGGCTGCAACCCGCCTCCGTGAAGCCGGAGTTGCTAGTAATCGCGGATCAGCATGCCGCGGTGAATACGTTCCCGGGTCTTGTACACACCGCCCGTCACACCACCCGAGTCGTCTGCACCCGAAGTCGCCGGCCCAACCCGCGAGGGAGGGAGGCGCCGAAGGTGTGGAGGGTGAGGGGGGTGAAGTCGTAACAAGGTAGCCGTACCGGAAGGTGCGGCTGGATCACCTCCTTTCTAGGGAGACCTAGTAAAAGGGCATGAAGCAAGTGATTCTTGTTGAACTTGTTTTGGGACAGCATCCGATTTGCAGGGTTCCCTTGCAGAAGCTTTTCTGCAAAACCTTGCACGAGCACCTTGAAAGCTGCATAGCGTAGTAGATAGACAAGATGATTCTTGATCGATCGCGAATGATACTCACCAGCCCCGCGGCCCCCGAGCCGCGGGGCGCACCAGAGAAGATATCAAGGGCACACGGTGGATGCCTAGGCACAGGAAGCCGACGAAGGACGTGACAAGCTGCGATAAGCCGCGCGGAGGGGCACATACCCTTTGATGCGCGGATCTCCGAATGGGGCAACCCGCGCGGGGCAACGCCCGCGCACCGCCGCCTGAACACATAGGGCGGCGGGGACAACCCGGGGAACTGAAACATCTAAGTACCCGGAGGAAGAGAAATCAACCGAGATTCCGCCAGTAGCGGCGAGCGAACGCGGATGAGCCTAAACCCATGCACGCTCACAAGCGGGAAGGCGTTGCTGCATGAGGTGTCGTGGGGCCGGCCGCCGGGGGGCTTCCCCTCCCCGGGCCAGTGACAAAGGGACGCGCCAGCGGAAGCGGCGTGGAATCGCCCGCGGTACAGGGTAACAGCCCCGTACGCGAAGGCGCGTCCCCTGGCCTGGCCGGTACCCGAGTAGCGCCGGGCACGTGAAATCCGGCGCGAATCCGGGGAGACCACTCTCCAAGGCTAAACACTCTCCTGTGACCGATAGTGGACAAGTACCGTGAGGGAAAGGTGAAAAGCACCCCGAGAGGGGAGTGAAACAGTACCTGAAACCGTGCGCCTACAAGCAGTCGGAGCACCTCTAGCAGGTGTGACGGCGTGCCTTTTGTAGAATGAGCCAGCGAGTTACGGTGCGCTGCGAGGTTAAGTTTGGAAACGAGCCGCAGCGAAAGCGAGTCTTTAAACGGGCGACATAGTCGCGCGCCGTAGACGCGAAGCCGGGTGATCTATCCATGGGCAGGCTGAAGCGGGAGTAAGATCCCGTGGAGGGCCGAACCCACTTCGGTTGAAAACGGAGGGGATGACCTGTGGATAGGAGTGAAAGGCTAATCAAACCCGGAGATATCTCGTTCTCCCCGAAATAGCTTTAGGGCTAGCCTCGGCCGTTAGCTGACGGAGGTAGAGCACTGGATGGATAAGGGGGCTTCACCGCTTGCCAAGTCCAACCAAACTCCGAATACCGCCAGCCCAGAGGCCGGGAGTCAGAACATGTGGGCTAAGCTGTGTGTTCGAAAGGGAAACAGCCCAGACCGCCCGCTAAGGTCCCCAAGTCAGTGCTGAGTGGCAAAGGATGTGCGTTTGCCTAGACAACTAGGATGTTGGCTTAGAAGCAGCCATTCATTTAAAGAGTGCGTAACAGCTCACTAGTCGAGTGGACATGCGCCGACAATTCACGGGGCTAAGCACTGCACCGAAGCGGCGGACTGATTTATCAGTGGTAGGGGAGCGTTCCGCGCGGCTCGAAGCGGGTCGGGTGACCGCCCGTGGACCGCTCGGAAGCGCGAATGCTGGCATGAGTAACGAGAGCGGCGTGAAAAACGCCGCCGCCGTAAGTCCAAGGTTTCCTGGGCAAGGTTAATCCCCCCAGGGTCAGTCGGGAGCTAAGGCGAGGCCGGAAGGCGTAGCCGATGCACAACAGGTGGACATTCCTGTACCGTCTGGGGCACGTTTGGACCGATGGGGCGACGGAGTAGGACAGCCGGGCGGGGTTCTGGACGTCCCCGTGAAAGCGCGTAGGCCGCAGGGCAGGCAAACCCGCCCTGCATCGGGGCCGAGGCGTTACGACGAAGCGAATGCGTGAAGTCGGTTATTCCACACTCCATATAAAAGCCTCTAGGGAGCACCCCGGGCGCCCGTACCAAAACCGACACAGGTGGACGGGTAGAGCATACCAAGGCGATCGGGAGAACTATGGTTAAGGAACTCGGCACAACGACTCCGTAACTTCGGGAGAAGGAGTGCCCGCATCGGTGAAGGGGCTTGCCCCCGGAGCCCATGCGGGTCGCAGCGAAACGGCCCAAGCGACTGTTTATCAAAAACACAGGACTCTGCCAAGTCGCAAGACGACGTATAGGGTCTGACGCCTGCCCGGTGCTGGAAGGTCACGCGGAGGGGTTAGCCTTCATCGGCGAAGCTCCGAAGCCAAGCCCCAGTAAACGGCGGCCGTAACTATAACGGTCCTAAGGTAGCGAAATTCCTTGTCGGGTAAGTTCCGACCTGCACGAATGGCGTAACGACTTGGGCGCTGTCTCAACCATAGACCCGGTGAAATTGTATTATTCGTGAAGATGCGAATTACCCACGGAAGGACGGAGAGACCCCGTGAACCTTTACTACAGCTTGACATTGCTCGCCGGTCCGTCGCGTAGAGGATAGGTGGGAGGCACCGAAGCCGGGGCGCCAGCCCCGGTGGAGCCGCCCTTGGAATACCACCCCCGACGGATTGGCGATCTAACCCGCTGCCCTCACCGGGGGCGGGGACCGTGTCAGGTGGGTAGTTTGACTGGGGCGGTCGCCTCCTAAAGAGTAACGGAGGCGCGCGCAAGGTCCGCTCAGCCTGGTCGGCAACCAGGCTCCAGAGTGCAAGAGCGTAAGCGGGCCCGGCTGCGAGACCCACAAGTCGAGCAGGGACGAAAGTCGGTTCTAGTGATCCGGCGGCCCAGAGTGGAATGGCCGTCGCTCAACGGATAAAAGGTACTCCGGGGATAACAGGCTGATCTTCCCCAAGAGTCCACATCGACGGGAAGGTTTGGCACCTCGATGTCGGCTCATCGCATCCTGGGGCTGGAGCAGGTCCCAAGGGTATGGCTGTTCGCCATTTAAAGCGGTACGCGAGCTGGGTTCAGAACGTCGTGAGACAGTTCGGTCCCTATCCTCCGTGGGCGCAAGAGAACTGAGGAGATCTGACCCTAGTACGAGAGGACCGGGTTGGACGGACCTCTGGTGTACCGGTTGTCGACCAACGGCACCGCCGGCTAGCTACGTCCGGATCGGATAACCGCTGAAAGCATCTAAGCGGGAAGCCGGCTCCGAGATTAGTTCTCTCTTCGGTAAGGCCACTTCTAGACTAGGAGTTCGATAGGCCGCAGCTGCAAGGCGCGCGAGCGCCTCAGGCGAGCGGCACTAATCGGCCGAGCTCTTCTCTGACGAGCGTCTCTCGCGTCGGGATCGTCGTCGCGTCCGTCTGCGCGCTATGCGGGCCTTCAGGGTGCTCTCCGAACCGGAGGCCCCCGGCGGGCTCAGTGACCATGGAGGAGGGGGCACACCCGGTCCCATTCCGAACCCGGAAGTTAAGCCCTCCATCGCCGATAGTACTGCGGAGGAAGTCCGTGGGAGGGTAGGACGTCGCTGATCCCACCGGGGGCCTCCGCGCGTGTTCGGGGGCTTTTTTCGCGCCAGATCCCCCCTCTGTACCTCAATCCCTTTTTCAATTGCTGCGTTTACACGCCGTTACGGTCCTGTTTTCTCTAACGGGGGCTTATCGCGCTAGACTGTCCTCGTAAAAATTTTCGTATGGCGCTAAGGAGTCCACGATGATTGATAGAGGAATGCTGGATTACGTCATGAGCCGCATCCGGCCGCAGATTCAAGCCGATGGCGGTGACGTCGATGTCACTGAGGTCGATGATGAGAAAGGCATCGTCTATGTCGCCCTGCGCGGTGCATGCGTCGACTGCCCGCTTTCTGCGCTCACGCTCTCTCAGGGCATCGAGCGCGTTCTTACTGAGCACGTTCCCGGAGTCGAGCGCGTCCTGCCCGATATGAACAAGACCGTCATCCAGGACCCCGATACGGGGGACGAGGCAAGCCTCATGAATTCCGTTCACGTCACGCGTGTGGATGAGGATGGCAACATCATCGAGGAAAGCACGACTCCGCTGAGCTCGCAGCAGAACGCGTAAAGCCGCGCATTCTCAAAATATCATCACTCGAAGCCCGCCATTATCGGCGGGCTTTTTTCATGCGAGAGACCACGTAAACGCGAGCGCTCGGCCGACCAGATTAACCAACAATAGAATTTCAGGTTTTCAGTTTCCGCAGGTCGCGGTCAAACCTGAAATTGTAATTGCGGTTAATCTGGACGCTGCGGCGTCCCGCGCGCTCGCAGTGGGGTCCGCGAGCTGCGGTTAATCCGGCCCCCGCGGCGTCCCGCGCGCTCGCAGTGAGGCCCGCGAGCAAGTGAATGGTGGCTGCGAAATAACCAACAATAGAATTTCAGGTTTCCCGTTTTCCCAGGTCGCGAAGGAACCTGAAATTTAAAGTGTGGTTAATCCGGGATCCCGCGACATCCCGCGCGCTCACAGCGAGAGCGCGCGCACTTGCTCGTCGCTCAAATCGACCGCGAACACGTTCTTGAAGTAGTCGCGCACGGCCTGCTCCATGTCGAGGGAAATCAGCTCGGGGTAGAGCAGGTCGCACATCCACTCCATCCCGAGCAGGCAATTGACCCCGTTGGGGTCGGTGAGCCAGTTGAAGGGGGTCATCGGCACCGCCCGATAGGCACCCGACCTCACGGCATCAAGCGACGCATAGTATTCGGCCAGCGTGCTGTCCAAGCTGCTGCTCGCGTCCTTGCCTGCGCGCATCTTGTCGAGCTGCTCGACAAAGCCTGGCGGGGCCACGATGAAATCGGGGCTCATCCCGAGCCCCGCGTACTCCGCGACAGAGTACCCGTTTTGCCCGGGAATGAGCGTCGCATCGTTGCTTTCGTAGCCGACGTTTTCCGCCTCGGCGGGCTCGGGGATGGCATTGAGGGCGCCCGCAAAGTGCAGGCTGTAGGCGTAGGGCTCCTTGAACGACGCGGCTTGTGTGCCCTTATCGTCCATGACGAAGAGCACGCGCTTGGCCGTGTCATCGGAAAGGCGCGCGCGCACGGAGGCAAGGTTGTCGATGACGTCCTGGCAGTAGCTCGCTGCGGTCTGCGAACGCGCTCCCCTTCCAAAGAGGCGCCCCATACGGCGCAGAGTGTTGGGAATCTGGTCGAAGTGGCCGCCATAGCAGATGACGGGAATGCCGAGATACGCCTGCAGCTCGTCAAGCAGCTGGGTGTGCTCGGAGTTCTTTCCGTAGGTGTGCAGGCTCAAGATGAGCTGCGTGTTAGTGGACTCGAGCCATTGCTTGCTCGTTCCGTCGGCGCTGATTTCCGGGTGAACGGCAGTCGAGCCAAGCGCCGGCGGAAAATACGACCGCGCCTGCTCGCTCGAGCTGGATTGCATCAGCCCCGAAATGATTTCGGGCGCAAGCGCGATGCTGAGAAGCTCCGAGGATTCGTCGAGAAAGGCGACGTGCTCGAGGCGGTCCGGCTGGGGGACATCAATTGAACGTCCGAGGTAGTCCGTGATCTGCGTGTCTCCGGTGCTCATGCGCGTTCCTTCCGCGACGAAGGGCGGCAGTGCAGAGCCTGCCAGAATCGCGACGGGAACGATCATGCCCATTCTCCTGAGAAAGTCCCGGCGGGAAAGGTCGCCTCCGCCGTCGCGTGGTGCAACCTCTATGCTATCCGTCTGCACGCCGCTCATGCCCGGCCTCCTTTCGTGCCGCTGTTGCCGGGAGAGGCACCGCCCGTCGCAGCGTCTTCGTCGGCAAACACGCCCTTTGCGGCTTTCTCGATGCTCTCGAGCAGCTCGGCTCGGCTGCTGATGCCGAGCTTTGCGTACCCGTGCTTTGCATGCGTGTTCACGGTGTTGCGAGAGACCGTCAACTTCTCCGCGATGCGCGTGCGCGTGTCGCCATAGGCAATCATCTCGACGATCTCTTCTTCGCGCCCGGTCAAGCCGAAGTGTTCGGAAAGGGCACGACAGCCGTCCCTGAGGCTGTTCTCCTTGTTGATTTTGTACTGCGCCTCGATATAGGAGGTGTCGGGAGTGGGCACGGCAAGCGGCTTTTTAAAGATCGCGTCCTTTCTGCAGACGAGACGCATGCTCACGAGCACGACCGCGAAGACAAGGCTGGAGCACAGCATGCACACCAGCCAACCGCCCAAACTGGTGTAGGGGTAATCGTAGAGGTTTGCGAGCAAGACGCAGGCCATCGCGAGAGAGACCGCGCACAAGATGCCGAGAACCACCAAGAAGGCGTCGCTTTTTGCGACGGCGCCTTCCGGTGAGTTGTCGATGACGCGCCATGCAAGGCTCCACATGGCAAGCGCGAGGGTGGCAAAGCCCATCGCGGCGGGTACGAGAAAGAACGCAGCCCACGTCGCCGCGCCCTCGGGAACGGCGAAGATGGGAACGAACAGGGCAATGGGCGTCAAATGGAGCAGGCGCAGGGGCCACGGCGTGTTCAGGCGCATTCCGTTGTCGACGAGCGCCTGCAACGTCACGGGAAACAGCGCCACTTCGATGAGGGCGAGAAAGATCCACAGCAGCATGAACGCGATCTGGCTTCGGTGATACCAGAGCAGCCATGAGCAGAAAACCGTGGCAACGATCACAAGCACGAGCGTCACCGTACCGATAACGAGCCAAAAGGGCGTCTTGATAAGAGAGGACATCGGCGGGAGCTGCGCCGGGCGCCGGAACGCGACGAAAGCCCAGGCAATGCAGGCAAAGCCCACCACGCGCGCGAGCAGCGAGGCGAGCGGCTCGCTGTACAGCGCGACGAGCGAAACTGCCACCCAGACGAGAAAGCCCGCAAGAGCGACGCGAACCTCGTTTGCGGAGAGCTTCCGCGAGTCTTTTTTGTGAGCTTTCGGCAAAAAATTCCTTCCGGAAAAGAAATATCACCGCAGGGTGGTGATGGCATTCTCTCTAGCCGCATCTGAGAATAGTCGCGCTATGAAGCATCTGTCAAAACACAATTCCGAACAAGAGGAATCTCTTTTCGTGGATGGCGAAGAAAGCCTTCGCCCTCCCTCCGTGCGCCTCGATGGCACGGGGCAGGCACCTGCCGACTCCGCCGTCGCGCCCACGGGCGATGCCCCGGCCCGCAGGCCCATGGACCCGCGGGCACGCAAGGTCGTCATCTTGCTGATCGTTTTTCTTGCCGTGCTCGTGTTCGCGCTGTTCATGCCCCATAACGCCGCGACGATTGCGTTTACCCCGGTCCCCAGCGTGCACTTGTCCTCTCCCGCGGAGTTTACCCGGGCACTGCAGGAGCGCGCGGGGCAGGTGTTTTCCGCGCTCTCTCTAGATGCGGACTTCATGTCCTATTCGGCGATCACCACGGTTTTCGTGGTCATGCTCACGGGTGCGGGGCTGAGCCTTTCGGGCGCGGTCTATCAAGGCGCGTTCAGAAACGCGCTTGCCTCTCCTTCCACGTTCGGCGTGATGGGAGGCGCTCTGGTTGGATTCGGCATCTTCGAGCTTTGGGATGCCCCTGCTGATGAGAATTTCGGGGGCTTCTCATGGGGCCTCGTTTTTGATTACTACGATCCGATTCAGCACCTGTGGTACCGATTCATGCCCTGCGTTTTCAGCTTCGTGTTCGCGATGCTGACGGTTGCAATCGTGCTGCTCGTGGTAAAGAAGAGCGGGTCTTCGCGTGATTCGAAGGTCTACACCGTGGTCGTGGGGCAGCTGGTCGCTGCCGTGTGCACGGGCATCTACAACTGCATCAAAACCTATTACTGCCGTGTCGATCCCTATGGCAGTCGAACCGGCGTTCTTCGCAATGCGCAGGCCTCGGTTTTTGGCGGCACGCTTGACCTGTTTGCCCTCATTGGCATTGCCGTGCCCATGGTGCTCATCATCATCTTTGCCATGCGCAACAGCCGAAAGCTCATGCTGCTCTCCTTTGGAGACAAGGAAGCGCAGAGCATGGGCATTGCCTCCGACAGCCTGCGCATCGGCGCTATCGTTGCCTGCACCGCTCTCACCGCGCTCATCGTGGGGTTCTGCGGTCCCATCGGCTTCGTGGGCTTTTTCATCCCGCATGTGACGCGCAAGCTCGTCGGGCCGGTCTTCACGTACTTCTTGCCGGCAGCGATGCTGATGGGCGGGGCCTTTACCATGGGCGTTTACGCGATAACGGCGTACTTCTCGAATACGAGTATGGCGGGGCCTGCCATCTCGCTCATTGGGGCCGTCGCCTTCTTCGTGGTCGCGCTGCAGCAAAGGGGGAGCCGTCATGGCGATTGGGTCTGAAGAGACTAAAGGGTCGGCAATTGCCACGCGGGGCATTGGCTACGAGCGCGTCGATTCGCTGCGCGCAGAGGAGCGGCGTAACCTGCGCCGTCGCTGCCTTACCTGCGTGGTCGTCACCGCGGTACTGGCCGTGCTCTCGCTCAACATCATCGCGCACCTTTATTCCGGCACGATTATCGATGCGCCTTTCATCGGGTATATCGCCAACCCTGCCGTCGTGGTGCTCTCCTTGCAGCAGGCGCTCCATAACATCATTCCTGTGTTCCCGGAGGTTGATGCCCAGAACTTTGCCTCGGTGCTAGCCAATTCGAGCATCAGCAACCTCGATTTCGGGAATACGACCGATACTCTCAATATGTATGCTTGGTATGAAGGAGAGCGCGTCACCACGATCATCCTCACGCTCCTTTGCGGCACATTGCTTGCGCTTTCGGGCATGCTGTTCCAGAACGTCTTCAAGAACCCCATCGCCACCCCGGCCATGCTCGGCGCGCAAAGCGGCATGACCCTGGGCGTCATGCTGTTCGTCTCCATCTTTGGCTTTTCGGTGGGGATATACTCCTTTCCCCGCTACGCCCTGAGCTACGGTTGCGCCCTCGTCATCTTGGCTGCCGCTTTTGCCGGCGCCAAGTTCATCAGCGGCAAGCGCCCGTTTTCCGTCGTGGACCTGCTCTTGGTGGGCGCGGCGCTCGGTGCTATCGCGAACACGATTGTGCAGTACGCACCGCTTGGGTGGGACGAGGGGAAGTGGTCGGAGTTCTTCGCTCTTTCCGAGTCGGTTGCGACCGATACCTCACCCGTTGCCTGGATATCGGTGGGTGTTGCGTGCCTGGCGGGAATCGTGCCCATCTATCTGCTGCGCTTCCAGCTCAACATGCTCGCCTTCGACGACCTCGAGGTGCGCATGCTGGGGGTCGACCCCTCGCGCCTGCGCATCATCTGCCTGCTCTGCGGTTCTCTCATGACGCTCGTCTCGATCGTGACCTGCGGGCTTGTTGCCATGGCGGCGCTCGCGGTGCCTTTCCTCACACGCTATCTCTTTGGCACCGAGGCACGTGAGCAGTTCTGGGGCAACCTGTGCCTGGGGCCGCTTGTCCTGTTGGTATGCCGCGACGTGACGGACTTGCTACAGATGGCTTTTTTCCAGCTCCAGTATGGCCTCACGCTCGGCACCGTCGTCTCAGTGCTCGCGTTGCCGCTGGTCATCGTCCTTGCACGGGGCGAGGCGCGGGGGTGGTCATGATGCGCCTTTCCGTGAGCAACGTGGCGGTGGGCTACGACCCGCAACACCCCCTTCAGACCGGCATCACCTTCGAGGCAAAGGGCGGCGACGTCTTTTGCATCCTGGGCCCCAATGGCTGTGGCAAGACGACGCTGTTTCGCTCGATTGTGGGCGTGCAGCCGCTGCTCGAGGGCAAGGTGCTGGTGGACGATGAGGACATCACGGGCTGGAGCGCCGATCGCATCGCCCATGTCGCTGCCTACGTTCCGCAGAAAAACCGCCTCGAGTTTCCCTACAAGGTCAAAGACATCGTCATGCTCGGGCGTTTCATCCATGTTCTCGGGCGCTTTTCCATGCCGGGGCGCGAGGACTACGCCATCGTGGAAAACGCCCTCGACATGCTCGGCATCTATCACCTGCGCAACCGGTTCTACACAGATCTTTCCGGTGGCGAGCTGCAGATGACGATGATTGCCCGCGCGCTCGCACAGGAGCCGCAGATCCTCTTTTTGGACGAGCCGACAAGTGCTCTCGACTTTGGTGCGGCATCCACGGTCATCAAGAGCATCCGACACCTCGCGAGCCTGGGCTACACGGTGGTCATGACCACGCACAGCCCCAATCACGCGTTTCTCTGCAATGCCAAGGTCGCGCTGCTGCGTGCCGATGGTCCCGCGACAGTGGGGGACGCGCGCGACGTGATCACCGAGCCGAACATGAAGCGCTCGTACGGTGCCCACGTCAAGGCGGTCGAGTACGTGGACCGGCAGGGCAAGGTTATGCGCGTCTGCGTTCCCAACATGTAGGAGCGGAAAGCGCGATGGCAGGTCATCGCCGTTTTCGGGCTGTTTTGCAAATATCACCACAGGATGGTGATTGAAAAATCGCTTCTCGCGCGTGGATAATCCGCCAAAGAAGCTAGTGGAAACTCGAGTGTTTCAGGCGCGAAGAACTCGAACAAGAGGGAAGGTCAAATGGAGGGTCAAGTAGAAAAGCCGTTGCCGCAAGATGTTGCACGCAAGGCGGCAGATGCCATCGGAAGGATCATCGACAACGTAGATACCGTGATCGTGGGAAAGCGCGAGACCGTCCGCATGCTCGTGTGCACGCTCATGGCACGCGGGCATGCGCTCGTGGAGGATATGCCCGGCACCGGAAAGACGACCATGGTGCGCGCGCTTGCCACTTCCGTCGAATGCGATTTCAAGCGCGTGCAGTTCACGCCCGACACCATGCCGACCGACCTCATCGGCTTCTCGTTCTACAACGAGAAGGTCCGCGACTTCGAATATCAGGCCGGCAGCCTCATGACCAATATCATGCTCGCCGACGAGATCAACCGCGCGCCCGCCAAGGTGCAATCCGCGTTGCTCGAGGCCATGGAAGAGCGACAGGTCACCGTCGATGGCGAAACGCACTACCTTTCTGAGCCCTTCATGGTCATGGCAACGCAGAACCCCATCGAGCAATATGGCACATATCCGCTGGCAGAAGCGCAGCTCGACCGCTTCCTGGTGAAGCTTTCCATGGGCTACCCGACGCTGCAGGAAGAGGTGGACATCACCAAGTACGCGCGTGCCGCCAAGGCAAAGCTCCAGCCCGTCATCAGCGCAAAGGACGTGGTCGCCTTGCAGCGGATCGTCGATCAGGTCTTCGTCTCGGACCCGGTGCTCACCTACACGGCGCAGGTCGTCATGACGACGCGCGACCGCAAAGACGAGCTCAGCCATGGCGCGAGCCCCCGTGCCACGTTGGCGCTCACCGACCTTGCCCGCGCATGGGCGCTTTCCGAGGGACGCGGCTACGTGCTGCCCGAAGACATCAAGCTGCTCGCGCCCTTCGTGCTCTGCCATCGCATCCAGCTCACCCACGAGGCAAAGGTCAACGGCCGCACCACGCAAGAGGTCGTCGATTCCATCTTGCACTCGGTGGCAACTCCGGTCTATGAGGAAGCTGAAGCCGCCAAGCTCGATGTTGAAAGCGCGCAAGAGCAAGAGCCCGAGCAGGCGCGTCCCTCCAGCGCCCGGCAAAACGTCAAAGTTGCCGAGTAACATATGGAGCTCGCGCTAAAAAATCCGGTAAGGCTGGTCAGGCCAAAGCGCACAGAGAAGTCGGCCATCGAAGCCGATTTTGCGCAGGTTGCCGCCGAGCGCACACGCCGGCGTGCCTTCATCCAATCTGTCATTAGAAAAGTTCTGGCCGTCGCGCTGACGCTCGCGGTGTGCGTGCTGATGTGCGTCTACGTGAACAATCCCTTCGGGTACGTCCCGCTCGTGCTCGTCATCCTCGCCGTCGTGGCGGACTTTGCCTGTGTCCAGGTGCTCTCGCGCCAGGTCACGTGGCGGCAGGAGTCACGTGTGGGGGACTGCCCCCGCGGCGAGGACATCGACTTTCGCATCCGCGTGAGCAACCGCAGCATCCTGTTCATGTTCCACGCACGGGCGCACTTCTTTGTGAGCGACCTCTTTGGCGGCCTTGCGATGGACAACCCCGCAGACTTCGTGCTCGGCCCCTTCGAGAGCCGCGACTTCGACATCACCGTGAACTTCAAGCACCTCGGCACCTACACTGCCGGCATCGACCGTATCGAGTTCTTTGGCTTTCTGGGCCTGTTCGTGCGCACGGTAGAGGGCGGCAACCGTGCGGAGGTCCAGGTCACGCCCACCATCCACAGCATCGAGCGCATCGGGTTTTCCACGGACACGCCCTCCGAATCCAGGGTGGCGCTCAAGACGGTCGCCGATGACTCCATGGACTATTCGGGTGTGCGCGAATACCACCGCGGCGACCCGCTCAAGCGCATGCACTGGGCGCTTTCGGCCAAGGGGAACAAGACGCTCTATACCAAGATCTACGAGACGCCCACCAATCCCGGTGTTGGCATCATCCTCGACTTTGCGGGGCCGTCGGGGCTCACCGCAGATGAGCTGGGCGGCATGTTCGACACGGTCGTGGAAAGCGCGTTTTCCATCAGCGAATACGCACGCGGCATCGGCCTCGAGGTGGAGCTTGAGTTCATCGACCGCTTTGGCACCGCGGTGCGCAAGAGCAGCTGGAAGCGCGACGAGCTCGCAGAGCTCGTCGATGATATGCCCCGCATGCAGCCCGGTGGCGAGAGCCATCAGGCAGCAGAGCTCGTCAATTCGGAGGCGCATTCCATGTACGCGCAGGGAAACATCGTCATCTGCACGGCACTTCCCAGCGCCGAGATCGTGGACGCTGCCATCGCCGTCAAGATCGGCCGCCGCAACCCGGTCGTGGTGCTCGCGATTCCCGAGGGCCTCTCCGAACGCGAGCGCATTGCGTGGTGCGCGCCGCTCGAGCGGCTCAGCGCAAGCGGCATCGGCTATACGGTGCTCGACAGCCCCGATGCGATCGGCAAGGTGAACGTGGCATGAGCAGAGCAGCTGCAAGAACAGGCCGCAAAGGTGGTGCGGCACGCTTCTTAAAGGAGAACGCCTTCGAGTTCGTGCTCCTCGTGCTCTGCAGCACGTGCCTTTCCATGGAGGTGGGCGACGGCTTCAACATAGCCTACGAGACGCTCTTCAACCTCCCGTTCGTGATCGGCAGCTCTGCCGTCTTGCTGGCCGTGTGCTATCTGGGCGCCTTTGTATGGCAGCACCAGCCCAGGCGCACCTGGATCGTGGCGCTGGCATGTATTGCGGTCATGGGCGTTGTCGTGTGGGCGAGCGTCTCGATATTCCAGGAGGGCACCTCGGAGTACTACAGCTACGCCCAGCGGGCCCGGGTGCCAGACGGCACGGATGCAAAGACCTCGTACGGTTTCGTTCTGGCCATCGTGCCCGTGCTCACGTTTCTGCTCTCGCGCCGCCGTGGTCTGTGCGTGGTCCTGTTCGCGCTGGGCATATTCGTGTGCGGTCTGGTGCAATGGCTTTTCAAGGAATGGCTCTGGGTTCCCTTCATCGGGTTTCTCCTGGGGTCGGGAACGCTCTTCATCCTGCGCACCTACCGGCTGCAGCGCGGAAAAGCCTCAGGCCTGACGGTGGGTTCGGGGCGCCGGGCCCCGGGGTTTCATGCAAGCGTCACGGCCGTGCTGGTGCCCGTCGTATTGGTAGCCGCGTCTTTCGGCATCTGGTACGGCGTCATCGCACCGCAGAACCCGCAGGCAGCGCAGCTCAAGCTCGTGCAGGTGACCTATCAGCCACAGGTGGACATACTGACCAACTACCGCAAGAAGGCACCGAGCCAGATCGATAGAACGCAGTTCTCGAGCGAGGTTGACGACAGATACACGCTCTACACCTCCAACCCAGGTGGAGAGGGAACCGTCAAGACCCCTGAGGATGACAAGTCGAAGAACAAGATCAAGATGGCCGGTGGCGGCGGTGTGAGCTATGCGTTCCAGAACCTCTCGGACAACCTGAACAATATCACCTACGGTGCCCCCAACTGGCTGCCCTACCTGCTCGTGGCGCTGCTCATCGCGCTCATCGTGGGCGCGATCATGCTGCGCAGGTACCTGCGCAAGCGCTGGTACACGAGCTTGGACGAGCACACGCAGGGCTACCGCGTCTGCGCGCTCTACGATCGCATCACGCGCAATTTCCAGCGCATGCGCCTCTCCAAGCCTGCGCCCGCCACGCAATCCGAGTGGGCCCAGAGCACTGTGGGCACCATGGCGGCGTTCGAACAAGACGCGCACGGGACGAGCTACCGCGAGCTTTCGGATATCTACGAGCGCGTCTACTACGGTCATTCCGACCCTTCGGAAGGCGATGTTGCCGCCTTCGAGTCATTCTGGAAGGTGTTCTACAAGAACGCGCGCAAGTACTCTGGACCCGTGCGCTACATCTGGCGCTTTTGGAGGATCTGATGCGTGAATCCGGGGCCTCACCACACCCGGTTTCAGGCTAAACCCGAGGTGAGGAGTGAGGGATTTTTCGACCAAGAGGCAAATCTCACCACAAGGTGGTGATTGTTTTCACGTTCATTTCGAGCCAAAAATAGACTCGCTTTCGAATGGATATTTCACAAGAAAGTGACTGCCAATGTTGATCAGGCAGCCCAGCAACAACTTTTTAGGTGCGGGGAAGGTGTTTACATGAATTTGAAATGCATTTGTCCAAGGCGGTGTGGCCGGAGAGTGTTGCCATGCCGCCTATTCGTTTATTGCTTATTTTCGCCTAATCATTAAGTTCCCGTAGCTGTCATTGCCGCGGAGGTGCTTCTACCCAACGCCTTCCGCTGGCGGAAAGAAGATACCTGCTCCATGCCGTTGCGCAAAGGACATAGCAAACACTCGCGCTACCTGCGCGCGCTGATGGCGGCGCTGCTCGTCGTCGCGGCGGCGTGCGCGCTCCCGGCGTGCAAGTTCTCCGACACGATCGCCGAGTTCGTGCCCGACATGGCCGCCGCCGTCGACACCACCATGCCCCACGTGGACAAGGCGGACACCGACGGCAAGCAGGACACCCAGGGCGCCGCCCAGCACAAGTCCGGCGAGGAGGACACGAGCGACATCGCCGCCGTCGCATACGACCCGGACGCCGAGGACAGCAAGTTCAAGTCAGCGAAGGTCGAGTACGACGCGGAGCAGGCCCAGACCGACACCCAGCCCTCCGCGGGCGGGGAGAAGCGCGCGGAGGAGAAAGACACTTCGGGGCTGAAGTCGCAGAAGACCGCGGGCGGGAAGTCCGGCGAGGACGGCTCGGGCTCCGGCTCGGGCGGAACGGGCTCCGGTAACGGCGGGGACGGCGGCGACGGCGAGGGCAAGGGCGCCGGCTCGGGCTCCGGCTCTGGTAGCGGGAGCAGCGAGCAGGCCGCCCCATCGGTGTCCCAGGACGAGGACGACGACAATAAGACCGAGGTGCCGAGCGGCAAGCGCATCGCGGCGACCGGCGAGACCGCCAACATCGTCCAGATGCTCACCGGCGAGCTGCGCAAGGAGCAGCTCGACGCGGGCCAGGAGGGCGACTACCTGGTCGCGACGGACGAGGCCTTCCAGGACGGCGTTGCCTCCGCCGGGGTATACCCGGGGGAGGGGGTCGACGAGGCGGTTCTGGGCTGGAAGCGGAAGAACGGCACCGAGAAGGGGGGCGTCGACGTCGAGGCGCTCAAAAAGGCCAAGGTCGACCTCGTCGTCTACGAGTCGAACACGGCCACGCTCACCGAGAGCGACGTCGACGCCCTGGGGGAGGCCGGCATCAAGGTGCTCGCCGTGAGCTCGCTCACGCAGGACAGCGACATCTGCGATGCCGTCGAGCAGGTCGCAGAGGCGCTCTCCAAGGGGGCGGGCGCAAAGGCCAAGAAGGCGATCTCCTCCAAGGCGGCCTCGTGGGAGGACTTCCACGACGGCCTGCTGAACTCGGTGACGCGCCTCAACGACGGCTGGAGCGTGGCGTACGCCCACAACACACACGACGACAAGAGGTTCGTTGGCTACGACTTCGACTGGGTCTCCACGGCGAAGAACGCCACGGGCGACCACAAGCTGACGCTCGTCTGCCCGCGCGTCGTCTCGGTGGGGAGCTACCCCTCCCTCGAGAAGCTCGGGTACAGCCTCGACACCCTCCTCGCGGTGCCGAAGAGCTGGTTCGCCTCGCCCTGCTACCACTACCTCTCGGCCGCGGGGGTCGTGGACAACGCCCAGTGGCTCCAGCTCGCCAAATGGGTGCGTATTATAAAATCTGAAGTAGCACACGGCCGGCTCGTGGAACACAACCCCTACGCCATCGACGACAGCTCTTGGTCCTACTCGATTTCCCCCTCGCGCTACCGTGTCGTCGTCCCGGTGTTCACGCGCGGAGAATCGTCGAGCGTCAGGGCGTCCTCCGGCCTCGAATCGGGGGAGTCGCTCGACTTCAGTCTGAATACCTATGGCTATGTGCAGGTTGGCGACCTTCCCAGCTACGTGATGGGGAACTACTGCATCGAGCCGTATGTGGACTGGGAAAATTACTCGTTGCACACTATTCGCAACATAGAGGATGTGGAAGACGACAGCTACTTCCTGGGGTCCGACCACTTCCCCGCGGTGGTGGTGGAGACGGAGGAACAGAAGGAGTCCGTGCAGGCGGCGCAGGATGACAGGACGAGCATGTACTGGTTCGCCGACAACCTCAGGGAGTGGAGGCAGCTGTACACGGACGGGTCCTCATCGTCGGAAAAGTTAGATGCAATGAACCCCAACGCGTCCCTGCTCGCCGGGAAGTTCGACGTCTACGTCGCCCCGAGCGGCGTGCTCGGGTCGTGGCTCGAGGGCGGCTCGCACGAGTCGTTCCTGCTCTCCGCCTGGGCGCGCAGCGCCTACTACGGCGACTACTCGTCGAGCAAGGCCCAGGCCAAGGCGAGAAGCTACTACGGGGAGTTCTACCGGGCCGAGGGCGCCGCGCCGGACATGGGCAGAGGCTAGCGGCCCCGGGCCCTTCATGTACAGGACCATGTCGATAACCGTGCAAGTTTGATGAGGACATATATTATGGAGATTCAAAGTACGTATAGGCAAACAGAAAATCGGAGAAGGTGGAAAGCTGCCTTCTGGGCTCTTGCCGCCGCGGCATTCGCGGCACTCGCCTTCCTTCCGCTGAGCGCTCTTGGAGATACGTCGCAGGTGATCAAGGTTGGCGCTTCCGAGTATTACAAGACGCTGTCGGACGCTGTTGCCAGCGCTGCCGGTGACGAGAACAACCAGAATGTCACCTTCCAGCTCACCAGCGACGTCTACCAGGGCACGAAGCAGGTGGACGTCAATCTTCCCGCTGGGGCAGAGTGGACCATCGACCTCGGCACCCACACCCTGAGCACGGACAACAGTAAATCGGGTACCACATCGCTTGTCTCGGTGACCCACGTGGCCGCCGAGGAGGGCACGGATACCCCGGGAACCCTGAATATCGTCGGCGATTCAAGTGTCAAAGGCACAATCTCCTGCACCGATGCGGCACCAAAGTATGCCGTGCAAGTAAGTTCCAACAACGTCGTCAACATGAGTAACGTCGCCGTGAATTTCGACTCGTCGAAAACGAGCGGTATCAATGGCTTGTATATAAGCGGTACAACAACGGGAAACGCGGTGCTCAATGCGGACAGCTGTGCGTTTACTGTAAAGAACTCGTATATTAATGCAGAAAATGGTAATGGCGGCAGCGCATTTTGTGCCCGAGTTGGCAGTAACACCACAGCAAGCTTCTCGCAGTGCTCGTTCACTGCCGAGGCTACAGCAAACGCTTACTGTGTTTATGGAATCAAGGGAATATCTGTCAAGCTCAGCGGGGCAAACACCCTTTCAACCTCTGCGACTTCCGAATATGCGAACAATTCTGTTCCAATTTATGTGTCCTCTGGTGCTGACAGCCTGGTCCTCGAAAACCAGGAGGGCTCATCAAACGGTATCAGCTTCTTCATCTCGAACGAGAGCACCGAGCCAGCAGCGGTTTCTGCAGCGATACGACTTCCTTCCAATGACGCCCCTACGACCCTAAACGCGCCTTTATCGATTTGGCACAGCTCCTCGACGCAGGGCTTTGTGGGGATGACGGGGTGCAGCACGAAAAAGACAATATACGTTGGCCCCAATTTCTCCGTCGTTTCGCAGGCAGAGAAAGCCGGCGGCACCTGGGACAGCACCTTGGACATCGCGCGCGATGACACCTATGACACCTATGTCGATGGCGCTCGCTTTGCCCGCGCAACCGCAGCGGGGGTTTCCCTCGCGGACAAGGCGGGGTATTTCAAGCTGATGAACTCGGCATGGCTCGAGGCGAGCGCCAAGGAGGACAGCGAGGACGCGACAATTCAGGCGCTCTATTGGACTGCGGTTCCCCAGACCGAACCCGAGGCAGTTATCGGAGATGTAGAGTACACGACGCTTGCGGATGCGCTTGCCGCAAAGAAGGACGGGGACGTGATCAAGCTCGGTCGCGACATCTATCTTGCAGAATCGATTAGCTTCACCGACTCCGAGGGCGAGACGAGTCCCACCTACACGCTCGATCTGAACGGACATGACATCGTCTGCACGACCCGCATCGCCCCGGTCCTCAACTACTCAGGCTCCGGCACGCTCAATATCGTCGACAGCGTGACGAACGCGGACTCTGCCGCCGCGGTCGCGCACACGATCACCGACGCGACTTCCCCGAACGGGTACTGGACGGCAACAAGCAGCTCGAAGTATAAGACCCTGCAGCAATCAGCCACCCTCGTGAACTCCGGCACCGGCACGCTCCAGGTTTCCGGCGTGCGCATTCATGGCACCTTCAACTGCATCTACAACTCGGGGGAAGGCTCCACGAGCGTCGAGAACTGCAAGGTGGAGCAATCAGACAACGTCAAGTACTCGAACACCAAGAACCATGTGTTCTGGGGCAGCAATATCACGGCGACGAACAACGCAGTGGTGGTAAATTCATACAGTGCATCTTATACTGCATATAGTCAAGCTGGTAGCGGTATCAGTACTTTTGGCACGCGTGTGTTCAGCGGGACCAACATCAAGGTCTACGGGGGCAGCTACCAGTTCGATTCCGAGAATTACTACCTGAGCAGCGCCATTTTCGACGGTACCGCGGGAAACGACATCTCTATCGACGGGATCATCTCCTACGACCTGGGCGGCAGGATCGACACTGTGGACTTTGGCGGCGGCGGTGCCACCGACGGCAAGTTCACGACGCGTATGTCCGCGTGGTTCTTGGGCTTTGATACTACCACTAGTACGATCTATAACACTAAAGCGCCCCAATCCCTCAAGCTGGGCGCTAACTTCAAGCCCACGGATATGAGCGGCAATGCACAGCCGGTTGAATTCTATACTGATCTCAGTGCTAAAGGATTGAGTTCCTATTCCCTCAAATCGTATCGCGGGGCCGTGGTCTTCGAGCCGATGGAGGGAGTGGACCTTCAGTCAAGCTACGGCGACGAGCTCTCCGATCTGCTGGTGGACACGGCGGGAAACTACACGCCCGTCATCGAGGACGGAAACATCTGCTGGAGCAGCACGTACCATGTGCGCGCCTATGGAGCAGCTTTCTCGAAGCAACTGAGCGGAGCCGGTGTCTATCTTTCGTTCACCGAACGGTACAACCCGACGGGCACCAACGCCGTCTATTACCTGAACCCCACGAGCGTCGATGCCGATGCTGAGGGCAAGGTGACGTTCACGTTGCCCGAGACGGTATCCGGGACCGAGGAGGGAGTCTCGCTCGTGCCGGAAGACGCCCACGGCACGCATGTCGAGTGGACCGGCAAGTGGTTCGTCTCGAAAGAATGGCTCAGCGAAAATACGTTGAAGAACACCGTAGAAGACGATTTTGACTACGAGGGAGCTGGATATCTGCTCGTCGATGCCGGCGAGAGCATCTCGATCGACGAGGACGACATCGACCAAGATATCTATATCTGGCCTCAGATCAAGCACACGCAATATCCCTACTACCTCTCTTACGAGCTGAACGGCGGGGACGAGGCGAGTATCGCCAATAACACCGCTGAATTCACGGTGCCGTACGGTAGCCCTAGTTCCATTCAAGCTACTATGACATATGCCGGCAAGGAAGTCGGCGACGGTTCCTGGACCCTCGACGATCCCACCCGTGTGGGCTACACCTTTGACGGCTGGTACCTCGACAAGGATTTCACGACCAAGGTCGCCAGCGTTGAGACGCTTTCTCAATACTATGCTCTCACGACGTCGTCCGATAGGTACATAGGCATCGACGACAGCACGGTCTATGGCAAGTACACGTACGAGGATTCGCAGGCCAAGAAGCCGGCGGCCACGCTCTACGCCAAGTGGAAGATCGCATCGCTCGACCTCTCCAATACCAGCGTGAAGCTCGTCAACGACAACACCACCTACGACGAGGCTACTGACACCTACCTCACCCCCTACGTGGGTTCCGAGATCGAGCCCAAGCTCGAGGTCACCTACACCGACCCCGCGACGGGCGAGTCCGGTCCCGTCGAGCTCACGGCCGGCGAGGACTACACCATCGACTACGGCGACGCCGACCTGTTCAAGAACCTCGGCACCTACACGCTCACCATCAAGGGCACGGGCACGGAAGGAAATGGCTGCTACAACGAGACCACGCTGAAGGTCGAGATTGTCAAGGGCACGCTCGAAATTGACGTTCCTGCCGAGAGCGTCTCGCTCTCCTACGGACAGGCCCCATCGAACCTGGGCGTCACCGCGAGCGACGAGCACGTCACGCTGCTCTACAAGTCGAGTGACACCTCCGTGGTGACCGTCGACGATGATGGCAACGTGACGCCGGTGAGCACCGGCAAGGCGACCATCACCGTCTATTCCGACGACGAAAACTACGAGCCAGTCAGCAAGGAGATTGCCGTCACGGTAACCAGCGAACGCGACACCTCCGTGGGCACGACGACGCTGGTGAACGACGGGGCGGCCAGCGGACTCTACCTCGTTACCGGCGAGGACACGCTCACGCTGGTCAAGTCCACCTCCGATGCGAGCGCGATCGGGGTCAACACCGTCACGATCGACGGGCACACCTGGAAGGTGACTGCCATTGCCGACGGTGCCTTTGCGGGTAGCAAGGCCAAGACGGTCACGATTGGTAGCAACGTCACGTCCATCGCCTCCAAGGCATTCAGTGGTGACACCGCGCTCACGAGCGTGACCATCGGCTCCAACGTCACGAGCATTGGCGCCAGCGCCTTCCAGGGCTGCACGGCTCTCAAGACCGTCAAGGGCGGCGCGGCTGTCAAGACCATCGGCGCCTCCGCTTTCAAGGGCTGCAAGAAGCTCACGAGCATCACGATCGGCTCCAAGGTGACGAGCATCGGCAAGAGCGCTTTCCAGGGCTGCACGTCTCTCAAGACCGTCAAGGGCGGCGCGTCCGTCAAGACTATCGGCGCTTCCGCCTTCAAGGGCTGCAGCAAGCTTTCCACCTTCAAGGTCACGGCCACGTCCAAGAAGCTGAAGACCATCGGCAAGAACGCGTTCTCCGGAGCCAAGAAGCTCAAGAAGATCACGGTCAAGTCCAAGAAGCTGAAGACCATCGGCAAGAGCGCGTTCTCTGGTGCCAAGAAGCTCAAGACGCTCACGATCAAGTCCAAGAAGCTCACCAAGAAGTCCGTCAAGGGCTCGCTCAAGGGCTCCAAGGTCAAGACCGTGAAGGTCAAGGTTGGCTCCAAGAAGCTGAACAAGAAGTACGTCAAGAAGTACAAGAAGTTCTTCTCCAAGAAGAACTGCGGCAAGAAGGTTGCCGTCAAGTAAGACAAGGTAATCGTCCCGGCTTTCACGCCCCGTCCTCCCTGGGGCGTGGCCGGGTTGCCGATTGACGAAGCCGGCCCCGCGGGCACTGAACTGCTTTCGCGGGGCCGACGCTTTGTTTTTCGATTCGCCTGCAGCGCGGGTTCGTGCGGGTGCTGCCTGAGCGCAACGCCGGCACGAGGCCGCGCATACGTGAACGAGGAGGTTCGCCAAAGCATGAAATTGAGAGCCGAGAACCTGGACGTGGGGCATGACTTTCGCCACGTGGTGCAGCGCGACATCTCCTTTGAGGTGGAAAGCGGCGAGGTCTGCTGCGTGCTCGGTCCCAACGGGTGCGGCAAGACGACGCTGTTCGATACGATGCTGGGGCTGTTGGCCCCGCGCTCCGGCCATGCGTACCTCGAGTTCGACGACGGAACCAAGCGCGACGTGCACCAGATGAAGCCCGAGGAGCGCGCTCAGGTTCTCTCTTACGTGGCACAGCACCATCAGCCGCCGTTCCCCTATGCCACGCGCGACGTGATCGAGATGGGGCTCGTGGACCGCATACTTGCGGGAGGCACGCCGACCGAAGATGAAGAGCAGCTCGTGGACGAGACCATGGAGGAGCTTGGGATTTGGGAGCTGCGCGATGAGCCGTACACGCAGCTATCCGGCGGCGAGCTGCAGCTCACGATGATCGCCCGCGCCCTCGTGCAGCGCCCGCGCTTCGTCTTTCTGGACGAGCCGACCGCCGCGCTCGACTACGGCAACGAGATCCGCGTCATCGAGCAGGTGAAGCGCCTCGCGGAACGCGGCATGGGCGTGCTCATGACCACCCACAATCCCGATCACGCCTTTCTGCTGGATGCCAACGCCGTGCTGCTCGGCAAGGACTTTCCCATGGTCGCGGGCAGCTGCTGGGACGTGCTCACCGACAGCGCCATGTGCGCGGCCTACAAGACCGAGGTGTACCGCGTGCAATTCGAGCGCCTCGATGGCGGTCGCATGTACGTCTGCGTCCCCGACCTCGGGGACTAGCTCGCCCGCAGGGCGGCGGCCCGCGGAACCCGCGGCCCTCTCCCGCGGCCCCGGCGCCCGCGGAACCCGCGCCTCTCCCGCGACCCCGGCGCCCGCGGAACCCGCGCCTCTCCCGCGACCCCGGCCCCTCCCCGCGGGCGAGAAATTAACCACATTTAGAATTTCAGGTTTCTTCGCGAACTGGGCAAACACGAAACCTGAATTTTAAATGTTGGTTAATTGTCGCCACCACCCCCAGTGGCAGCCCCATCCCTCGCGAACCGAGCGCGACCCCGGCGGTCTCCTGGAACCCGCGCTCCTCCCGCGCGGTTCCCGCAATTAACCGCATCTACAATTTCAGGTTCCTCCGCAACCTGGGAAAACGCGAAACCTGAAAATAAGATGCTGATTAATTTGGAGTATCGTGTGCTAGGGAGACGAGCGTGGAGAGGGGAAGCGATGCAACTTGCGGTCAACAAGAACACAGCACTGTACCTGCTGCGCAGCATGCGTGCGAGGGGAGCATCCCCGCGCTACGCGCTCTCCCGTCGCTGCAATCTTCCCACTGCATCTCCTCACCCGCACAAACGGTGGAGCAAGAAGGGCCTGCGGGCATTCGTTCGCTCAAACAAGTTAGCGTCGACTGCTCCGCTCGAGCAGGTCGACATCGCCGTTCCAAGCGGTGCTCCGCGCCTGTATCTGAGCATTGCCCGTTGCAGCACCTATGGCTCCGGACTTCCCAAGCGCTCGTTCGTCGATCTTGGTAGCGGCCTGTTCATGAGCAGCCCGGAGCTTCTGTTCGTGGAGCTTGCGCCAGAGCTGTCATTGCCGGAGCACCTGATGCTCGGCCTGGAACTTTGCGGCGGGTTCTCGCGCGACCCGGACAACCCGATCGAGGGCGACTGCACGTTCGACGTCCAGCCGGTGACGTCGCGGGAGCGCATTTCAGCCTTTATAGAACGCTGCGGTAGGCTCAAGGGCGTCGGCCCCGCGCGGCGCACGCTTGCGCTGCTCGCCGATAACGCCTGGTCTCCCACGGAGGCTGCCGTGGCGGTCATGATCTCCCTGCCGCTCGAGGAGTACGGCTACGAACTCGGGCGCTGCGTTCTCAATCCCCGCTTTTCGACGCCCAAGCACCTGCAGCGTGCGGCGGTGCGGGAATCCCGCGTGCCCGACATCCTGATCGAGGGGACGTCTGTGGGCATCAACTACGATGGCGCCGTGCACTTCGACCTCGACTCGGTCGTCTCGGCGACGATGGCGCTGGACCGCGACCCCGGGAGCGCCGCCCTCAGCTGCGCGCTCACCGAGACCATGAACGCAGTGCGCGCCAAGCTCGTCGACGATATCCGCCGGAACCGAGAGCTCGCGGCCGACGGACTCACGGTGTTTCCCGTGGTCAAGGAGGACCTGTATGAGGAGGGTGGGCTCGACCGGGTCATGGCGCAAGTGGTCGCGGCGCTCGAGGCGCATGAGGGCGTCGAGCATCCCTTGCAGCGCGACGCGCTCGCCTCGGCGTTTGCCAGCAAGGAGCGCCAGGCACTCGTCCGCTCTCTCATTCCCGGGCCGGACAGGGAGCTCGACCCTTCATGCGTCGAGGCGTTCGTGGGATATTGATTCGCAATATTAACCGCAATTAGAATTTCAGGTTTCTCTGCGACCTGCAGAAACGTGAAACCTGAAATTTGTTTGTTGGTTAAATTGGCGGGCATGCGAAACACCCGCCGTCGGGGCATGCCACCATGCGCGCGGGCGGACTCGTGCTCGCACCCGTTCCTCTCGTGCCGCGGCCCTGCGCTAGAATCGCTGGTAGACATACATCCCCTGGGCAGGAGGCAGATACCCATGAGCCAGTTTCTCGAGAACGTGATTGCGCGTGCCAAGGCGGACAGGCAGACGATCGTTTTGCCGGAAGGGACAGACGAGCGCACGGTGAAGGCGGCACGCGAGATTATGGACCGCGGCATCGCCGACATCATCATCTTGGGAAGCGAGGAAGAAATCGCCGCCCATGGCGTCGACGTCTCGGGAGCGACGCTCATCGACCCCGCGAGCTCCGACAAACTCGAGCCGTACGCGCAGAAGTTCGCCGAGCTGCGCGCCAAGAAGGGCGTCACGCTAGAGCAGGCGCGCGAGCAGATGCACGACGTGAGCTACTTTGGCGTCATGATGGTCTACATGGGCGATGCCGACGGCATGGTCTCGGGTGCCTGCCACTCCACTGCCGACACGCTGCGCCCCGCGCTGCAGATCCTGAAGACCGCCCCCGGCACCAAGCTCGTGAGCTCGTCGTTCGTGATGGACGTGCCCGATTGCGAATACGGCGACAACGGGCTTCTCGTCGTGGGGGACTGCGCGCTCAACATCTACCCGGATACCGAGGAGCTCGCCGAAATCGCGCTGGCTTGCGCCGAGACCTTCGAGAAGCTCTGCGGCGGCACGCCGCGCGTGGCGATGCTCTCGTACTCGAGCTACGGTTCGGGCAAGGGGGACTCGGTCGACAAGGTCGCCGAGGCCACGCGCATCGCCAAGGAGAAGGCCCCCGACCTGGCGCTCGATGGCGAGCTGCAGGCAGATGCCGCGCTCGTGCCGGAAGTCGGCGCGCTCAAGGCGCCCGATTCGCCCGTTGCGGGCAAGGCGAACGTGCTCATCTTCCCCAACATCGATGCGGGCAACATCGGCTATAAGCTGGTGCAGCGCTTGGGCAAGGCCGATGCCTTCGGGCCGGTCATGCAGGGCATGGCAAAGCCGGTCAACGACCTGTCCCGCGGCTGCTCGGCAAACGACATCGTCGGGACGGTCGCCATCACCTGCGTGCAATCCCAGGCTCGCAAGGACGCCCACTAGCCAGTCACGCGTGCACTGCATACCCTTTTCTTGTGCAAATATGGGCGCGCGTGCCCTGATGGCGCCATGACTGGCGTATCATTCTTCAAGTTACGCACATCTCTTAGATGCGCATAGGCAATGCAAGCGTTCTTGGGAGTAGAGAACTTTGGCGGACGAAAAGCTCATAACCTATGCAGTTCCCTGCTATAACTCTGCGGAGTACATGGACCACTGCATCGAGTCGATTCTCGCGTGCGGGGCAGATGACATCGAGATCGTCATAGTCGACGACGGCTCGACCGAGGACAACACCCTCGAGAAGGCGCGCGACTGGGCCGTGCGCTACCCCGATATCATCCGTGCAGTCCACCAGGAAAACGGCGGGCATGGCGCTGCGGTCATGAAGGGGCTTGCCGAGGCGCACGGGCTCTATTTCAAGGTCGTCGACAGCGATGACTGGCTCGACAACGCGAGCAACGTCAAGATGCTCGAGACGCTGAGGAAATTCCAGGAGCGCCCGCTCGACCTCATGATCGTCAACTACGTCTACGAGCACGTGGCGGACAACACCCGCGAGGTCATGAACTACCGCCACATCCTGCCCGAGAACAAGGTGTTTCGCTGGGAGGAGTGCGGGAACTTCCCACCGTCCAAGGTCATCCTCATGCACTCGGTCGTCTATCGCTCCCAGATGCTGCGCGACTGCGGGCTGCAGCTCCCGAGCCACACCTTCTACGTCGACAACATCTTCGTCTACGTCCCGCTACCGAGCTGCAGGCGCCTCTACTATCTCGACGTCGACCTCTACCGTTACCTGATCGGCCGTGACGACCAGAGCGTCAACGAGCAGGTGATGATCGGGCGCATCGACCAGCAGCTGCGCATCACGCGCATCATGATCGACGCGTTCCGCCTGCAAGAAGACGTCGCGAGCCTCAAGCTGCGCCAGTACATGGTCAACTATCTCTCCATGATGATGATCATCTGCACGATCTTCAGCATGATGAGCGACCGCGAGGACAAAGACCAGCTGCGGCGCGACATCTGGCACCACCTGCAGGCGCACGATCCGGCCACCTATCACAAGATCCGTTATGGTATTTTTGGGATTGCCGCGCACTTGCCGGGCGAGCGGGGGGACAAGATCCTGCTTTCGCTCTATCATGTGGCGCAGAAGATTTTCAAGTTCAACTAGGAGCAGTTTCATGTACCTCTACGGGAGAGAGCCGTAGCTGCCTCTTTCGGACGCGCATCTGCCGTCGAATAAGGCGGATGCGAAAAACACTGACCAATTCAGGCGAATGACGTCGCGCTTTGCGCATGCCCTTGCGCGTGCCGAGTGCGATTCTTGAGACGAGAAAGACAGAAACACCACCATGTACGACAAACTGAAAAAGATCATCGAAGCCTTTGAGGAGCTCGAGGCCAAGCTCGGCGACCCTGCGATTTTGGCCGACCAGAAAGAGTACACGCGCCTTGCAAAGGAACATGCGCGCCAGGGAGACCTCGTTGCCGCCGCGCGCAAGTACGTCTCGCTGTGCGACCAGCTCGAGTCTGCCAAAGAGGAGATCAAGATCGAGTCCGACCCCGATTTAAAGGAGCTCGCCCAGGAGGAGGTCACCGACATCGAGGAGCAGCTGCCCGCCCTGGAAGAGGACATCAAGTTCATGCTGCTTCCCCAGGATCCCAACGACGAGAAGGACATCATCGTCGAGATCCGCAGCGCGGCCGGCGGCGACGAGGCCGCCATCTTTGCAGGCGACCTGTTCAAGATGTACTCGCGCTATGCGGACAGCAAGAAGTGGAAGGTCGAGGTCATCGATTCCTCCCCGTCCGACCAGGGCGGGTTCTCCAAAATCGAGTTCAAGGTGCTTGGCGACAAGGTCTACAGCTCGATGAAGTTCGAGTCCGGCGTGCACCGCGTGCAGCGCGTCCCCAAGACCGAAAGCCAGGGGCGCATCCAGACCTCGACGGCGACGGTTGCCGTCATGCCCGAGGCAGACGAGGTCGAGGTGGAGATCAAGCCCGAGGACATCCGCATCGACGTGTTCCGCGCCGGCGGTCCCGGTGGGCAGTGCGTCAACACGACCGACTCTGCGGTGCGCATCACGCACCTGCCGACCGGCTTGGTCGTGCAGTCGCAGGACCAGAAGTCGCAGATCCAGAACCGCGAGGCGGCACTCCAGGTGCTGCGCGCGCGCCTGTACGACAAGATGCTGCAGGAGCAGCAGGAAGCGCAGGGAGCCGAGCGTCGCAAGCAGATCGGCGGCGGCAACCGTTCCGAGAAGATCCGCACCTACAACCAGCCGCAGGACCGCGTGACCGACCACCGCATCGGCTACAACGGGACCTACTCGGGTATTCTCGAGGGCGATGGCCTGGGCGACCTTATCGAGAACCTCGCGGCGGCGGACCGTGCCGCGCGCCTCGAGCAGGCGACGGGCGAAGCTGCCTAAGATGGGCGATACCTGGACGGTCGCGCGCACGCTCGACTGGTGCAAGGGCTACCTGGAACGCCACGACGACGAGCACCCGCGCCTGAGCGCCGAGATCCTGCTCGCCGCGGCAACGGGGCTTTCGCGCGTCGAGCTCTACGCCTACTTCGATCGGCCGCTGAGTGCAGAGGAGCGCGCAACGCTGAGGGAGTCCCTCAAGCGCCGTGGTGCTGGAGAGCCGCTCCAGTACGTGACAGGGGATGCGGCGTTTCGGCATATCGTCGTGAAGACTGCCCGTGGCGTGCTCATTCCCCGCCCCGAAACGGAGAGTCTGGTCGAGCTCGTGCTCTCGGAATTCGCGGAGCATGATGGAGAGGTCCAGGCGCTCGAGGTCGGCTGCGGGACGGGCTGCATCGCCTGTTCCCTTGCAAAAGAAGCCGGCATGCACGTCACGGCGACTGACATTTCGCCCGAAGCCCTCACGTGCGCCAAGGGAAACGTCGAGATGCTCGGCCTGACAGATAACGTCGACGTCGTCGAGGCCGATTGCGTCGAGGGCGTCGAGGGCCCCTTCGATGTGCTCGTGAGCAACCCGCCCTACATCCCGACGGCGGTGCTCTCGGAGCTTCCGCAGGAGGTCGTGGGCTTCGAGCCAAAACTTGCGCTCGACGGCGGAATAGACGGGCTCGTCTTCTTCGACCGCCTGGTCGCGGAGGCAGTTCCGCTGCTCACTTCCGGTGGCTTTTTTGCCTGCGAGCTTCACGAGGACTGCCTTGACGAGGCGGCTACCCGACTCGAGCGGGCGGGGCTTCATGACGTTGCCGTGCACGAGGATCTGACAGGCCGCTCGCGCTTTGTCACGGCCCATACCGCTTAAGCGCCCAAGCGCTTTCCTGCACGTTTCGGCAATGTGAATTTGAGGCAAATCTAGGAGATTGTCTCGGCTGCCCTTTCCTGTTCTCAGGTACGATAGCAGCATGAAACCCGTCCTCTTTTCCCGAGGACGTGCGATGGTTTTTCGGAGACGATACGTGAGCTTTCAGACGGGAATTTTCGCCCTTGATGACATAGGCACGCCGGGGGACCGCAAGGTCTCCTTCGACGTCGCCGCCGAGCGCGCCTATGCGCTGGCGGGGAAGTACGCGTCTCCGTTCATGTCAGGACACTGTGGCACCTTCGCCTCATATCTTGCCCGCCAATGTGGATGCAATATCCGCGTCTGCTATCTCGAGTCGAAGCACTACAAGGTGCTCGTGCACGCTTGGTGCGAGCTGCCTTTTTCCCGTTCGGAAACAGGCGAGGAACTGTTCGCTGATATTCGAGGCGTGACCTCGAACGGAGATGATATTCTCCAGCCCTTCATCGACAATATTGCCGACTTTGCGATCTGCGAGGAGATGCAACGCGATGGAATGCGCGTCATGTACGGTCAGTTTGTCGCTCCGGGTGCGGATGCGCAGTTCGAGACTTGGTATTCCGAGCTAGACGGCACGAGCGATTTTTCCGAGGCACAAGATGCGCTCAAGGCATTCACCGATGGCTTCGAGTTCGAGGGCGTGTGGGGAGCGATGCGCGGGAAGACAGCGGCCGGCCAAGGCGAGGAAAGCTGGCACATCGCGTTCGACGAGGAACACGCAAAGAGAAGCGCTGAACCTGTGCTCGTTCCCCGCAAGCGGCGGCAGCCCCGTCAGAGGCGGGTGCTCTACTAGAGCGGGTCGACGTCGATGGGCTGCGACTTGATGGTGAGTATGAGCAGGTCGATGCCCTCGAGGATGAAGGCGATTCCGACAAACTGGATCAGCATGCTCGGCCAGATCAGGGCGCAGAGGCCAAAGAGCGCATCGAGGATGGAAACCACCAGTGTGAGGGCGCGGCCCTTGAAATCACCGAGGGAGATGATCGTGACGGTCTGCGCGATTCCCGTGACGAGGATGATGAAGGCGATGAGCCACGAGATGGTCGTCGAGAAGGCGAGCGGGTGGAACAGGCAGATCAGGGCGAATATCAGGAGCAGGATGGCAAAGATGAGCGTGGCTGTGCTGGCGGGCGTGCCACGTAGGCCCTTGCTCCAGGTGGTGAATGCCCCAATCGCTGCGACGAGGATGCCGATGCCGACGAGCACGCCGATGAACGAGAGCGAGAACTTGGGGAAGAACAGGAAAATCACGCCGAGGATTATGAGAATCGCGCACGTGGTGCCGCCCATTTTCTTTTCGATGAACATGTTCTCGTTTCCTCTCTGCCTGCCTGTTTGATGTGAGCCGCCTGTATCGGGTGTTCTGCTCTAGTCTACACATATGTCAACGAAGCGGGCGGAAATTTTCCACTATGTGCAGAAGCTACCTGTGCTGTGCGGAATATACCCGCGCTGCCTCAGGTATCCCTGCCCAAAAAATCGCGCACACCTTCGCAGTAACGACCCAAAATCCTGCACGGCTCGAACCCGTGCGCGATTTTCCCGTACTGTCGCTCGGGTCTGGAGCTGGCGAGCCGCTTTTTCTTCCAAAGCCTGCTGGGCTCCTCAAAGCGCTAGGCGAAAAATCGCGCACACCTTCGCAATGGAGTCCCAAAGAGGGCCGCAACGCGAACCCGTGCGCGATTTTCTCGTAGCGTAGTCTGGTTCTGGAGGCGGACGACGCGCTCCTTCCTACTGTCTGCTGGAATTTTCAAGGCAGCAGGAATAATCGCGCATACCTTCGCAATAAAGACCCAAGGGGGCCTGCAACGCGAACTTATGCGCGATTTTTCGTTTCTACTCGGATCTGGAGCCGGCGAGCTGTTTTCTCTCCCAGGTCTGCTGGACTCCTCAAGCCGGCAGGAGAAATCGCGCACAGGTTCGCATTTTTTGCGAATAGGGGCCTGAAATTCGAGCCCATGCGCGATTTCTTATTGGTGACCGTTGACTATGGGATCTCACTAGCGCTTGGCTTGCTCGTTTGCTGAGGCGGCATTCTTGGCACTACGGGTGTTGTCCAATACAGCAGAAAATCTAAGTCTATATATATAAAGTTATATAGTGTCACATGAATGAAACTATTTGCCATCTAACGGTTAAGTTTGCGATACCCTACTGCCACCGAAATCCTCCTATCATTGCAGATGTCGAAAGGGAATTGAGGTTAGCAAGACAGACCGCAAAGCCCCTTCCGCACAAAGGAAACAAGCTTCGAGTGGAAGGAAGTAATAAAAATGGCATCTGAAATTATTGGCTACAACCCGTTCCGCGCAATCGACGAGTTCGAGAAGAGGATGTTCCGCGAGCCGTTCGCTCCGTTCTATTCTTCGAGCACCGCTGGCATCTTCAAGACCGACATCAAGGAAGACGACGGCAAGTTCGTCCTCGAGGCAGACCTGCCCGGCTTCAAGAAGGAAGACATCAACCTCGATGTCGACAACGACATCCTCACGATCTCTGCGGAACGTCATTCCGAGCATGAGGACAAGGACAAGGCCGGCAATTACATCCGTTGCGAGCGTTCGTACGGCTCCTACAGCCGCAGCTTCGATGTAAGCGCTGTCGATATTGACTCCATCTCCGCCAAGTACGAGGACGGCGTGCTGACCGTGGATATGCCCAAGAAGGAAGAGCTTATCCCGAAGAAGCAGCACCTCGAGATTCAGTAGACTCTCCAACGCCCTGGGCTGCGCCCCCCTCTAGAGCTCAGAGCGTATCCATTTCCTCCTTTTGGGGCCGGGGCGCAAGTAACTTCTGAGCCTCGGCCCCGCCTCTCTCTTTTCTCTCATTGCCGAAAGGGCCCGTCTCGTTGAATGCGAGGCGGGCCCTTTCGTATGCGTGCGGATTGGGGTGGAGCGCACGTGCGGCAAACGGGAGCGCGTCTAAGATTCATGCCGAGAAAATCGCGCACGGGTTGCACCTAGTGGCGAATCTATGGGCATTTGCGAAGGGCGTGCGCGATTTTCATGTGCGGGGATGCGTGGCTTTCCAGCGCTGCTCTATTGTCTCGGGAAGCTCACAACCGCACAAAAATCGCGCAGGGGTTGCTCGTGGTGGCGAATCTGTGAGCGTCCGCGAAGGGCGTGCGCGATTTTCGTGCACAGGGTGGACGCGTTGCGCAGCCTGCTACAATGCGTCCCATGGAAACGAGAAGAAACGCCCTGCTGCTGTTCAGCAAGGTTCCCGAACCAGGCAAAGTGAAGACGCGGCTCACCTCGCTCAAAGACGGGTTCTTTGACCCGGAGGTTGCGAGCGCCCTTTATCACTGCATGCTCTTTGACGTTGTCGAGTGCTGCTGCGACGCCCTGCGCGACCTCGAGCGCGCCGATCTCGAGCGGGCGGCACTAGAGGGAACTTGCGAGGAAATGCCCGTTCACGATGAGTACACACTCCTCATTTCTGCTCCCGGCAAGGCGGGTGAAGATGGGATGCGCAAGCTGTTCGAGGAGAGCGGCGCGTGGCCGCGCGAGATTATCTTTACCCACGACGATGGCAAGAGCTTCGATGAGCACTACAACGACGCGTTCCAGCAGGTCTGGGACCGCGGTTTCGACACGGTACTCTCCATGGGCTGCGATATGCCCGCGCTGCGGCGTAGCGTCGTCATCGAGGGGTTCGAGCGCCTGCATGCGCTTTGCGAACGAGAGGGCGGCGGCATCGTGCTCGCCCCTGACCAGGAGATGGGCGTGAGCATCGTCGGCTGGACGGCGGAGACGGACTTCGATCACGATGGCATCTTCTATAACCAAGATGGGCTCACCGTTCTCCCGGCATATATCCAGAAAGCCGACCGACTTGGGCTGCCCGCGCTCTATTTGCCTGATGTCCCCGATGTTGACACGATTGCGGACCTTAACCACAACGTCACACTCGTCCAAGCGCTCGAGTACTGCGCCAAGTTCCAAGACGATATCACGCCGCCCTATCGTACGGCACAGGCGCTGCGCGAGATGGGATACACGGACATTCGCGTCATGCCGAACGACCTGCATGACGATCGAGACGAAATCGACCGCTGAGCTCGCACTGATGCGGCGCGTATGATGTTTCTCTTGCAGGAGGCTGTACTAGCTATCACCTGCCTTTATCTCGGTTTTCTCGCAAAGCCGTTGTATGGAGAGCGTATTGAAAAAACGCATCTGCAACCTGCGGAATTAGGACTACTATTGTCTTCACAAAACCTTGACATTTTGATGGGAACTAATAATAATTCTCATTAACTTCAACCGCTACCTGAGAGCAAGGGGCTCTCGTCAAGGTTCGCAAGATTGGCACAGGCGCTCTTGCGAGAGGCAACGGGGTTTCAACGTGAAGGGGAGGACATATGGATTTATTTTCCGATCCGGTGTTTCTCGGCCGTCTTCAGTTTGCGATCACGGTCATTTTCCATTTCCTGTACGTTCCACTGTCCGTCGGTTTGGGCCTGATCGTTGCCATTGCGCAGACGCGCGCGCACAAGACGAAAGACCCCAAGGACGAGGCAACCGCGCGCTTCTGGATTCGCGTCTTTGCGCTCACGTTCACCGTGGGCGTTGCGACGGGCATCACGATGGAGTTCAGCTTCGGCACGAACTGGGCTGACTATTCCCGCTTCGTCGGCGACATCTTCGGCTCGCCGCTTGCGGCAGAGGCGCTGTTCGCCTTCTTCCTCGAGTCGACGTTTCTGGGCGTCCTCATCTTTGGGCGCGACAGGATCTCGACGAAGTTCCGCATGGTGTCCGCTTGGCTGGTCTGGGCAGGCTCGATGCTGTCGGCCCTGTGGATCCTGATTGCCAATTCCTGGATGCAGACGCCCGCGGGCTACACCGTCGAGCAGACCACCAATGGTGCAAAGGCCGTCATGACCGACTTCTTCCAGGCCGCATTCAACCCCGAGACGATTCCCACGTACCTGCATACGGTGCTCGCGCTCATCATTCTTGGCGCATTCGTCGCGATGGCCGTTGCGGCCTATTATCACCTGCATAACCGCAATGAGCACTTCGTCAAGAACGTACTGCGCTGGGGCGCTATCGTCGCGACCGTTGCAGGCGTGCTGATGATGCCGGCTGCGCACATGCAGGCAAAGGTCGTCTCGGACTACCAGCCGACCAAGCTCGCCGCGATGGAAGGCCATTACGAGACCGAGTCGGTGCCCATGTACCTCTTCGGCTGGGTCGATACGGATTCCCAGGAAGTCCAGGGCATCTCGATCGAGGGCCTGACCTCGTGGCTCATCACGGGGGATCCCAGCTCGGTATATCCGGGGCTCAACGACCTCGAGGAGCAGAAACCGGGCAGCACGCCTGACTCCGCAATGGTCCAGGCGACGTTCCAGAGCTACCACATCATGATCGTCATGATGGGTGTCATCGTGATCGGCATCATACTTGCGCTCGTGCTCTCGTTCCGCAAGAAGAAGAGCACGCACAAGTGGCCCTGGGTGCTGCTGATGATTCTGTGGATAGCGCCGCTGCTCGCCATCGAGACCGGCTGGCTCACCGCAGAGTTCGGCCGGCAGCCGTGGATCGTCTACGGACTGCTCAAGACCTCTGATGCCATCAGTCAGGCCGTGCCCGCCTGGCAGCTGCTCGTGACGATCGTCCTGTTCGTCGTTGTCTATCTGCTCATCATCATCACGTGGATCCGCCTCTTTGCCAAGTTCGTCAAAGAGGGGCCCGAGAAATACGAGACGGCGCTCGTGCAGGGCTCGCAAGATGAGGACGGTGCGCAGGATGCTCCCGTTGCACGCCTCGCCGCTGAGGGAAAGGCAGGTGAGTGATCATGACATTGCAGATTCTTTGGTACCTGCTTATCGCTCTGCTGATCATTGGCTACTACGTGCTTGACGGGTTCGACCTGGGCGCAGGCGTCCTGAGCCCCTTCATCGCAAAGACCGAGCCCGAGAAAAAGGCGGTCGTCGAATCGCTGGGGCCGGTCTGGGATGGCAATGAGGTATGGTTGCTCACGGCCGGCGGCGCGCTGTTCGCGGCCTTCGCGCCGGCGTACGCCACGACGTTTTCCGGGTTCTACCTCGCCATCCTGCTGGTCTTGTTCGGGCTGATCGTCCGTGCGGTCTCTCTCGAGTTCCGCAGCAACGACGAGGACTGGAGAAAGCTCTGGGACGCGCTGTTCTTCCTGGGCTCGCTCGTCCCCGCGCTGCTGTTCGGCGTCGCGCTCGGCAACTGCCTGCAGGGCATCCCGCTTGCCATGAACGGGGACTACACGGGCACCTTCCTCGGGCTGCTCACGCTGTTTCCCCTGGTGTGCGGCCTGCTCGGCCTGTCCACCATCATCACGCAGGGCGCATGCTGGCTTGCCGCCAAGATTGAGGAGGGCACCGAGCTTCAGGCGCGCGCTGTCCAGGTGAGAAAGGTCATGTTCATCGTGACGATCGTTCTCGCTTGCCTTGCCGCGGCGCTCTACTTTGGGGGAATCCACACCGCGTTCCAGGGCTTTGCAGGCGGCGTCACCGTCATCGGCGCGATTTTGCTCGTCGCGGGCTTTGTCTGCGGTCTGTTCTTCGGGGCAAAGGGCAAAGATTGGCTCGCGTTCCTCTCGAACTGCGTGGTCTGCGCGGCGTTCGTCATCCTGTACGCGGCGGCGCTGTTCCCGAACTTCGTGGTCTCCACGGGCGTCGGTCCCAACATCGATATCGCCAACGCTGCAGGCAGCGACCTCACGCTGACCGTGATGACGATCATCGCCTGCATCGGCGTGCCGCTGGTGCTCATCTACCACGTGATCGTGTACCGCACCTTCCGCGGAAAGGTCCCGGTCGAGTCCTAGAGGCTTTCGGACAGATATCGATCGAATGGAGAGCCATGTCGGTAATTTAGCCGGCGTGGCTCTCTTGCGCTGCAGAACTGCTGGTGTCTAATGAGCCTTGCCCAAGGGTTTGTGCCGCATGAGCCTTGCCCAAGAAATCGCGCATAACTTCGCAAAATGCTGCAAGAGCGGCTCTTTCGCGAAGGGCATGCGCGATTTTGCTTCTGCCGCAGCTCGCTGGACACGTTCAGCAATTGGGTAGCATCTCAGGCGCTGGACGAGAAAATCGCGCACAGGTTCGCAAAATACTGCAATAGCCGATTTCTTGCGTAGGTTGTGCGCGATTCTGAGTTGCCAGATCTTCTTGGGGCGCGCTCGGTGGTTGGCGTGGTCGATTGGCCTCCTGGATGTGCTTTGGGAGGAAATTGCGCATTCCTTCGCAGAATGCTGCCGAAGCGGGCTCCTCGTGAAAGGTGTGCGCGATTCGGAATTGCCAGATTTTGCTTGGACATATTCGGTGTCTGGCCCATCCTCGAGCATCAGGATGAGCACTCAAGGAAAAATCGCGCATAGGTTCGCATGATGCTGCTGAACCGACTCTCTCACGAAGGGTATGCGCGATTTCTGCCTTCTTGGGAACTTGCATGTCTCTAGGGTGCGCGGTGAGGGCGAAGAAAAAATTTTACATTTTTTCTCGCGGACAGCACCTCTTTGACCTGCGGTGTTCTGATAGAGCTCTGAGATATTGTTAGATTCACTCGGAAATGAGTCTGATGTTTTGAAAGGTCAGGAGTGTACAGTGCAACTGGGGCTGAGTCCGGGCCTTTCCTTTCGGGATGGGGGAGGCGAAATAGGATGTGGGACACCTGAGATAGGGGTGGAGCGGAAGAATGGGGAGAGGAACGAGGTCTGGGTCTTTCCGCGGCGCTTTTCTCGTGGTGACGGGGGCGAGCGCCGCGGAGCTAGACCGGATGCTTTCAGAGAAGGGAAGGCGCCTGGGCGACCTTCCGAGAATCAGGAACTCTGAGCAGGTGCTCGCCGAGGCAGGAGCGGTGCACTTTAAGCGCGCGGAAGAGATTCTCGAGCGAAGCGTGCTCGGCCGCCGATTATCGCGGCCGGTCCAGGTTCTGGTGAAAGAGCCTTCCGACAGGAGAAAGAACCGTGTTCTGAGAGGGCATTGCTGGTCTTCCGGCCTTCCCGAGAAATCGCTGGTCTTTGTCGCGCCCGGGTTGTATGCGTGCGCTCCTGAGTTCTCGTACCTTCAGGAATCCCGTCGCCTCTCGATCCCCCTATCCTCGCTTTTCGGCATGGAAATCGTGGGGAGCTTCGTGCGCGACGGGGCATCAGAATACGGGTGCCGCACTGCGCAACCTGCAACGGATATCGAGGCGGTCCGGAACTTCGTGAGAAAGGCCAGCGGAAAGCCGGGTGCACGAAAGGCCCGCATGGCGCTTCGCTTTGTGCTCGAGGGGTCGCGTTCGCCCCAGGAAAGTAAATGTGCGCTTTTGCTCTCGCTTCCCAAGCGCTACGGCGGATTCGGGTTGCCGAAGCCGCTCCTCAACCCACGTATCGAGACGAACCCCGAGTATCAGCAAACGGGCTTGAGCGAGCCGCGGTACTGCGATATCTACTATCCGCGCGGCAGACTCGACATCGAGTACAACGGAGCACAGCACGAGCAGGGCGCCGCACCGATTCACGATCTTGAACGGGAGCGGGCGCTTTTCCGCGTGGGGATTACCGTTGTCTCGCTCACGGCGGCAGCGCTCGCGAACCGCTTCGAGATGACGCGTCTTGCCCGGGGAATTGAGCGCAAACTCGGGTGCAGGACGCAAGAAGATTCGTCTCTGACTATAGAGATGCGCAAGCTGCTCTTCGATGCCTTCTTCCCTCCGCGGGAGCAAGGCTGCCCTTGGTTTTCCGAGGCTGCATGAGACGGTGACGATGCCAGAGGGCTGTGCGGTTTTGTGCTGAAGCCGACAGCATTCACTTGAAGGGAAACGGCTTCGGCTCATGCACCGCTTATTGCACATATGGGGAACTGACGCGCTGCGCGAGACCCATGACACCAACACCAGCGCGAGGCCGTTGCTCTCAACATCTCAGGTTGAGAGGCGCGCTGCGTGATACTCATGAGTGTATTTTCCCAATATGAGGCTTGAGCTGTGTCTTTCTCGCGCTGTGTGCCCGATGCCCTTTGCTATGATTCAAATTGGCTGATTTACCGACTGTCCATTTGCGTATGGAACAAGAAAGGTTGGGAACTTCCATGAGCACGATAACCAAGGGCGAGCGCGAGATCATCGACGTCCTCGCTCTGCATGATGGTATCCCAGCAGCCGAAATCGAGAAGGACCTGCAAGCTCCCGAGATGCAGGGCTATCACAAGGCCGTCCGCGCCATGGTCGATGCGGGATTCCGCAAGGCTTGGGAGGACAATGCCGAAAAGGTCGTCGAGAACAGCGACGACGTGATTGCCCTCGAAGAGGGTCTTGCCAAGCACAGCAACTTCACGGTGGAGTTCATCAAGGACGTCACCGCCGAAGGCGAGGGAGAGGGCAAGCAAAACGTCTTCTTCCAGCAGGTCAAGGGCTATGAGCGTGCTTGCCAGGCGGCTTCCAATGCGGGCTTTCGCGCCGCATGGGTCGACGACCGCATGCAGCCGGTTGGCAACAACCACGGCTGGATTGCGCGCAACGACCTGTAGGAGCTTTGCCAGATAGGCACTCGTTGCCGGATCGATTTCCCGAGCAGTTGGTAAACGGGAGGCGGGTCATTCCCCAAAGGGGAGTGGCCCGTTTCTTTTTGCGCGGTAAAAATCGCGCATAGGTTCGCCTAGGGGACAAATATGAGCTCGCCATGCGAAGGCGTGCGCGATTTTGCTCGCGAGCTATAAATGACCCTGCGGCACGAAGCATGTTTGTCGAAGAATCGCGCATAGGTTCGCCTGAGGTACAGAAGTAAATTCGCCATGCGAAGGCGTGCGCGATTTTCATGTGCGCTGAGTCGCGAGCCAGTACCACTTGGGGGCGTGCTCGGTTCTGGGCCTTGGCATATGGCTGCCAAGAATCGCGCATGGGTTCGCCTGATTGCACATGATGTGTGGTTGTTGCGAAGGCGTGCGCGGTTTTCTTGCGCGTTGCGGTGCGCGGCGGGTTGCTCGGGCGCGTCCGCTTTCTCGTGAGCTATCCTGGCGCGTGCGATTGCCGAAGAATCGCGCACGCCCTAGGCGTGCGGGGCAATCGGCAGCTGCCATGCGAAGGTATGTGCGATTCCCTTGGCGCCTGTGTCGTTGCAGCTGACGCTTTACGTGGTCCCGAGCGGCGGTAAACTGCGCTATCATCGTGCAATGCCACATATGGCTGCAAATGGGCAGTCAGTTGGTCGTTTCACACCTATCGGAGGTACGCGTTATGCCGCAAGGCTACAACCCGCAAGAAATCGAGCCCAAATGGCAAAAGATCTGGGCTGACGAGAAGCTCTTCAAGCTGGACCCCGCAAGCAAGCGTCCGGCAAAGTACGTGCTCGAGATGTTCCCGTACCCTTCGGGCGACATCCACATGGGGCACGTCCGCAACTACACGATCGGCGACGTCTACGCGCGCTATCTGCACATGAAGGGCTGCGACGTGCTGCACCCGATTGGCTGGGACGCCTTCGGGCTGCCGGCCGAGAACGCTGCCATCAAGCACAAGAGCCATCCGGCGAAGTGGACCTTTGGGAATATCGACACGCAGTGCGCGAGCTTCAAGCGCATGGGGCTTTCCTACGACTGGGACTGTACGGTCATCACCTGTAAGGAAGACTACTACCGCTGGGGCCAGTGGTTCTTCCTGAAGATGTACGAAAAAGGGCTCGCATACCGCAAGAGCAACCCGGTCAACTGGTGCCCGAGCTGCAAGACCGTCCTTGCCAACGAGCAGGTCGAGCAGGGGCTGTGCTGGCGCTGCCACAGCGTCGTCGAGCGCAAGGAACTCGACCAGTGGTACCTCAAGATCACCGACTACGCTGAAGAGCTGCTCGACGACCTGGACAAGCTGCCGGGCTGGCCCGAGCGCGTCAAGCAGATGCAGGCCAATTGGATCGGCCGCTCCGAGGGCGCGCACGTCGACTTCACGCTCTGCGATGAGGCAGGTGAGCCGACCGACACCAAGATCACCGTCTTCACGACACGCCCCGACACGCTCTTCGGCTGCACGTTCTTCCTGCTCGCGCCCGAGCACCCGATGGTGAACGAGCTCATCTCCGGCACCGAGTACGAGCAGGCGTGCCGCGAGGTCATCGCGATTGCCGAAAAGGCGACCGCCGTCGAGCGGACCATGGGCGACCGCGAAAAGCACGGCGCCTTCACCGGGCGCTACGTGGTGAACCCGGTCAACAACGAGAAAGTGCCGGTCTGGATTGCCGACTACGTGCTCACCGACTACGGCACGGGCGCCGTCATGGCCGTGCCGAGCGGCGACCAGCGCGACTTCGAGTTCGCGAAGAAGTACGGCCTGAGCATTCCGCCGGTCGTCGTGCCCGAAGACGATGCGCTCTTTGAGCGACTGAAGGACGAGAAGACGCGCGTCGTCGACAACGTGGATTGGCCCGAGGCCTACGATGGCCCTGGCACTATGGTGCAGTCCGGCGAGTTCACGGGCATGCAGGGCGGCAAGGACTCCGAGGGCGCGAAGGCCGTCATCTCGTGGCTCGAAAAGAAGGGCTGCGGCGAGGGCACCGTCAACTTCCGCCTGCGCGACTGGCTCATCAGCCGTCAGCGCTACTGGGGCAACCCGATTCCGATGATCTACTGCGACAAGTGCGGCATCGTTCCGGTCCCCGAAGAGGACCTGCCGGTCGTGCTCCCGCAGGACGTCGATATCGCCGCAGGCGAGACGCTCAAGGACAACAAGGACTTCTACGAGTGCACGTGTCCCAAATGCGGCGGTCCCGCGCATCGCGAGACCGACACGATGGACACCTTCACCTGCTCGTCGTGGTACTTCATGCGCTACACCGACCCACATAACAGCACTGCGCCGTTCGATTCCGACAAGGTCAACCGCTTCATGCCCGTCGACCAGTACATCGGCGGCATCGAGCACGCGATCCTGCACCTGCTCTACGCCCGATTCTGGACGAAGGTCGCCCGCGACCTCGGCATGGTCGACTTCGACGAGCCGTTCACCAACCTGCTGTGCCAGGGCATGGTGAAAGACGAGCACGGCGAGACCATGAGCAAGTCCAAGGGAAACGTCGTCTCGCCCGAAGACGTGATCGCGAAGTACGGCGTCGACGCGGCGCGCGCCTACATCCTGTTCATGGCACCGCCTGACAAGGACCTGCAGTGGGACGACCGCGGCTGCGCGGCCATGGAGAAGTTCCTGCGGCGTGTCTGGGGCCAGGTCTGGACGTTGTCCGATGAGGGTGGAACCGGCGCGGGCGGCGACAAGGCCGCCGAGAACCTGAACCGCAAGCTCCACCAGACGATCAAGAAGGTCACCGAGGACATCGAGCGCTTCAACTTCAACACGGCGCTTGCCGCGATCATGGAGCTTGCCAACGCGACTGCCGACTACCTGAAGCTCGACGCCTCCAAGCGCGACAGCGCGCTGTGCAAGCAGGTCGCCGAGACGCTCGTGCTCCTGCTCGCGCCCTACGCACCGCACTGGGCAGACGAGCTGTGGACGGCAGCACTCGGCCATGAGAAGAGTGCCTATTGCGAAGACTGGCCGCAGTATGACGAGGCACAGGCCGCAGAAGACGAGGTCGAGCGTGCCGTCATGATCGGCGGCAAGGTGCGCGCGCACATAATCACGGCAGCCGATGCTCCCGAGGACGAGATTGTCGAGGCGGCGCTTGCCGCAGTTGCCGACCGGCTCGAGGGCAAGACCGTGAGAAAGACGATCGTTGCGCCGACGGTCGTGAACGTGGTGGCCAACTAAGCGCATATCTTCGCAAAGAGCCAGTAACGCAAAACGCTCGCCCCGGAGAAATCCGATGCGGGCGTTTTATTGCTGCGAGAAAAATCGCGCACGGGTTCGCAAAACGGCTGGATTGGCGTGAGAACCGCCAGGGCATGCGCGATTCCGGGGGGCGCTCGGGGATGCGGGCGTCGCAGGCGCCGCGGCAGAAAATCGCGCACGGGTTCGCAAAACGGCTGGATTTGCGTGAGAACCGCCAGGGCGTGCGCGATTCCGGGGGGCGCTCGGGGATGCGTGCGCCGCGGCAGTCGCAGCAGAAAATCGCGCACGGGTTCGCGGAATGCTCGAGCGCGCGTGAAGGCCGGCAGGGCATGCGCGAATCCTGCATCCAGACGCAAGAAGGGCACCCGCCTCCGAACGAAGCGGGTGCCCTTCAGGGTCCTGTGCTCGCGCTATGGCTTGAGTGCGAGGTCAGGGAGTTCCCGTTAGTCCTTCAGGCGAAAGAGCGCGGAGTTCGGGTGCTCTTCTGCCACCTTGGCCATCTCCTCGACGGTGCCGTAGTACATGCAGCCCGCCTGGCAGTGGTGCACGCATTTGGGCCAGCGCCCCTCGGCCACGCGGTCGGCGCACAGGTCGCACAGCGAGGTCGGCATGGGGAGGTAGTTGTACTCCCAGGTCCCGTCCTCCTTTTCGCGCGGACCGTCCTGCAGGATCTTGATGCCCCACTGGCCGGTGGGATACCCGTGCTCGGTCTTGCAGGCTATCTCGCAGGAGTGGCAGCCGGTGCAGAATTGGTAGTTGATGACAAGCGCGTTGCTCATGATGGCTCCCCTCTCTTATTTCAGGTTGTCGTGGGCGTATGCGGAGTTAGAGATCTCGCGTCCGCCAATGTCGGTGTTCTGCAGGTTGTAGTCGATGGGCTGGGCCTCTTCGTATTTCCAGCCGCCCTTGCGCGTGACCTGCTCGCCTGGCATGACCTTGCTGTTCTCCTCGGTGCACGGGTAGATCTTGCAGATCGTGCACTTGTACGGGGCACCGTAACCGGTGGACCCGTATTGCATCTGAGAGGTGAGGTTGTTGATGTTGGAATCGAACACGCCGAACAGGTGCGGTTCTGCCGCCTCTTGCTCGGGGAACCACCAGCCATGGTCGGCTGCAACGACGCGCTCGTCGAAGGACGGGTCGAACACGGCCTTCTGGCGGCAGCGTCCGCGCATGTTCTCAATCCAGACCCAGTCGCCTTCCTTGATTCCGTACTTCTCGGCGGTCTTGGGATTCATGCGGATCTGCGGGTCAGGCTGGATCTCGCGCATGTTGGGGAACTGACGGTGCTCGGAGTGGAAGTAGCCCCACATACGGGCGCCGGTCGTCAGCACGAGCGGGTACTTTTCGCACAGCTCGGGCGTCGAATAGGGGCTCTCGGGCGGCTCTTCCCAATAGGGGACCGACTCGATGCCCCATTGCTCGAAGGGCAAGATGGAGAACTCGAAGCGCCCCGTTGCCGTCATGAAGCCGGGCTTGCCGTCGGGACGAGCAAGACCCTTCTCGTATTTCTTGTACTCGAACGGCGGGTAGTTGAGCACCTCGTGCTTGATGTCGTCGAAGTCCTTGCCGTAGACCCCGCCCCAGTCGCTGCGGTTCTTGAGGAGGAAGTTCAGCAGAGAGACGTCGTCGGTGATGCCGTATTTCTCGAGGATCTCCGGATGGCACTTGCCCACGACGGCCAGGAGGATGTCCTCGTCGGACTTTGCCTCTCCCGGCGGCTCGGTCACCTTGGTGACGGCGCGCAGCGGCGTGTACCAGGCGCGGATGCAGTTGCGCTCCGGGCTCATCGCCGCAGGTAGGATAAGGTCGGCACAGGCCACGGCCGTCGGGGTCTTGAAGATGTCGACCACGCAGACAAAGTCGAGCTTGCGCAGCGCGCGGTACACGCGCGGTGCCTCGGCGCCCATGTTGGCGATTGGGTTGGTCGTCTGCAGCCACATCATCTTGATGGGGTAGGGCTCATCGGTCTCGATCGCGTGCAGGATCAGGTCGCTCATGGCGGTGGCAGCGTAGCCGTAAGTGTGCAGCGGCGAGACGTCATCTCCGATGCGCAGGCCCCTGACCTCGGGATCGACGTCCTCGAATCCGCAGTTGTAGGCCAAGTCGATGCGGTAGGGCTGGTCGGTCTGGATGTTGCCGCCGGGAACGTCGTAGTTGCCCGTGAGCGCGATGAGGGAGTTCACGGCCTGGGCGGCGGGGATGCCGATGCGAGACTGGTCGAGCGGCAAGCCCCACTGCAGTGCAGCCGGCTTGGCCTTGGCGTACATGCGCGCCGCCTTGCGAATATCCTCGGCCTTGACCCAGCAGATGTCCGCAGCCTTCTCGGGCGTCCATTCTTTAACTGCCTCGGCGAACTTGTCGAAGCCATAGGTCCAGCGGTCGATGAAGTCGTGGTCGTAGAGGTCCTCTTCGATGATGACGTTGGCGAATGCAAGCCCAAGGCAGGCGTCGGTGCCGGGGCGCAGGCGCAGCCAGACCTTGGCGCGCGAGGCAAGCCAAGTGAGCTTGGGGTCGACGACGATGAGCTCGGATCCGCGCTGCATCGAGTCGACGATCCAGTGCCCGAGGAAGGCATCGGAGTTCGAGACAACGGGGTTGTTGCCCCAGATGAGGATGATCTCAGGAGGAGTCCAATCCGGGTCGTCCTCGTAGCGGGTAGGCCGCGATTGCGACATGTCCGCGATCACGCTGCCGCCGTTCTGGGCGTAGTTCAGGCTCACGCGGGGCAGCATGCAGGAATCGCCGGAGAGAAAGCCGAGCGAGAAGTTGGGAGATCCGAACGCCCAGTAGCACAGCATCGGCGCCTGCCAGCAGGCGTTGCGGCCCGTGCCCATCATGGCAGCGATGGATTGTGGTCCGTACTCCTTCTGGATGCGCTTGACGTGGTCGTCGATGATGTCGAGGGCCTCGTCCCAGGTGACGCGCTCCCACTTGTCCTCGCCGCGCTCGCCTACGCGCTTGAGCGGGTATTTCAGTCGTTCAGGACTGTTGATTTCCTCGATGTAGTTCAGGCAGCGCAGGCACAGGCGGCCGCGGTTGAACGGGCTGTTCGGGTCGCCTTCGACCTTGACGAGCTTTCCGTCCTTGTCAGTGTAGTAGATGATCCCGCAACCCTCATGGCAGCCTGGGCCTGACCACGTGCAGGAACGCGTGGCAGTCAGATCCCCATCTTGCCACTGCCACTCGTCTGCCTTGTAGAGCTCTTTGTTGTACTCCATTGCGTTTCCTCGCTCTCTCTTTCTGCAGTCCGAACACGTGCGTGGCGTCGTGAATCAGTCTTTCGTCTCCTTTCCCGACGCGTTTTTCGGTGAGTTTCATCACCAAAAATTCTATGGAGGAAGCGCGTGAGAGCCCGGTGCCCCTCTGGTCGAAAACCGGGCGGGCATTTTGCGCACTATGGCTGTTGCCGTTCAATCAGGGCGTCGCAAGATAGATTTGCCTGCCTGTATCAATGCGCGAACAAGAAGGAAGAGGAGGTGCCATGCCCTGCTACCAGTGCTCGAAATGCGGCAGATGCGGGATGCTCTCGACGAGCGCGGACGTCGTCTGCGGCCGCTGCGGGGCGCCGACGCTTCCCGGCCAGGCGTTCTGCGAAAAGTGCGGGGCACCGCTCGGCACAAACGGTCGCGGGATCAACTTTGTCTGGAAGGGCGGAACGGCTGCGAGTCGGAACCCGTCGCAAAGAGCAGGCGGGTTGGCAGCTGCTCGTGAAAGCCCGTCTTAGCTGGGCGGCTGGCTGTTTTCATGCGCGTTGCCCTCTTTGTAGGAGAGCAGGCGAATCGAGAACTCAAGGTCGAAGTACTGGTCGTGGTCACGCAGGTCGATGCCGCAGAGCCGCTCGATTTGCTGGATCCGGTAGCGCATGGTGCTGCGCTGGATGAAGAGGTCCTTTGCGGCGGCCACCTGGTTTCCGCCATGTTCGAAAAGAGAGGCCAGCGTCTCGCAAAGGGAACTGCCCGTCTCTGCATCGTACTCGAGAATCTTTGCGATGCCGGGGTGCAAAAAGCTGCTCGGGTCGTCGCTTTGCAGACAGGCCTCGTAGGGAGCATACGAACGGCAATCGGCATAGAGGTGCAGAGCGCGCGTATCCCCGAGTCGCTCTCCAATGAGGATCGCCGCGCTCGCCTGACGGTAGAGGTGCATGAGCGCAGAGACGTCATCTTCCGGCTCAGAACACCCCGCGACAAGCGAACGGCTCGCAAGATAGCGCTCGAGCTTTCTCTCTTCCGCCTCGTCGAGCTGGCCGGTCTCGTTGTTGACGACGACAACGAGCTCCTGCGCCTTCCTGACCGTTTCGCTGCGGGCGACGATTGTCCTGAGGTCCGAGGAGAAGGCCGTCTGCTCGTGGCCGTTGAGGAAACGGTGCGGGGAGGAGACGACGATGACGCAGAATGCACGATCGACCTGCAGGCGGTGGTTGAAGAGATACGCATCGATATCCTGCTGGGACTCGATGTTGCCGAGCAGAATCTCGGAGTAGAGCTTTGAGAGGGCATCGTGCTCGTTCGGCTCGCGCCGCCGATTGCCGGTAAGGGCGAGGCTTGCAAGGGAGCAGAAGAACCTGAGGCACTGGCTGTCGCCTTCGGTGATGGCGCGGCTCTTCGAGATGAGGCAGGCGACGGGGGAGTCTGCATCGTTCCTGTTCAAAGAGCAGGCAGACATCGATCTGTCGAACGTCACGAACTCGTCCACGTACCCCTTTTCGGAAAGCGCCCTGAAAAGACGGGGGATGTCCACTTCGTCTTCCGAGAACCCGAGCGTGTCCACGTAGGTCCTGTCCTTCTGTACCCACAGCGAGTCGGGCATCGTGTCGCTTTTCGTACTGGCGATGACTTTGAGGTTGCGGTCGATCACGATCAAGGGGTTGCCGAGGAGCTCGTGTGCGGTTTCCACCATGCGCTGCACGGAATGGGTCTCGCTGAGGTCGTCGAGCAGGCGATCGCCCCAAGACCTGTACCAGCTCAAGACGTTGGAGGCACGTTCGACGATCTGGTCAAGGGAACGCCCGCCGGTTTCCAGGGAAATCGCGCAAGAGGCGCCCGCGGGCAGCTCATACGGCCCCTCGTGGCAGAGCACCAGGCGCGCAGCGTTGCCGATAGTGGTGACTGCATCGTCGTCAGGGCGTGCGAAGGGGGCGGCGTGCTTGGGGAGAACGGCACCGGAGCTGAGACGTACTGCCCGGTCAACGGGAAGCGATGCATCGAAACCGGGGCCCTTTTCACAGGCAAAGCGCCCGGATAGCCCGTCGAACAGCATTGCCATCGTGACGCGCATGCCGCTCCTCCTTTTCGTGGGACTCGGAGACCGTTCAGGTTGCCAAAGTCCATTTTAGCAAGCGTTCGCGGTCCCAGCGATGTTTGAGCAGCACCTGCGAGATGCCAGAGCCGCAGCCTCTAGATTCGCCAGAACTTCCAGAGCCACTTGACCTTGCCGACCTGCTTGGACACGTTCTTGTAGAACGTGCGGTAATAGGATTTGACCCGCTTCAAATCTTCTTTGGTGGCACGCTCGTCGCCGTAGCCTGCGCGCATGTAGGCAAGCGTGACCTGCAGAAAATCGGTTTTTGTGGTGAGGTCGACATACGGCTCGAGCTGGTTGGCAGAGGCGAGCGCGAACTCCATGGGCGTGAGGCTCTCGGGCTTTCTGATGCCCAGGCGCTTGAAGCGCGTGAGAAGGAACTCGTAAATCCAGATGACTTGTTCTGATACCGGCTTATCTGCGATTTTCTCCAGCCTGCGCGTTCTCTGGCGCCGTCTGAGCACTATCACGGCGATAATTGCCGCGACGACGAGCGCGATGAGCACGAGGTTGTGCCAGTCGCTCAAGTTGTAGCCGATAGTCTGGAACTGCTGGTTCCAGTCGCTGCTGTCATATCCGTTCGGGGACTTGCTGGCCTTTTCTTCCTGCGAGGCGGAAGTGCCGTTCTGCGTCTCCGTGTCTTGCTGGGTGCCGCCCTCGGCGTTTTTGCGGGTGTCGTTTTTCTTGTCCTCGTTGATGTTGCTCGTCTTGATATCGGGGTTGACGATCTCCTTGCGGGAATAGACGCCCGTGTACTCGACGACGGGCCGCTGGTAGTAATCCTGGAAGGGCTTGAAGTTCGGGGTGGAGAGGTTGAGCCCTGCGATGATTCCAAAGAACACGGCAACGCCCACGAGCAGGCAGATTAGTGCGGTGACAAGCGAAAATCCACATGCCCCGCCAAAGACGGCGCGCCCGATTCGTTTTGCAGAGTAGACGCTCGCCCGGTAGCGCTGGTTGATATAGCAGGCCCCGCATCCGAGGTAGACGACCAGAGAGGCGAGCACGCCAGGTTGCGAGCTGATCCAGTCGCGGTAGAAGAACTGGATGACCGCGCAGGCGAGCACGCCCAGGATAAAGAGGATAGCCACACCCCAGGTGCGGCGCGAGAGCAGGTACGTGACAAGCGGAACGAGGACGAGCACGAGCCCGAAGACGTAATAGTTGCCCTCGACGTCGTTTACCTGCCCGTTGGCAAAGAACGGGGTGCCGGCAGGTTCGCTTGCACCTAAGAGGGCAAGCACGATTGCCGCCAACACCAAGTAGCAGATTGCGCAGGGCAAGAGCGCCCGCTTCGACCATGCGCCGGCAAAGAGCACGATGAGGAGCACCGCGCACACCCCAGCCTCGAGCAGTACGTTTCCGCGCAGGTCAGGAGCGCTGTTGAACCCATACGATACCGTGTAGACCAGTCCCGTCGAGACGATGAGGACCAAGAGGAAATCGAAAACGGAAGAGCGCAAGAAGAGCGAGAGACGCTGCGATTTCTGCCCGTTTTCGCCGCGTGACCGGCTGCCGTTTCTAACTGCTGCAGGCATTACAGGACCGCCCCCTCCAGCTGCTTGGAATCCGAAAGCACGAGGTAGGGGATGTTCGCCCCGTCGAGCTGCCGCAGGGGCGCAACGTACTTGTCCAGATCGCTTTCCACGAGACGCCTGGGCACAACCGCGATCATAAATGGAGCGCGTCGGCGGCTCTTGAGTCCTAGAAGCGTGGAGACCGTCTCCGCCGTGATGTTCGCGCTGACCACCACGACGTTGTTCTCGCCCTGCCTCCCGGCTGTCTCGCGGTTGATGAGGTCGAGGGTTTCCCCGCGGCGATCCTTGTCAATGGACATCTGCGGCATGTCCGCTATGAGCTTTGGCATGTCGTCGGTGCGCCACGTCGTGAGACGGGCAGTCTCTCCGTAGCGGTTCTTGAAGAGCACTTCGGTGTCGAATCCGCGGCGCTGGGCATAGTGCGCAATGGAAAGCCCCGATTCCACGACGGCATCGTATTCTGCCATGAGCGTCTCGGCGTCGTCTTCCGGCGCGGTAAAGTCCAAGAACACCGCGACGCCCGGATTCGTGTAGCGCTCGAAGAGCCGCGTGTAGTAGCCGCCGTCGGGCTTTCGCGAGGAGAGCTTCCAGTGGATGGTCTTCAACGGGTCGCCAGGCGTGTAATCGCGCACGTACGCGTAGTCCATCGAATCGGCGATGATGGACTTTGCCGCCTGCAACGACTCCGTTTCGGCATCGGACGAAAAGTGGATTTCCGCAATCTCGCGCAGATGGGGCGTGACGAGAACAGACTGTGTGCGGCCGCTTTCGAGCGTTGCCGTGAAAAGTCCCAGAAAATCGGAGAGCACAATCTTGTCGAGTCCCGCCTGGTACTTGCCGATATGCGAAAAGCGCGTCGCAAAGGGCAGGTCATAGCGCTCGAAGGGAGTGAGCGTGATGGACGTGCTCGCCTCGCTCGCATTGTTTCCGAACATATCGGAAATGTAGAACACCGGCTCGACGGGAAAACAGAAGAACGGCGTCTTGTTGTGGAAGTGAATCGTGAAGTGAACTTCGGAGTCTCGAGCGCAATCGCGCAGGTCAGAGTCTTCTTCGAAACTGATTCCGCGTTTCAAGACGCGCACGTAAAACCAGGAGGCCACGATGGCGAAGACGAGCATGATGAACGGCACCCAGCCAATGGCCGTGGCGTGGTAGTCGTTGCTGCCCACGAGCAGGGCAAGCGCGCCGCAAAGCACGACGACGACGCTTGTCACGAGAAACTTCAGCACCGGGTGCTTTGAACGCGCCGATGCGTTCTGCGCACGTTTCACGGCACGCCGACGCTCGCGTTCGCCCTTGCGCTTTTCTCGGCGCTTGCGAAGCTGAAAACCCTGATTTTTGAGACTTACAGTGTCCATGCTCTTGTCTAGACCGTCGTTCCTTTGAGGTCGGCGGCAGAGACCGTCGGTACGGCGATGGAGTCGAGGATGCTCGCGATGACGCCCTTGCCGTCCTTTCCGTCGATCTTTGCCTCGTGCGTGAGGATGAGGCGGTGCGCGAGCACGTAGGGCGCAAGGTACTTGATGTCATCGGGGATCACGTAGGAGCGGCCGCGCATCAGCGCGTTGGCGCGCGCGAGCTCGATTAGTGCGATGGTGCCACGGGGAGACGCGCCGCAGCTGCACTCGTGCGTGGTGCGCGTGGCGCCGACGATCTGCACCGCATAGCGCGCGATTGCCTCGGAAACGTGCACCTCTTCGGCCATGTTCTGCAGTCGGATGGCATCCTCGCGTGTTGCCACGGCGCGTATCGCCGCCTTCGCCGCCTTGCTCTCGAGGGCGACCTTCACCTCCTCCTCGGGCAGGGGATAGCCCATGGAGAGCTTGATGAGGAAACGGTCGAGCTGCGCTTCGGGAAGGGGATAGGTGCCGTACTGCTCGATGGGGTTCTGCGTGGCGAGCACCATGAAGGGCTCTTTGAGCCGGTGCGTTACGCCGTCGACGGTCACCTGCCGCTCTTCCATCGCCTCGAGCAATGCGGCCTGGGTCTTTGCCGAGGCGCGGTTGATCTCGTCGATGAGGACGAGGTTGCTCATCACGCCGCCGGGTCGGAACTCGAAGTCATGCGTTTTCTGGTTGAAGATGGAAAAGCCGGTCACGTCGGAGGGCATGACATCCGGGGTGAACTGCATGCGGTTGAAGTCGCAGTCGATGGTCTTTGCAAAGGCGCGCACGAGGGATGTCTTTCCCGTGCCGGGCAGGTCCTCCAAAAGCACATGGCCTTTTGCGATGAACGCCATGACCACAAGCTCGACGGCCTCGCGCTTTCCGACGATGACGGTCTCGATGTTGTCCGCAATCTTTTCCAGGGCATCTGCGGCCCTGCCTGCATTTGCTTCGCTAAGCACTAGTCGTCCTCTCCTCCGAATTCCGGTGCGCACGTGCGCATGATCTCTTGGTTGTCGTGGGTGAATTCCACAAGCTTTACGTTGATGCCATAGGCATCCTGGATGTTCTCTCGAGTGATGATCTCGAACGCCGAGCCGAACTTCATCGGCTTGTCCTTCATGAAAAGCGCGACATTCGCGCCGGTCATGAAGGCGTGGTCGGGATTGTGCGTGACCATGAGGACGGCATAGCCGTTCTTTCTCAGATGCCGCACCTTCTCGATGACGCGCACCGCATTGCCGTAGTCGAGCGCGGCAGTTGGCTCGTCCATGATGAGCAGCTGGGGCTCTTGCGCAAGGGCGCGTGCGAACATGACCATCTGCAGCTCGCCGCCGGAGATGTCGTTGTAGGCAGCCTCGCGCAGGTGCAAGATGCCCATCTCCTCCATCGCGTTCTCGACGATGTTGTAGTCCTTGCGCGTGGGCTGGCCGTTGAGCGACTTGATCTTGTTCATGCGGCCCATCATGACGACGTCCTTTACCTGGAAGGGGAAGGGCTGGTCATGGCGCTGGGCAACGTAGGCGATGGAATCGGAAAGGCGCGAGGCCGACCAGCGGGTGATGTCGCTTCCGTCGAGCGTAATCGACCCGGAGAACAGCGGGTTCAGGCCGAGGATGGTCTTCACGAGCGTCGTCTTTCCGCAGCCGTTCGGCCCGAGAATGCAGCACACCTCGCCGTCTTGTACGGAGAAGTTCACGTTCTTCTGGACCGGATGCTCGGGATCGTAGCCGACCGCTGCATCTCGCACGATGAGCTTCATGGGCCTCACCTACTCCCAACTGCGCATGCCGCGCACGACTATGAGGATGAACAGGGGCAGTGCCACGATGGAGACCACCGAGCCGATGGCGATGCCGTCTCCCACAAAGGGGATGCAGTCGGTGATGTCGCGGCAGACGAGAAGGAAAATCATGCCACAGCAGATGCTTCCGGTGAACTGCTTGGTGAACTCCGTTCCAAAGAGGCTCCGCGCCAAGAACGGCGCGAGCAGCGTGACCATCCCGACGACGCCGGTATGGATCTGGGCGGCGAGCATCATGATGGCGCCGCAGATGAGCGCGACGATGCGCAGGGCGTTGTAGTTGATGCCGAGGAGCTTGACGTCTTGCTCGTCGAAGGAAAGTGCGTTCATCTTGAAGCGCAGCAGGTAGACAGGGAGGATCGAGAGCACGGACACGATTCCGAGCACGATCCAGGAAGTCGCCGAGGTATCGACCGTGAGCATCTGGGAGATGGTGTAGAAGGTCTGGTAGTCCTGCTCGTCCATGACGAAAAGCGTCATGTACTGGACCACAAAGCCGAGCAACTGTCCCAAGATCATGCCGATGAGCACGGTCGAGAGGATATCGAAGGGCTTGCCGCGTCTCGAGAGCTTCTTGCCGCATACCATGACCAGGACAAGGATCGCCGCCCCGATGCCGTAGCAGAGCAGGTAGCGCATGTTCACCATGTCGGTCGCCGCGCTCCCGTAGATTGCGACGAGCAGCATGACGCCGAACTGGATGCCAGACGAGGCGCCGAGCATGTTGGGCCCGGCGATGGGGTTCTTGAACACGTTCTGGTACAGCATGCCGGAGATGGAGAGCAGCGCTGCGCAGATGAGGGTGATGCCCACGACCTGCAGTTTGTCGAAGACCGCCCAGTAGCAGGGGCAGTTTTCGAGCAGCCATTCCTTTGAGCGCGGGTCGAAGGCGTGCGTCACGTCGGCAATGGCGTTGTAAGCGTGCAGGTAGAGCGCGTCCCACACCTGAAGCGGCGTGTAAAACCAGTAGGGCCCGCTATAGGAATAGTCCTGCCCCGCTGCCCCCACGCAGCACAACGAGAAAAAGGAGATGACGATGAGAAGCCCTATGGAGATGGCCACGCGGATGGCGGACCTGTCGTGTTCGGCGCGGTAGAGCTTGTTGGTCTCGCGCATGGAGAGCTTGCGGCTGACGGTGCCGACGCGCATGGCACGGCTCCGCGAGATGAACGAGCCGTTGCGCAGCCGCGCGATGTCGGTTGCCGTGTAGCTCGATGCAGAGGCGTGCGTATCGGAATCGCTCTTCTTAGATGCCATTGCGCTCACCTCCCTTGTTGCGCAAGGCGACGACGAGGAACACGATGGCGCCGAAGATGGAGATGTACATTCCGCTCATGGTCTCGTAGTCGGACCCGAACAGCGCCGAGACGAGCACGTAGGCCCCGAGCACGAAGATCGCGCCGAGCACAAGCGCTGCTGGCAGCAGGTACTTGAAGTTCGGTCCCACGATGCGGCGCGAGAGGTGGGGGATGAGAAATCCCACGAAGCCGACCGCTCCGGCAAAGGAGACGATGATCGCCGTGAGCAGGGTGCAGACGGTGATGGTTATGATGCGCATCTTGCGGGTCTCCACGCCGAGGGTGCGGGCCTCCTCTTCGCCCAGGCCCAGCACCATCATCTTCTGGCGGTAGTGCATGATGACCGCAAAGCAAAGTGCCAATGGGGCCAACAGCGCGAGCACGTCGATCCAGGAGTAGGAGCGGTAAAAACTTGATATCTGGAGCTGCGTCAGCAGCTGCGCTTTCACGCCCTCGGGGTCAAGCGTCACGTAGTAATAGCGCACGGTGTTCACGATGGCCCCGCACACGCCGCCGACAACCTGGCCGACGATGATGATGACGATGTTCGACTTGGAGAAGCGCCCCAGAAAGCGCATGCACAAGAGCACGAGCACGACGACCACGGCGCAGCCAACAAACTGCAGGAGCGAAAGCCCGTAGGTCGCGAGCAGGTCGTCTGCGCTCGATATGCCTCCCGACGAGGTGGACGAAGTTCCGCTGACGAGCGCGCTGACCCAGCCTATCTGGTCTCCCTCATCGCTCACGAAAAAGACGATCCAGATGACCATGCCAAGCGAGGCCCCGCTCATGACGCCCAGAGTCGAGGGCGAGACGAGCGCGTTTCGGAAACTTCCCTGATACACCGCTCCGCACAGGGCAAGGCCCGCACCGGAGAGGCAGACGACGATGTAGCGGAAGAACGTGTTGCTGAAGATCGCGGACCCGGTCTGATTGCCCGTGAAAAACGCGATGAGCCCGTTGACGTTGTCCGAGAGCCCCTGAATGAACCAGGAGAGGTTGTAGCCCTGGCCATAGCCGGTGCTGTTGAGGCCCTCGTTGAGCATGTTCTTGGGGATGAGGAGCCCTAAGAAGAAAAGGACGACGAGCACGATGCACATGATGAACACGCGTTGCGCACGCGGGTCGATGCGGTGCCCCTCGTCCCGAGATTGCGCGTAGACGTTCTGGCCGTCGTCTTCCCCGAAGCTGATGTTCTCCGAGGTCGGGGCGTCAAGGCGCTCTGGTTGCCTGTCTTTGCTGCGCTTGGGCATGGTTTTAGAAGCTTACCGGCTCTTTGTCGGGCAGGGGGTCCGTCTCGTCTTCCGGCGCATCCTTGCGCTGGCGCTTGATGAAGAACCACACGATGCGCGCTGCAAGTGCCGCGAACAAGGCGAGCACCGCGGCAAAGCCGATGAGGTTCCCGATCCCAGTATCGTTGTCCGTGCCGCCTGCGCTCTCGCCCGTGTTGCCGACACTGGTGCCTGTGGGGGTGCCAGTTCCGGTTGTGCCTTGCGAGGCAGCGACCGGGGACGGCTTGGTAGCATTTGAGCTCTTGGGAACCGTGGGCTTGACAGCGGTGGGCGTTGCCGTTGGAGGCGTGGGCTTCTCCGTGTTCACCTTGACTGTCGATGCGGCATTGTCAGTGGCCTTGAGGGCGATCTCGAGGTTCCCGGTGCCATCTTCGACATAACCCAGGGAAGTAATCTTGAAGCTGAGCTTTGCCGCGTTTTCCGAGACGGCAGAGTAATTGATCCCCGAGCTTCCCAACCAGTACGAGCGCGTCTTGTCCTCACGCGCGCCCTTTCGGACCTTTGCCGTGATCTTTATCGTCCCGAAATTGTCGTAGACCTCTATCGTCTTGCCATTGAGCTCATAGGTGAGGTGCACCTCGTAGATGGCCTTGTTCTTGTTGGCGTCGAGCAGCGGCTCGTAGCCCATGCGCACGGCCTTGTTGCGGATAACCGAATCGGCCGTGCTCACCGTGGATATCGTGAGGCGAAGCTTCTTTGCCTCGTCGAGGTCCTCGGCGGTGATATGGGCCTTGCTCACGTCTACGGACAGTTCGCTTTTGGCGCGCTTGTCCATCTTGACCTTGATGTCGCTTCTCGTGACGCCATCGCTCGAATCATCGCCGAACACGGCATAGAGCGTGAGCTCGTCGCCCGATGTTGGGGCGACGGCAGAGAGCTTTGCCGCGTTGACGCGCGCGATGTCGGGCGTGGTGGCGTTCTCCTTGGTCGACCAGCCGAGGAAGCGCAGTTTTTTCGATTTGTCCTTGGGGTTGCTCACGCCGCAGGATGTGAGAACGTCGTTGAAGTCCATCGTGGTCTTGACGGCGCCATTGGTCTTTGCGTACTGTTTGCCGTCCACTACGAAGGTGACGGTCAGCGTGCGGTCCTGCTCAGTGTACTTGCCATAGTAGATGTTCTTCCCGCTCTCAAATGAGCTGGAATCCGCGACTGCCGGCAGCGTACCGTCTTGCCAGTATGCTTCCTGGTCGGTCAGGCGCGGTCCCCATCCGGTGAAGGTATAGACCTTCTCGCTCGTTTTGACGACCGTGCCGCTGCTCGCGTAGTTTCTCGCAAGCGCGTTGGTATCGGCGTTGTACGAGGAGGTGAGGCCTTCCGTGACGGTCCATGATCCATCCTCGTTGCGGTAGCGGAACGTCACCTCTATTTCCTTTGCCGTCTTCTTGAACAGCGGGGTGAAGGTCATGTCCGAGGTCACGGTGGGGAGCTCGTCGAGCGTCTTGCCGTCTTGCTGCCAGGCCTCGAACTCGTACTCGTAGCCTTTCTCCTCATCGATTTTGCTGGGGTCGTCCTTGCCGGTGGTGGGATCGACTTCTCCGCCTGCGGCTTCGTAGGAAGCCTTGGCGCCGTCGTCTGCGGCGTAGGCAAGAATGCGCCCGTCGGTGTCGAAGCGCACGAGGTGCTGCCCCGATTTCACTTCAACATAGACGGCGCTGAATTGCGCGGCCTTGTTCTGCTCGACGCCTGAAATATCGGTGTTGATGCGAATCTCGTCCTTCAGGGCACTCGCATCGAACTTGACTCCACCGCATTGCCAGCCGACAAAGCGATAGGTGGCTCCGTCTTGCGTGTAGCTTTCTGCCGTGCTGGGGAGCTCGACGCCTGCCTCGGAGAGCGTCTTTCCCAGGGTGACTTCGGCAGCCGCCGGGTCCTCGGCATCGGTGCCATCTCCGTTTTTCAGGCCGGTGAAGCTAACTGAAATCTGCGGTGTGCCCCACAGTTCGGCCGCCCCTTCATCGTCTACGGTGACCCCGTTGCCCTTCAGGTCCACGGTGTCGTCGGTCGCCTCGAGCTGCGAGCCGCCTACGGTGACCTCCGAAGACTCGGATACATGCGCTGCGCCCCCGGTAGGGGTCTTGCTGTAGACAACGCTCGAAGAGTCGTTGCCCGGCGTGGCTATCTCGCCTGTAGAATCCGGGTTGATGTAGAGCTTCAGGTTGAGCGTGCCGTATTTGACTGTAATCGCGTCGCTGCCGTGCTCTTCTGATAGGTCGGCGCTCTCATCTGCCGTCCAGGTGGATGCACCTTGAGCATCGAGCGCGTACGCGTCTCCCCTGGCGCAGGTCGCGTTCACATGTCCGGAGACCTCCACGTTCCCGGAAAACCTGCTCGACGAGGCGATCCCCACAGCTTCGGTGGCGATGGAGTAGCCCGATTGGACGAAGAAGTACTTGGGCACGATGCTGTCGAGCTTTCCGCGCGTGTCGGTTGTCTGCGGGTCGGAATAGACCCAGACCGCAACGCCGCTGTCGAGCACGAGGGGCGTGGCATAGTAGATTTCGGTGTCGTTCGAGCTCGAGTTGGTAGCGCTCGCCTCTTCGGAATCGTCGAACTTTGCCTCTTCCTTGAACTTTTCGCAGATCTCTTTGTAGAAATCGGAGTTCTCGTCGGGGAATATCTGCACGAGGTTGCTTGCGCTGTAGGTCGTGTCGTTGCTCGTGGTGTCGACGGTCTGCCAACGTCCGCGCGAGACGCACGTGGCGTTGTTTACGGCCTCGACAGTGCTGTCGCTTGAAACGTCCACCTTGGCAGATTCTGAACTTGCAGTGGTGTAGATGCCCTCGACGCGGTTTGCACCGTAGGTACTCGCGTCGTTTTCCGTGGCGCTTGCCGTGAGAGAGGCGCTATCGCTGAGGACGGCAGAACCCGAGCTCACGTAGACACCGTAGAGGGCGGGCGTGGGCAGGTTCGAAGAGGTTGACGATCCCGTGTACGCGACCTTGAGCGTTGCGCTCTCGAGCTCGAAGGTGCCCCCTCCGCTCACGGAGACGCCGCAATAGGCGCCAGCGGTCCCGCTCGTCTCTTTGGAAGAACCGACGGTGACCGAGAGGGTGCCGCCGCTGATGCTGCTTGTCAGGGTGAAGGTGCCGCTCCCGCTAAAGGAGATGGCGCCGGACTTGCCCGATGCGGCGAGGGCGGAGGACAACGTGTGCCCCTTCAAGTCCAATGTGAGCGATTTCGCCGTGCTGATAGGGGCCGTGAGGCTCGCATCGGCCTCGAGCTCGATGGTGTCGCCGTCTGAAGCGGCGTCGAGCAGCGTGTCAAAACTCGTGAACTCGGATCGTTCGGTGCCGTGGACGAGCGTGAGCTCGCAGGTGTCCGTGTCGCTTTCCGCAAATGCCAGCCCCGTCCCCAAGGGATTTTCCCCATACGATGCGAATACACCTGGAGCTGCCTGGAACAAGACGAGCGAGGCACACAAAACGCCCGAGACGATGGGCTTTGCTGCGCGCTTGAAAGCAAACGAATGAAACATGGAGCGACGGAACCTTACTGACTATCGTGATTTTTCAGAGGCTACATTAGCATGAAAATAATGCGCAACGAATATATAAATCAATGGAGATAATGCGCATAAAAATATTATTTACATATTCATATATATCGAAAAATATATACATCATGCATCGTGACGAGTCAGCTCTATATTGTGAACATTCTGAAAATATTGATGCGGATAGCACGCTTTCCAACAATCGGGGGGAACGGGCTGATAATTGGAATACGCATGTTCAGAGTGGCACTCTGCGTGTATTGGGTAAGCGAATGACATCATGAATGCAGACCAATCCAGAATGCTGAAAGAATACGTTTTCAGAGAAAGAAATTTATTCTCCCCTATATGTCCTTTAAGCATATGAATCACAAAGAAAATAGATTTTTATATATACAATCTCATTCCGAGATATTATATGCTCCAGGCTATGCTGTACCGAGGGGATAATTCTAAGGTAAAGAAATTGCTCGTGACGCTGCTGGTCCTAGTGACCGCGGCCTCGCTTTGCATGCTCGGAGGATGCAAGTACACCGACATCTTGACCGAGCACATCGAAGACCCCGTCAACGGCACGGTCAATGAGAACATGGACCCGATCTACAAGGACGTCGACAACGCGAAGAAGGACTCCACGCGCGTTGCCACGCACCGCAACACCTCAAAGACCCTCGACAAGCAGACCGAGGAGCTTCCTGTCTACGATAAGAACGCTCCGGATAATGGGCCGACTGACCAGCGTATTCAAAGCGATGACAGCTCCCATACGGAAACTGCGACACAAGGCACGAAGGAGTCCAAGAACAAAAAGGGCCATACCAAGAAAAACGACAAGGACAAGAAGAAGGACAAGCAATCGGGCGACAAGTCGGACAAGGACTCGCAGAGCAAGAGCGATACAAACCAGACCAGCGATGACACCGACGACGATGGTAAGAGCTCTTCTTCGAGCAACGGGACGTCCGGTGGCAATGGCGGCTCGGCGAAGGTCTACGACGACAGCACCTACAAAGACCTCCCCGAGAACGTCCAGACCGTTGCGGCGGCGGGGCAATACGCATCGCTCGTGCAAATGTTCTCCGGGGAGACGGGCGCGCATCTCGTGGCTGCTGACAACGCCTGGCTTTCGCGCGTCAAGTCCCTCGGTGCATTCGACGGCGAGGGCATAGAGGATATCGCCGTGGGATGGTCGGGAGACACCGATCAGAACAGCAGCGGCTCTGCGGATAACGCGAAGGTCTCGGCAATCATCAAGGCAAAGCCCGATGTGGTGCTAATAGACGGCAACGACGACGACTCGAACCTCTCGAAATCCGCCATGGACAAGCTCGTGGACGCCGGCATAAGCGTCGTCACGATGCCAAAGCTCGGCTCGCTGTTCACGAGCGACGAGGACATTGTCGATGCGGCACGTATCGTGGGCTCGCTGCTCTCGGACTCGACGAATGGGTATTCCACCAAGATGGCCAAGAGCTATATCTCCTTCCATGACCAGCTCGTGAGCGACGATGCCGATTACTACTACAAGCCCGGCTATGTGCACAAGTACCAGGATGGCGAGTCCACGACGGGTTCTGCCAAGCAGGGCGCGTGCACCACGGTTTTCGTGGACCATATCGCCTCGACGACCACGTCGACCACAAAGGCCTCGCGCAATTACTCTGCTTACGGCGACCCGCTCTATCTGGATGGCGAGACCCTGGACACGAGCGACGGAGTCGGCATGTCGATCTCCGGCTCAGGATATGCGCTGATGGACTATTACTTCCAGCTTGGCGGGGTGGTCAACAACTCCTATCCTCGTGTCAAGCCGTCGAACAGTGCCTCCTACGCGATTGTCGCGGGACAGGATGCGCGCGGTATTCTGAGCGTAGACGCTGCCAACCGCGATACGCCCTCGGCGCTCTGGTATGCCCCCTCGAGCGATTCCGCGGTCATCACCGTTGGAGACGGCACCTATCCTGCCATCGTGGCCCGTGACTCCGATATCGCAAAGACGATACAGGCCTCGGCGGATAAGACGAACGGTCTCTATAACGTCGGTCAGAAATACGAAATCTACGTGATGCCCTCGGGGCTTTCCGGCAACTGGGCCGATGGCACGGTCGAGAGCTTCCTCACGATGTACTGGGCATCCGTGTGCCTGACCTCGAGCTCTCCGTCGGGGTCGAGTCTGGATGGCCTTATGGATTACATCAAGAGCTTTTACTCGACTTACTACCGTGTGGATGCCTCGAAGGTCGCCACGCACTTCAATCAGTCAATTTACAACCCCCTGAAAGCGGCATGTCCGCGTTCTTAATTCAATGCAAGCCCAGATGAAAGGAGGCTGCGCCCATTAGATCTTGAGAGTTAGAAAGTACGTTTGTGAGGAAGGTAATGCATGAGTAAGTTCAAGAAACACCATTTTGGCCGCAAAGCGGTATCCGTTGCGACTGCGGGCGCTTTCGTCTTCATGATGGCAGCCCCGTTTGGCGTGGTCCAGCCTGCAGAAGCTGAGAGCATGAGCGCGGACGGGTACGTGACCGCCGCTGCTTCGCGTGCTGCGCAGACCGCCCCCGAGATTCTCGGCCTGACGGGCGTGGAGGAGACGAGCAGCAGCACGGGCGCTGCCGGTTGGGGCAACCAAGACTGGAGTGCGCCGAAGTACTATATCTTTGGTGACACGACCTACAACACGGCGGCCAATCCCTATATGGTGAACGCGGTTTCCGTACAGCAGGGAACCGATAGTGACGCCTCGCCGACCATTGTCCTGAATACGGCACGCAATAGTGGCGGCAAAGGCCCGATGGCGGCGCTGGCAACCTATGGCACCGATGATACCGATGACGATGTATGGGGCGCGAAACCCGATGTGGTCATTGGCGTAAGCACGGGCAGCGGTACCGCTGACTATGACTCGGCGGACTACATTGGCAGCGACCTGTATAACTCTGGCTATCATCCCAAGGGCGTCGCGTACTACAGCGGTGAGAACTCCAATATCATCAAGGAAATGTACGCAATCGCCGAAGCGGCTGACCAGGTTGTCGCAGACAGCAACGGAACCAAGAAGCTCCGCTATGGCAGCGCGACCGAGATTGCCACGAACTATGAGAAGTACGTCCGTGGCACGCAGGGCCTGATCATGCGCGCCATCAACACCAACAAGGTCGAGAAGAAGACCATCGCGCTTGTGAATGCCTACAATTCCGATGCGGGCACCTACACGCTGACGAAGCCCGGCGACACCCTGAGCGGTGCTGCGGCAGGCACCTCGACGGTCGACCACTACCTGGACATGGTCAACGTCGTCACGAACAACCTCGCGACCAAGCTGAACAAGACCACGGTCACCGCAGACGAGCTTTCGCAGGCTGATATCATCCTCGTCGGCGGCAACAGCGTCGACTCCTCTGAGGTCGCCAGCCACATCCCCTCGACCCTGCTTTCCAAGACCTACTACACCACGGACTACAACGCCGGTGCAATCTACGATGTTATGCACAACGCGGTTGACAACGTCCAGAACGCGGGCCGTCTGCTCGGCTTTGTCTATCCCGAGGTCGTCGACCAAGATGACTGGATCTGCTACTACTACAGCAAGTTCTACCATGTGAAGACGGACAAGCTTGCCGAGGTCATCGACAAGGCTATGGACGGCGTGCGCAACTACGATGCAACGGATGCTGCGAACTACCTGCAGTGGGACGAGTCCGATGCGAGCACGTATAACGAGAGCTCGGTTCAGAGCAAGCTCGATGAGGGCGTTGCCTATTACGCTACCCAGACCACGAGCGATGCGGATGCTCTGACGAGCAATATCACGAGCGGATCGGACCTTGCCGAAGGCGTCAACGAGATGCTCGCCGAGCTTGCTGCCATGACCAACCCCACCCAGGCAGATATCGATGCGGTGAAGGCTGCGTACAAAAAGCTCACCGACGCCCAGAAGGCGCTCGTCACCAATTACGACTCGATCATTGTTGCTGCCCAGGCCAAGGTGGATGCTGCTAATTCCAGCACTACCACTACTACCACGGGTGCAAAGAAGGGCACGACCAAGAAGATCTCTGCCGGTACCGTCAAGGTGACGAGCAACGGCACGGGCTCCAAGGCGACTGTCGCCTTCACCAAGGCGAAGAACAAGAAGTCCATCACCGTGCCTGCGACCGTCAAGATCAACGGCAAGACCTATCAGGTGACCTCCATCAGCAAGAACGCGTTCAAGTCTGCCAAGAAGGTGCGCACGGTCACCGTTGGCAAGAACGTCAAGAAGATCGCCGCGAAGGCCTTCAATGGCTCCAAGGTCAACAAGGTCATTCTCAAGACCAAGAAGCTCACCAAGAAGTCCGTCAAGGGCTCGCTGAAGGGCTCCAAGGTCAAGACCGTCAAGGTCAACGTCGGCAAGACCAAGGCCGACAAGAAGTACAAGAAGAAGTACACCAAGTGCTTCAAGAAGGCGAACTCCGGTAAAAAGGTCACTGTGAAAAGGTAATCCCCTTTACTGACTAGCTTCGCGACCGCCCGAGGAGGAGTTCCTTCTCGGGCGGCTTTTTGTCTGGCGCTTCTGGCGGCTGTAGTCCGCATCAGCACTTTCTATCCTGCATGCGTCCCGCGCATACAGGGCCGTCGAGTGTGCATTGTACTTTCGGCCCATCCGATCTCAGACTTTTATCAGACAAGTTTGGCAGAGCACGAAAGGGCTGATGAACATGGAGTACACAGAGCTTTCCGATGGCGCGCGCATGCCGATGCTCGGATACGGCGTCTTCCAGATCGACGATGAGACAACCGAGCGCTGCGTGGCCGATGCGCTCTCGGTTGGGTACCGGCTCATCGACACCGCGCAGGCCTATGGCAACGAGCGCGGTGTCGGTGCAGCGATGGCGGAAAGTGGCGTCGAGCGCAAGGACATCTTCCTGGTCGACAAGGTCTGGATCACCAACTACGGTGAGGAGAGGACCTACGAGTCGGTGAAAAAATCGCTCGAGCTTCTGGGCACCGACTACATCGACCTGATGCTGCTGCACCAGGCCTACAACGACTATCACGCGGCCTGGCGCGGCCTGGAGCGCGCCCACAAGGAAGGCCTCGTCCGCTCCATCGGCGTCTCCAACTTCGACCCGGTGCGCCTGGGCGACCTGTGCGCGTTTTCCGACGAGGCACCCGTCCTGAACCAGGTCGAGACCCACGTCTTCTGGCAGCAGGTCCCTGCGCACAAGACGATGGAAGAGCTCGGCGTGCAGCACATGGCCTGGGGCCCCTTTGCAGAAGGCGCCAACAACTTCTTCAAGAACCCGCTGCTCGCCGAGATCGGCGCGGCACACGGCAAGGGCGTCGGCCAGGTGGCGCTGCGCTATCTCATGGACCTCGGCGTCGTGGTCATCCCCAAGTCCACGCACAAAGAGCGCATGGAAGAGAACATCGATGTCTTCGACTTCGAGCTTTCGGCAGACGAGCGCGCCCGCATCGCAAAGCTCGACGGTGGCAAGTCCCTCATCTGGGACCACACGGATCCCGAGTTCATCGTGCCCTGGCTCATGCAGGTCAGCAAGGCAATGTAGAAAACGGATAAGGAGATATGCTCATGACGACGCTGTTCATCAACGGAAGTCCCAACCGAGACGGCAACACCGCGCACCTCGCCCACATTCTGCTCGAGGGCACGACGTACGAGACGCTCAACCTGGTCGACTACAAGATCTTTCCCTACGGGCAGGAGGATTTCGAGGGCGACCAGTTCGACGAGGTGCTTTCCGCGCTTCGCGCTGCCGACGACATCGTCATCGGGGCGCCCATGTACTGGCACAGCATGAGCGGCATGCTCAGAAACGTCCTCGACCGCTGCTACGGTCCCGTTCAAGAAGGCTCGCTTTCGGGCAAGCGCCTCTGGTTCGTGTTCCAGGGCGCGGCTCCCACCAAAGAACAGCTCGCGGCAGGAGAGTTCACCATGAGCCGCTTTGCTGCCCTGTATGGCATGGAGTATCAGGGCATGGTCACCAGCGAGCGCGAGGCAAGGGCGGCCCAAGGCGGCTTTCGCGGCTAGCGCGTGAGCTAGCCCTGGTTTTCCTCGTGCGCCTTCACGACCCAGTCGAAGATGTCCGCGATGCGCCCGCTTGCATCTGAGGAGCAGGCCAGATAATAGGTCGCGTGCGCGACGGCATCCGAGATGGGGATGTTCACGCGTCCCTCGATGGGCGTGGAGTTCTCCGGTGCGTCGGACGAGAAGCCGAGGAGCTTTCCCGTGCGCATGAACTGCAGGAAGACCTCACGGTCCTCTTGGATCACCAGCTGCGAATTGGGAAGCTCGTCGCGCACGACCTGCATCCATGAGCCGATTCCCTTGAAAAGGAGGATTTCCTCGCCGTCCATGTCCGAAAGCGAGACGACGCTCTTTTTTGCCAGCGGATGGCTTAGGGGGATGCTCGCGTAGAGGTCCTCGGTCATGAGCGGGGTGACGCGGACGGTGGGAAGCGCCATGGGATGACGGATGATGGCAAGGTCGGTCTCGCGGTTCACGAGCGCTGTGTCAACCTCCTTTTCTCCTGTGAGGTGCGGTGCGAGAATCGTGTCGGGGAAGCGCTCCACGACGAGTGCGGACAGGCGCCAGGTGGGAGCGGGCGCCACGGAGACGACGCCGAGCGTGCGCGTGCGCTGGGAGAGCTCCTCGAAGTCGTTTTCCATGAGACGCACGTCTGCCAGGATGCGGCGGGCATGTTGCAGGGCGAGTCGGCCTGCCTCGTTGATGGTCACGCTGTTGTGCCCACGGTCGAACAGGTCGTGGCCGAGGTCACGCTCGAGGCGCTTGACCGAGCGCGAGAGCGCGGGCTGGGTGATGTGCAGGTTCTCTGCTGCAGCCGAGATGGTCCCGCAGCGTTCGATTTCGATGAGCTGGCGCAGTTGCTCGAGTTCCATGAGGCCTTCTTTCATGCATGTTCAATTTGCATGCTGATGCGAATCTAAAAGTATTGTACATGTATATCGAGCAGGGAAATACTAGGTAATAAAGAGAATAAAGTTTCTCTTTTATTCCTGAAACGCATATGTAAAGGGAAAGGGACAGTCATGGAAAAGAGGCCTGATACGAGGAACACGCCGGCGTCTATTTCACGTCGTGCATTTATCGGAGCGGCGGGCATGGGCATGATTGCCCTGCTCGCGGGATGCTCGTCTAATTCCGCGGGGTCCTCGTCCTCCTCGAGCGCGTCCTCCTCGAGCGCAGCTGCAAGCTCCACGGCGACGAGCGCTTCTGCAAGCTCGGCGCAGAGCAGCGCGCAGACGACCTCGGGCAAGGTGCTCGTCGCGTACTATTCCGCCACGGGAAACACGGAACAGGTGGCAAAGCGCCTCTCCTCAGCGCTTGATGCAACGCTGTTCGAAGTCGAGCCGAAAGACCCGTACACCGACGACGACCTCGACTGGAGCGATGAGAACTCGCGTGTCTCGCAAGAGCACGACGATTCGTCCAAGCGCGATGTCGCCCTCACGCAGACGACGCCCGACAACTGGGACTCCTTTGACACGGTGCTCGTCGGCTATCCCATCTGGTGGTCGGATGCGGCCTGGCCGATCGACCATTTCGTCTCCGACAACGACTTTGCGGGCAAACGCGTCATAACGTTCTGCACCTCGCAGGCCTCGGGCCTGGGCGAAAGCACGGACAACCTTGCCGAGATGGCGGGCACGGGAGACTGGGAAGACGGCCAGCGCTTTCCCGAGGAACCTTCCAACGACGATATCGATTCCTGGGCAAATTCGCTCGGGCTGTAGGCAGAGCACCGCAGTGCGGTGCGGCACCGTTCTTTGTCCGGACCCGTGTGAGTGAACACGCGCGGGCCCGGTCTTCCATGCGCGCTCTACCGCCATGGGGCTTGCTGCTTGCCCGTTCACCACGGCATTTATGACAATAACGTGACGCTGCGCCCGTTCAGCTTGCACCGCGGCGGACACCCGTCTATAGTTTGCAAGGCTTTGCAGGGCACCGCTTGACGTGTGCCTTGCGCCCCGAAAGGGGCCGCGGTATGGCTTTCACGCCGCCGTGATAGGCAATACGCCGTTTCGATCAGGAAAGCGGGGCTTGTCCCGCTTTCTTTGTCTGTAAGGAGGTTGTACATGCCGAATAAGACCGAGCTTCTCATCGGGGCACTCGAGCCCCTCGCGGCCGATCACGGCCTCGACCTCGTTACCGTCGAGGTGGCGGGAACGCGCAAGAACCCCATCCTGCGGGTCTTTCTGGACACGCCGCAAGGCGGGATCACGCTCGACCAGCTGGCCGATGCCCAGGAGTGGGTGGACGCCAAGGTCGAGGAGCTCGACCCCTTCCAGGATGCCTACACGCTCGAGGTGTCCTCGCCCGGCATCGACCGTCCGCTGCGCAAGCTCGAGGACTTCTCGCGCTTCGCTGGTGAGGACTGTGTCGTCTACCTCAAGAAGGGCGAGGCGCGCACCAAGGTCTCGGGAGTTCTCGACGGCGTCGAGGGAACCGAGGTCCTGGTCAGCACCGAGGACGGCACGCAGGAGCGCATCGAGCACGCGCGTATCAAGAAGGCAAACATCATTGGCCGCATCGATTTTTCCGGCAGCCTCGGCGCCACCGAGGAATTTACAACCGAATAAGGAGGAAGCATGGCATCTGAACTCATCGAGGCCTTATCCGACCTCGCCAAAGAAAAGAACATCGACGAACTCGTCCTGCTCGAACGGCTCGAACAGGACCTCGCCCGCAGCTACAAGCAGATCCTGGGGCTCGAGTGGGATGCTCATGTCACCATCGACCGCGAGACCGGCAAGATCTACGTCTACGAGATGGTCGGCCTCGGAGAAGAGGACCCCGAGACGGGGGAATACGAGGACTACGAGCCCCGTGACGTGACGCCCGACAACGTCTCGCGCATCGCCGCGCAGAACGCCAAGCGCGTCATCAACGAGATCGTCCGCGAGGCGGCCCGTGCGAACATCTACCGCGAGTTCGCCGACCGCAAAGGCGAGCTCATCACGGGCACGGTCCTGCAGTCGACCCCCGACTTCACGGTCATCAAGATCCGCGAGGGCGTCGAGGCGGAGCTTCCGCACTACGACCGCCGCAAGAACCCCAACGCGCGCAACGAGAAGCCCGCGAACGAGTACTACCAGCACAACCAGCACATCAAGGCGCTGATCGTCGATGTCCGCGACCCGAGCAAACAGCCGGCGACCAACGACCGCCGTGGCTCGAGCCATGCGAGCATCATCGTGAGCCGTACGCACCCCGACCTGATTCGCCGCCTTCTGGAAATCGAGGTTCCCGAGATCTACGACGGCGTCGTCGAGGTCAAGTCCATTGCGCGCGAGGCCGGGTCCCGTGCCAAGATCGCCGTTTGGTCCCGCGAGTCCAACCTCGACCCTGTCGGCGCCTGCGTCGGCCCCAAGGGCTCGCGCATCCGCATGGTCGTGAGCGAGCTGCGCGGCGAGCGCATCGACGTCATCCAGTGGAGCGAGGATCCCGCGACCTACGTTGCCAACGCGCTCTCGCCGGCCAAGGTCTCCGATGTCCTCATCAACGAGGACACGCATTACGCGACCGTCATCGTGCCCGACGACCAGCTGTCGCTGGCCATCGGCAAAGAGGGGCAGAACGCCCGTCTTGCCGCGCGCCTGACCGGCTGGCACATCGACATCAAGTCCGCGAGCCTCGTCGGCGCCGATGGCACCCCGATGAACATGACCTCGCTCATCGACGACGAGGAAGAGGAAGCCGACGACGAGAACACCGCTCACCGTTGCGAGTTCGTGAGCGAAGACGGTGTGCGCTGCCGCAACTACGCGCGCCCCGGCTCCCGCTTCTGCGGCGTGCATTCCGGTGGCGAAGAGGACGCGGACCTTTCCGATGACGAGGAGGATTCGCTCATCTGATGGCACGCAAGGCTCCTACACGTACCTGCATCGCCTGCGGAAAGTCCGGCGACAAGCGCGCATTCGTGCGCGTCGTCCGCACTCCGCAAGGCGGCGTCGTGCTCGATACGACCGGGCGCGCGCAGGGCAGGGGAGCGTATCTGTGCAAGGACGCGGCGTGCCTCGAGAAGGCGGTGGCCGGCCATCTGCTCGACGGCAAGCTCCGCACCAAGGTGAGCGCCGATGACTATAAACGGCTCGAAGTTGATTTTTGTGCTCTGCTCAAGCAGGCAGAGCACAGTAGGGACGGTGAATAGATGGCAGGCATGCGCGTGCACGAGTTGGCCAAGGAGTTCGGAATGTCTTCCAAAGAGCTCCTCGAGAAACTCCAGGAACTGAAGATACCGGCAAAGAACCACGCCTCTACGCTGGTCGATGCCTATGTCGAGAAGGTGCGCCAGGAGCTCGGACCAGAGCTCCAGGAACGTGCCAAGCAGATCGAGGCCGAGAAGCGCAAGGCTGCAGCCGAAAAGGCCAAGAAGGCAAAAGAGGAGCGCAAGAAGCTCGAAGAGGAGCACAAGAAGGACGTCGAGGCCGAGCTCGCCCGCCGCAAGGAGGAGCGCAAGCAGCGCGCCGAGGAAAAGGGCGACAAGGACGAAAAGGCCAAGAAGCCCGCTGAGAAGAAGGACGAGGGCAAACACGTCAACAGGCACTCGTCGGTCTTCGATGGGCTGCTCTCGCAGATCGCCTCTGAAAACGAGCGTCTCGAGCACGAGAAGGCCCAGCGCGAAGAGCAGAAGAAGGCCGAGGCCAAGAAGCGCGGTGGCCGTTCCTCTCAGGGCGGCCGTGGCTCTGATAACAGCAGCCCGTACCGCGAGAAGGGCGCCAAGAAGAAGAAAAAGCAGCAGCAGCGTCGCCGTCAGCAGCAGGAATCGGTCGATTCTCCATCTGAGGACGACCGTTATCGCCAGATGGCGCATGCCGCCGAGCGCCTCGAGCGCAACAAGGTGCTCGAGGAGGCCCGTGCCGCCGTCGCCGAAGCGGAGCGCCAGTCCGGTGGCGGACGCCGCAAGAAGCGCAAAGAGCGCCGCGAGGCTGAAAAGGCCGCCAAGGCCGCCGAGGAGGCAGCCAAGAAGGCGGAGGCACTCGGTGTTTCCGTTGGGACCGTCACCGTCACGAGCGGTGTCACGGTCGGCGAGCTCGCCGATGCCCTCGACGTGCCCGGCAACGAGATCGTGAAGCGCCTGTTCCTGCTCGGAACGCCGCTCACCCTGACGCAGTCGATGAGCGACGACCTGGTCGAGCTCATCGCGGGGGACCTGGGCCGCGAGATCAAGATCATCTCGCCGGAAGAGGAGATGCAGTTCACCTTCCACGACGATGAGAAGGACCTCAAACCGCGCCCGCCGGTCGTCACCGTCATGGGCCATGTCGACCACGGCAAGACTTCGCTGCTCGATGCCATCCGCCATTCCGGCGTGCAGCAGACCGAGGCCGGCGGCATCACGCAGGCCATCGGCGCCTCCGTCGTGTGGATCAACGGCCACCAGATCACCTTCATCGATACCCCTGGCCACGAGGCGTTCACTGCCATGCGCGCCCGCGGTGCCCAGGTCACCGACATCATCGTGCTCGTCGTCGCAGCAGACGATGGCGTCATGCCGCAGACCATCGAGGCCATCGACCACGCGCGTGCCGCCGACGTGCCGATTGTCGTCGCCATCAACAAGATCGACAAGCCCGGCGCCAACCCCGAGCGCGTGAAGACCGAGCTGTCCGAGCACGGCGTCATCCCCGAGGAGTGGGGCGGTAACAACATGTTCGTCGAGGTCTCCGCCAAGCAGAAGCTCAACATCGACGAGCTGCTCGAGACGATCATCTTGCAGGCCGAGGTGCTCGAGCTCAAGGCCAACCCCGATACCACCGCCTCCGGCTTCGTCATCGAGGCGAACCTCGACAAGGGCCGTGGTCCGGTGGCGACCGTCATCGTCCAGCGCGGCACCCTGCACGTGGGCGACTCGCTTGTCGCCGGCGTGTGCTACGGCCATGTCCGCGCGCTCATCGACCCCAAGGGCAACAGCGTCGAAAGCGCCAAGCCCTCCGACCCGGTCGAGATCTTGGGCCTGCAGTCGGTGCCGAGCGCAGGCGATGAATTCGCCGTGTTCGAAGACGACTCCGAGGCACGCGACCTTGCGCAGGAGCGAGAGCTCAAGCAGCGCATGGCCCAGCAGGAGGCTCCGCGCCACGTCAGCCTGGAAGACCTCTTTGCCCGCATCGAGGAGGACAAGCTCGCCGAGCTCAACCTCATCATCAAGGCCGATACGCAAGGCTCCATCGAGGCTTTGCAGGGCCAGCTCGACAAGATGGACCAGTCCGAGGTGCGCATCAACGTCATCCGCTCTGCGGTCGGCGGCATCACCGAGACCGATGTCAACTTTGCCGCGGCATCCGATGCCATCATCATCGGCTTCAACGTCCGCCCGCAGGCAGGCGTGCGCGCTGCCGCCGAGCGCGAGAAGGTCGAGATTCGCCTGTACCGCGTCATCTACCAGGCGATCGAGGACATCAACGCCGCCCGCGTCGGCCTGCTCGCTCCCGAGGAGGTCGAGGTCGACACCGGCTCTGCCGAGGTTCGCGAGCTCTTCAAGATGCCCAAGGTCGGCACCATCGCCGGCTGCGTGGTGACGGAAGGCGAGATATCGGCAACCGACAAGGTCCGCATCGTGCGCGATGACGTCATCGTCCACGATGGCACCATCGCCTCCATGCGCCACTACCGCGATGACGTCACCTCGGTCAAGGCAGGTACCGAGTGCGGCATCACGATCACGGATTACCAGGACATCAAGGAAGGCGACGTCATCGAGGGCTATCGCATCGAGCAGGTCGCCCGCAAGGAATAACAAGGACTTTTCGACTATGAAGCAAACTCCCGCTTCGCGCAGGGCATCCGAGGAGCTGCGGGTCAAGCTCGCGAACGTCATCATGTTCGAGATCTCAGACCCGCGCCTCGACCTGCTCACCATCACGGACGTGGAAGTTTCCAAGGACCGCGAGGTCGCCAACGTCTACGTCACGGCAGACAAGAAAGACTACAAGCGCATCATGGAGGGCCTCGAGTCCGCCAAAGGACGCATCCGATCGCTCGTGGGAAAGAGCCTCAACTGGCGCGTGACCCCCGAGCTCAGGTTCCGTCTCGACCCGTCGATCGACGAGGCGGAGCGCATTGCAAACGTGCTGGAGGAAGAACAGAGATGGCAGAACTCGACTACGGATCAGCAGTAGGGGTCGTCAAGGACGCGCGCAGCATCGTCGTGTGCGGACACGTGAACCCCGACGGCGACTCACTGGGTTCGGTGCTCGCGGTGACGCTGGCCTTGCGCAGTGCCGGTCATCAGGTGACGCCGCTTCTGGCGACCCGCGATTGCCCCAAACCCTATGATTTCCTCGCAGGTTATGAGGACCTCACGCCCGCGTGCGAATACCATGCCGTCCCCGACCTGTTCATCTCGGTCGATGTGCCCAGCGCCGGGCGCATGGCCGATGGCGAGGCGGTCTTCAACCGCGCGCGCAAGACGATCGCCATCGACCACCACGAGGGCCCGGGCGACTTTGCCGACCTCAACTTCGTCGATTCCGATGCCGCTGCCGCCGGCATGCTCGTGTGGGATTTCATCGAGGCGCTCGGCATCGAGCGCACGCCCGAGATCGCGACCTGCTGCTACACGGCG
>JBMNPN010000003.1:0-66307 GCA_050943615.1 Coriobacteriales bacterium
GTTTAACCAAAATACATGCAAAAAAGAGGGCGGCAGCCAGGTGGCTGTCGCCCTCAAACAGAGCTATCTCTCTGTCAGGACTCTTGCGTTACTCCCAGAAGGATCCTGCATCACTGCTGCCGGAGCTTCCGTTCTGGCCCGAGTTGGAACCTGAACCAGAACTAGAGCCCGAGCCGTTGCCGAAGAGTTGGCCGAACAAATCGTTTAGATCGCCATAGTCATAGCCGTAGCCATTGCTTCCCGAACTGTCGGACCCGTTGCTGCTGCTTTCCGGCGAGCCGTTTTCGGCATATTCGCTCGAGGCGTCGCTCTCGTCTCCGAGCGTTGCCTCGACCGTGTTCTCCTTGCCGTTTCGCTCGTAGGTAATGGATATCGTGTCGCCGACGTTCTTGGAGCTCACCGCGACGCTCACATCGCTGGCGGAAGTGATGTCTTTGCCATCGACCTTGGTGATGACATCGCCGGTCTGCAGCCCGGCCTTGGCAGCCGCCGTGTCCTTGTAGACACTGGTGACCGTGACACCGCCCGAGGAATCGGTGGAGTCCTGCATCGTAATGCCGAGGAAGGCATGGGTGATCTCCTTGCCCTGCATGAGCTCTTCGGCGATGGACTGGGCCGTGCTCGACGGGATGGCAAAGCCGAGTCCTGCGCTCGACTCAGACGTCGAGGCGATATAGGTGTTGATGCCGATGAGCTGGCCCTTGGAGTTGAACAGACCGCCACCGGAGTTTCCGGGGTTGATGGCCGCATCGGTCTGGATCATATCGGTGTAGACCGTCGTGCCACCCAGGCCGTCCGAACTCGAAACCACGTCGGAGCGGTAGAGGGCCGAGACGATGCCGGTCGTTGCCGTCTGAGAGTAGCCGTACGGAGACCCGATGGCCATGACCCAGTCGCCGACAGACATCTCGCTCGAGTCGCCCCACTCGACGGCAGTGAGCCCGCTGGCCTTGATCTTGATGACCGCCAGGTCGGACTTCTCGTCGTATCCGACGGCCGTGGCGTTGTAGGACTTGTCGCCGACCTTGACCGTCGCCTTGGAGATGTCCTCGACCACGTGGTAGTTGGTCAGGATGTAGCAGTCGTCTCCCTCATCGGAGATGATGACGCCCGAGCCCAGAGCCGAAGAGCTGTCAGAGGAGGAACCCGAGTTGTTGAAGTACTGGGTCCAGTCTGAATTGTCGGAGGTCACGTAGATCGTCACGACCGAATCGAGGCACTTGGAAGCGACCGCCTCGGCAGTCGTCGTATCGGTGCTGTCGCCATTGATGGTGATCGATCCGCTCGAGGAGCTGCCCGAGCTCTTGATGCCATCGAAGAGCGGCGTCCAGGCCCACAAGCACATGACAAGTGCCACCACGACGACGGCGCTGATGGCACCGGCGCCGATTGCCTTGCCAAAGGTCACCGGCTTGGCGGGTTTCTTGTTGCGCTTCCTTTCCTCGCGCTTGCGCTTGCGCTCTTCCTTTTTCTGCTCCGCAGACATCTTCTCCGTCTTGCCCGGATCGTCTGAATCCGAAGGCGGAAATGGAACGCCATTGTTCTGGTCGGTCATCTCAAATCCTCTTTTCGAAATAGACTCTGACAACTCTGGAGAATACCTTCGAAAAGGCCTTCTCTCGATTATGCTGCCCATAGTTTTATCTCATTCGGCAACTTCCGTTCGCCAAAGTAAAGAAATCGCAACCGAATTTCAGGAAAATTTAAGTGCTACCAGCGGTTTTTCTAGAGAATTCCCAACAGTTCGACAAGCCAGCCAACGAGCACGCCGCACAAGAGGAGAACTCCCATGATGCGCAGGTTCTCGTTGGCATCGCGGTTGGTGCGAAACAGCAGTAGCAGACCGAGGCCGGCGTTGACGCACAGCCCCGCGATCATGGCGCCGCCGCTCATGACGCCATCGAGGTAGAGCTCAGTGGTGCCGACGCTCACGGCACAGTTGGGGATGAACGCGACGATTCCAACGAGCACCGAGCTCAGATACGGAGTCGCCGTGATGCTCGCCAGCGCGTCCTCGAGACCGGCGGAGATGAGCAGATTGATGATGAAGGTGATGATGAAGATGAAGACGGTGACGTTGAGCGAGTGCTTGAGCGCGGGGAGCACGATGCCGTGAAGCGCTCCGGTTCCGTGGGAGTGCCCCTGCCCGTCTTCGGCCTCTTCGAGCTCTTTAAGCTCCCCGGCGGCCGCGTCGTGCTCGTCCGCCTCGCAGGCGCAGCCATCCTGCTCGCACAGGACGTGGATATCGTTTCCCTCGTGCCCCTTGTGCAGACGTGCGGAGCTCAGACCGATGTGCAGGCGCCCGGCTCGCGCGAGCAGGGCATCGAGCAGCAGGCCAAAGACGATTCCCGCAACGACCTTGATCGCCAGGATCTTCATGACGAGCAGGGGGTCGACCTGCTCGGAGACCATGATGGGGATCATCTCGTCACTGGTGGCAAGAAAGACCGCGAGCAGGGTGCCGAGCGTGACCACGCGCCCCGCATACAGCGTTGCCGCCGCGCTGGAAAAACCGCACTGCGGAATAACGCCCAGCAGCGCTCCGATGATGGGACCCACGCGCCCGCCCTTTGCGATGCTCTGGGAGAACTTCTCTCCCGCCCCGTGCTCGAGCCATTCCATGAACAGATAGGTGGCGAGGAGAAACGGAAAGCAGCTCAGAGTGTCGGACACGGCATCTAATAGGGCATCGGCGAGCATCTCGTCTCCTCTCGGCATCGGGGGTAAAAAGCATACAGACGAGAACATACCCGAGGCAGCCGCATGCAAAGCAGATGCGTTACAGAGACGTTGTTATGAACAGATGCGCACGTGAACGGGCGTTGAGAAAACGCCCAGATCTAGTCGCGGTTCGAGGCAGAGGGCTTACCCTTGAATGCCTCGCGTTCCCTGATGGCGCCCTCGATGATCATCTTCTCGGCGTGCTCGAGCTCTTCGGGCGTGTTGACGTTCATGAAGACACCGCCGCGCGGCTCTGCCTTTGCAATCATGTCGCTCGTGAAATCGATGACACCAACCTGGTCGAACCAGGACGTCGCCTTGGTCTCCCCGTCTTCGACCGCCTTTTTTATGGCAGGCAGGCACGTCGTGCGTCGGTACACCCCGTGGAACGGCTCGTAGCCGAACTGCGTCAGGGGAACGGCGACATCTTTGCCCTCGCTCATGAGCGCATTGAGCTCGGCGGCGATGAGGTTGCGGGAGGGAAAGATCATGTCGCAGGCGACGAGCGCAACGAAGTCCTTGCTGGCGGCGCTGATGGCCGTGTAGACGCCACGCAGCGCGCCGCGTTTCTCATAGACATCGGTGACCAGGCGAATCTTGCCCAGGTCGACGAGGTCATCGAGAAAGCCGAGGTTCTCGGGCTCGTTGGTGGTGATCAGGAACTCGTCTGCCAGCGGGAGGAGGCGGTTGATGCCGCGCCAGATGAGCGGTTCGCCCAAAAAGGGAACGGTCGCCTTGCTGCGCCCCATTCTCCTCGACTCGCCACCTGCCTGTATGACGATGGTAAGATTCCCGCTCTTGCTCATCGCGCTACTCGCTCCTTAGTGCCTTGGAAAGCAGCCAATTCCCGTTACCTCATGTTATGCAAAAACGCCGAAAACATGGCATTCCAAAAAATACAAAGAGCAGAATACCCCACGGCCGTACTCATGCCAACACCTAAACAATCTATCCTTTACATAAGCAAATAAAACGTGCGATGCGCTCAGCGCACCCTGCTTGCCGCCAGGTAGTGAAAGGCATCCAGACGCTCCGCTGCAATAGCCCCCCGAACAGCGCATCCAGGCTCGTCGGTATGCGTGCAATCTCGGAATCTGCAGCCCAGCGCGGCGTCGTAGACATCGGGAAAACTTGCCCTCAGGCTTGCCTCCAAATCGAGGATCTGCAGCGTCCTCAGACCAGGGGCATCGATGAGAAGCCCGGCGCCGGGAATCTGGACCATGCGACGGGCAACGGTCGTGTGGCGCCCCCTATCATCCGAGGAACGTACCGCGCCGGTCTCAAAGTGCTCGGTGCCGAGCAGCGCGTTTGCAAGAGAGGACTTGCCGACGCCGCTCTCGCCCAAGAGCATGCTCGTCGTGCCGGGAAGGCAGCGCGCACGGATGCGCTCGACCGCATCTTCGTCCAAGGCGGACACGACCTCGACAGGGATATCCGGCGCGATGCGGCCGACCCTTGCAAGCGTCTGCTCGAGCTTTTCGTCTTGGACCAGGTCGCCTTTGGTAAAGACGAAGACCGCCTGAGCGCCGCAGCCCATGACCGCGGCCATCTGACGGACGAGGAGCCGCTCGTCGATGCCCGCCCCCGAAAGCGATTGGCATATCAGCACGCGATCCACGTTGGCGGCGAGCACCTGACGGCGCGCAACGCGTTCGCGGCCGACGCGCTTCATGCGGCTGACCTCGGTTTTGCGCGGCAATATCTCGACGATGATCGCCTTCTCGTGACCTTCGGGTCTGCCCACGGCAACCCAATCGCCCACCGCGACGATACTGTCGTCGCGCTTCTTTATCTCGGCAGAAAGCTCGGCACGGAATTCTTCGCCTTCCGTGTTCACCAGCGGAAAACCGCGGTCGAGAGAGGTCACGCGCCCCAGCACGCAGGCCCTCCCCTTCTGGGCCTGTTCTCCTTGCGCGCTCGAGAACGCCTCTTGCACGGTACTCGTGCACCCAAGCTCGGAGAACGGAATCATTTGCCCTTCCCCTTTGCCCGGCGGATACGTCTGACGTAGAAGAACGAAACGACGAGAACTGCAGCGACAGCACACAGGACGACTCCTATTATGAGCCGCTGCTTGTTCACATGATGCGAAACCGCCTCTCCCCGATCGGTCACCTTGATGTCGGTCGCGTGCACATCGAGCTCGCCTTGATGCGTGCCGCAAGCAACGGAGTAGACGCCTGTCACCTCTACGGTGTCGCCCGTCATCTGATACGACCCGTAGTTCTCGATCTGCGCCGCCTGCTCGTCGGTCACGTACACGGAAATCGAGGAGTCCGAAGCATCGGCCACGCTCAGCCACTTATGGCCATCATCGGCATTGACGGCAGTATCGACGACCTCGCCCGTAAAGCGCACAGTCGAGCCTTCTAGCGCTCGGTTGACGGAGGAGAGCGTCGAGATGCGCGTGCTGATGACGACATCGTCGTCGGTGTTGAGGGAGTTTGCCAGATCGTCGAGCGTCGCGTAGCGATCGGTCAGGGTCCCGATGGAGACCGATTCCGAATCCTCATCGGACTCCGCGGCACTGGCCGCGCCCGCTGCACATGTAAAGACGAGCGCAGATGCCAGAGAAAGGGACGCGAACGTCTTTGCTATGCGAGTCGCCCTACTCATTTGCGCCCGATTCTTCTGCGCGTGCGATCACGCGGGGACAGGAAGGCGAAGAACTCCACGATCATCGCGAAGGCGGCGATGAACTCGAGACGGCCGAGCCACATCTCGAAGATGTAGATGATCTCGAGACCCTGCGGCATGCCCGGCGAGACAACGCCGAGGGAAAGCCCGGTGTTAGCCGCGACAGAGACCGAGTCGAAAATCGAGGGGAGAGCATCGTAGCCGTACGCAATGCCCGCAACCGCGCCGATTGCGTACGTGATGACAAAGAGCAGCGCGATGATCAGCGACGAGGAAACGAGCTCTGGCGTGACGAGCCGCCGCCCGCGCTGGTAGAAAAAGGTGCGGGGACGGGCGCGGTCGGGAGCGAGCGCCTCGCGCGTCGTCTGCACGATCGAACGGGCGATGATGGCGATGCGGAACGCCTTGATGCCGCCCGAGGCAGACGAGCTCGAGCCGGCGATGCACATCGCGAGTATGACCACGAACAGGGCCCCCGATCCCATCGTGTAGAGCACTTGACCGGGGTACAGCGTCGAGAACCCCAGGTTGAACGCGCCGGAGAGCACTTCGAAAAGCGCGCGCCTGACCTGCCCTCCCAACGTGGTGAAGTAGGAGCCCGAAAGGGCGAGCATCATGAGCACGACCAGGATGAGAACCCAGATGACGATCGTGCGGACCTCGATGTCCTTGAAGAAGTTCTTCGTGATGCCACGCCAGATATCCCCGTATAGCACGAAGTTGATGCACCCGCAGGCGGCGAGCGTGAGCGCGATGATCTCGAGCGGCCAGGACTGGTAGAAAATGATGCCCGAGGAATGGTTGCTCATGCCACCTGTCGTGAACGCGGCAGAGGCCACGACAAAGGCATTGTAGAGGGCCTTGAGTGGCGGGAGCCCCGAAATGAGAAGGGGCACCATGCAGGCAAGCGTGCCGATTGCGACGATGACGGCAGCCACGCGGACGATAAAGCGGGAAGTCTGCTTGATCTCGGGCATGACCTGGCCCGTGCGCGCCTCGGCACGGTAGAGTGCGGCTGCAGCGGCGCCTGTCCCGAAAACCCCCAACGCCAAGGCGATGACGACGACGCCGACACCGCCGATCAGGTGCATGGTGCAACGCCAGAAGACGAGGCACTGCGGGAGGTGGTCGACGTCGTTTGCGACCGAACAGCCCGTCGTGGTGAACGCGGAAACCGACTCGAAGAACGCATCGAGATAATCGGAAAAGCTTCCGGAAAGGTAGAGCGGCAGGGCGCTGAACAGGGAAAGTACCAGCCAGCAGAGCCCCGTGATGACGAGGGACTGTCGCCAGGTGAGCTCGGGCTTGTCGACGCGGCAGAAGAGCAGCGCACACCCGACGACGGCGCTCACGCCGATGGAGAAGAGCAAGTTGGTGGCCGCCGCGTATTCCTGGAAAAGGAGGCCGATGATAAAAGACGGCACCATGGCGACGGCAATGAGCGCGATCAGAGCGCCGATGTAGTGCCCGATCGTGAGCCAGTCCGAAAGATGCAGACGCTGAATCACGTGGCCCCGCCTACATCATGATCCAATGGATCAGGGCCGTGATTGCCACGAGAACCGCCAAGAAGAGCAGAATCGAGCCCAGCACCGTTGCCAGCCCGATGAAGGGGTGGAGCTTCTTTGTGCGGAAACGCTCTTGTTTCTCCGACTTGGCCATGGTCCTCCTGTTCACGTTCTCGCGCTATTTTACCTTCTTTGCGCGCCAGCGCACGCTCCGGCGCCGTCCAAAGCGCACATCGTAGAACATGACCTGCAGCAAGAACACGACGAGCGCGCCAAAGATGAGCAGCAGGCCTATATGGAGCAAGTCGGTCGACGGATCGGCAGCGTCATCGTAGCCTGCCTGCGTGACGTTGACGGATGTCGCGTGGACCTCGAGTTCCCCGCAGTGCTGATCGCAGCTCAGGTGATAGGTCCCCTTGATGGCGATCGTCGACCCCACATGGCCATAAGAGCCAAAGTCCGTGATCTGGGATAGCTGCTCGTTGGTGAGGTAGACACCGATCATGGCGCCGTTCTGCTTGACGTTGACCCACTTGTGGCCGTTGTCTGCCCAAACGGGGGTGCCGACGACCTCCCCCGAGAACTCGACGGGTTCTTCGTCGAGTCGATAGCTTGCCGAGAGAAGGCCCGAGACGCTCATCTCGCGATAGACGGTGTCGCTGTTCAGGGAAGGCACCTGGGACGCGGGAACCTGGCCTTCGTTGAGATCCGACGTCGCAGTCGCCGCAGATGCAGATGTTGCGAACGCAAGCGAACCTGCAAGTGCGGCCACGAGCACGAAAGTCGAGGCATGCTTTGCCTTCTCGGACGCCCCATTGCCATTTCGGTGCTGGCGCTTGCGGCGCCTCCACGCAAGGCCGCCGCGCGTGCTGCGCTTCTTTTCGCGTAGCCTCGCACGGGAGCTGCGGTTTGCAAAGTAACGGGGATCGAGCGAGATCAGCAGGCCGGCAATGGTGGCGATGAGAGCGATGAACTCGAGACGACCTGCCCACATGAGCAGCACGGAGATGATCTCGAGGTCGAGTCCCATGCCCGCAGAGGCAATCCCCGTCGAAATACCGCAGTTGGCAACGAGCGAGGCCGCCTCGAGCACTGACTGGAGCGCATCGTAGCCATGCGCGATGAAGGCCATGGCGCCCAAAGCGGTGACGAAGATGTAGAGCGAGCAGATCGTCATAGCGTTCATGGCCTCGGTTGCCGTCAGGTACTTCTGGCCGAAGTGCTCGTAGCGCACGCGCAGACGGGTCGATTGCGGCATGATCCTCTGCGTGATGGAGTAGCCTATCCAGCGCACGACCTGCATGATGCGGATGGTCTTGATGCCACCGCCGGCGGAATGTGAGCAGGTGCCGCAGAGCACGGCGACGACGAGCACGATGATCATGCCCTCGCTCGCCGAGGGCCCGAATTGCTGGGGATAGATCGTCTGCAGCCCCGTCGTCGTCGCACTCGACACCACCATGAAGGCATCGAGCGAGAAGAGCGACCCAATCGTTGTGGAGAGGTCAGTCCTCGTCACGCCCGCAGTGAGGGCGATCGTAATCAGCACGAGCCATGCGGCATAGGTCCTGAGCTCGGAGTTCACCAAGATTCTCTTGTACTTGAAGCGCGCCGCGTAGATCAGGATGCCAAAGTTCACCGCGCCGACGAGCATGAAGAGCATGAGGAAGACCTCGAGCATCGGGCTGTGATAGGCGATGACGCCCGAAGTGCTGGGCAGGAAACCGCCGGTGCTCAACGCGGCGGACACGAGCCAGAACGCGTTCATGGCCGCATCCAACGGGGAAAGGCCGATAACCAAGCAGATGATGAAAAGCGCCACGAATCCGACGACGAGGTAGAACCCGAAGATGGTACCGATGCTCTTCACCGCCATGGAAAACTGGCTTCGGGAGTCGTCGCGCACGCTGCGCTTCTCGAGAAATGAATGGCTCCCCTCCCCGAACAGACCGTAGTAGAGCGCCGCGAAGACGATGGCAGATGCGCCCTGCAGGGAGAGAAGCGAGTACCACGTCGCCTGCGCATAGCTCATATGGTCGAGCTGCGTGTTGAGGACCACGCCCGTCGTGGTCAACGCCGACACGGCATCGAACACCGCATCGAAGGGAGAATCGAATCCTCCGCCCCAGAACAGCGGAATCGCGCTCATGCAGCCGATCACGATCCAGCCGATTCCCAGCAGCAGAAGCGAGCGCCGCCTATCGAGCCTGCTCGCGGGGAGAAAGCGCAGCAGCACGCCTGCAGCCAGACAGCAGCCTGCTCCGAAGAGAAACGCGACAGCGTCAACTTGTTCGCCCAAGACAAAGGCGAGCAATGCGACGAGCAGCATGAGAAGGCCGCTCGCGATGAGCAGCAGGCCAAGGTAATGGCCTACTGTCGAGATATCCGACAAATGGAAACGCGGCAACATAATGAGGGGATTATAGCGCGCTAAGCAGAGCCGAAGCGGGCCAGATAGCGCGCCTCGTAGCGAAGCGCCACGTTGAACAGGAGATTGAACATAACGGTCACGAGCACGCTCAGCGCTATGGTCGTGATCACCATCTCGAAGCTGAAGGGCGTGAGCATGAAGACAAAGCCGAACGGCCCGATGCCCAGCACCAGCCCGCCCACGATCACCACGAGCATGGTGACGCGGATGGGGTTGAAGGGAATCGAGAGCCGGATGACGAGGTTCACGCCAGAGACGCTGGCAAGGATCACGCACAGCGTGGAGAACTGGTCCTGGTCGAGCCCGACCAGAAAGCCCACGATGACGGCGATGATGACCGCGACCACGATGCTCACCGCCCCGGGAATCGCGCGTGTGACGACGTTTCTCAGGAACTTCCCGCGGATACGGTCGTGGTTGGGCTCGAGCGCGAGCACGAAGCTCGGAAGCCCGATGGTAAAGGCGTCGATCAAGGTGAGCTGAATGGTCATGAACGGGTAGTTGTAGGCGAGGATGAAGGTGAAGAGCACGGAAAACGCCATGGAAAAGAGCGTCTTCACCAAGAAGAGCGAGCCCGAGCGTTGCAGGTTGTTGATGGAGCGGCGCCCCTCGGCCACGACGTGCGGCATGGAGCTGAAGTCGTTGTCGAGCAAGACGAGCTGTGCCACACTGCGGGCCGCGTCCGAGCCACTTCCCATGGCAACCGAACAGTCAGCGGCGTGCAGCGCGAGCACGTCGTTCACCCCGTCGCCGGTCATCGCGACGGTATGGCCCTGGGCCTGCAGCGCCTTGACCAGATCGCGTTTCTGCAGGGGCGTCACGCGCCCGAAGACGCGACAGTCACGGGCGGCGGCCTCGAGCTCTTCTTGCGTGGTGACGGTGCTCATGTCGATGCAGCGCTCCGCGTGCGGAACTCCCACCGAGCGGGCGATGTTCTCCACCGTCTCGACGGCATCTCCGCTGATGATGTCGATGCGGACGCCCTGCTCCTGGAAATACGAGAGCGTCTGCGCCGCCGTGCTGCGCACGCGGTCCTTGATAAAGACGAAGGCGAGCGGCTCCGCATTCCCGACGATGGCACCTTCCTCGTCGAAATCCTGCACGCGCGCCACCACGAGCGCGCGGCGCGTTCCGCTCAGGCGGCTGATAGCATCCTGAGCGTGCTCGAGAGAATCCGAGCCCGCGAGGACGAACTCGGCGGCGCCGATCGCGTAGTTGCCCGCCTCGCTGCCGTAGCAGATGCCCGAGAACTTGTGCTCGGAGGAAAACGGGATGATGCGCGGCTTTCCCGAAACGGCTTCGGGCGCATCGGGGGCCTCCTCGAGATTCTCGATATAGGCATGGACCGCCTTGGCCGTCTCGTTCACGCCGTTCTCCATGACCTTGTCGAGCGCGACGAGAGCATGGAGCGCCTCGGGGTAACCGACTCCCTGGAAGGGGACGACCTCGTCGACGTCCATTTCACCGGTCGTGATCGTGCCAGTCTTGTCGAGGCAGACCACATCGACGCGTGCAAGGGTCTCGACGCAGTAGAGCTCCTGCACGAGCACGCGGTGCTGCGCCAGGCGCAGCACACTCACCGCGAGCACCGCGCTCGTGAGCAAGATGAGTCCCTGCGGGATCATGCCGACGAGCGCTGCCGAGACGTGCAGGATGGCGGTCTCTAACGTGCCGCCGCCCAAGGTGAGCTCCTTTGCCATGAGGAGCACGCCCAAGGGAACGATGAGCGTGGTCACGAACTTGATGATCCGGTTGAGCGAGTACATGATGTCGCTTGCCGCCTTCTTGTGGACCTTGGCGGCATTGTTGATCTTGGTCGCATAGTTGTCGGCGCCCACGGCAGTGACACGCGCCGTGCACTCCCCCACGCTCACGAACGAGCCCGAGAGCATCGTATCCCCCGCCTTCTTGGAGACGATCGCGCTCTCTCCGGTGAGCAGGCTTTCGTTGGCACCGCAGGAACCCGAGAGTACCAGGCAGTCGGAGGGCACCTGGTCGCCGCGCCCGAGCGTGATGACATCGTCGAGCACGATCTGGTCGATGGGGATATCGGATTGGACGCCATCGCGCAGCACGTGGGCGCGAGTCGCCGTCAGCACGCTCAGTCTGTCGATGGTGAGTTTGCTTCGAACCTCCTGGAAGATGCCGATGGCGATATTGCAGATGATGATGACCATGAAGAGCAGGTTGCGATACGAGCCCGTCCAGAAGATCGCCGCGGCGAGCACGATGTTCACGAGGTTGAAGAGCGTACAGACGTTGTCACGGACGATCTGGGCGATCGTGCGCGTCTTGACGTCGGCATTGACGTTGACCTTGCCCGCGGCAACACGTGCCGCGACCTCAGCAGAACTCAGGCCCTGAACTCTCGTATCTGTCCCCGTATTGCCCATTGTCCCATCATAGAGCATACGCGCCTTGAAGCCAGCCCTCTCAACACGCGAAAAAAGGGCCCTGTGGAATCTCTTTCCACAGGGCCCTTGTCGCACATGCCCTGCAATCTTGCAGAGCTCGAACTTTACGCCACGCTCACATCGAGGGTCGGGATGATGTCGACCTTGTACTCGCTGTTGTCGTCGAGGTCGATCACGATGGTGTCCCCTTCGTGCAGGTTGCCGTTCACGATCTCGTTGGCGACGCGGTCGGTGACCTCGTGCTGGATGAGCCGTTTGAGCGGACGCGCGCCGTAGAGCGGGTCGTAGCCATCCAGGCTCAGGCGCTCCAGCGCGCTCGGCGTGACCTCCAACGTGATGCGGCGGTCGGCCAGGCGCTCGCGCACCTTGTTGAGCTGCAGGTCCACGATGCGGCTGAGGTCGTCGACTCCCAGACTGTGGAAGGTGATGATCTCGTCGATGCGGTTCAGGAACTCGGGCCTGAAGGTCGCACGCAGCGATTCCTGCAGCGCATGGTCGAGCTTGTCGTGGTCGCCGTCTTCCATGTACTCCTGGATGAACTGCGACCCAATGTTGCTCGTCATGATGATGATCGCGTTCTTGAAGCTCACGACCCTACCCTGGCCATCGGTCAGGCGTCCGTCATCGAGCACCTGCAGCAGCACGTTGAAGACATCCGGGTGCGCCTTCTCGATCTCGTCGAGCAGGACGACCGAGTACGGGTGACGCCGCACGGCCTCGGTCAGCTGGCCGCCCTCTTCGTAGCCCACGTATCCCGGGGGCGCGCCGATCAGACGTTGCACGCTGAACTTCTCCATGTACTCGGACATGTCGATGCGGACCATGGCCTTCTCGTCGTCGAAGAGCGCCTCGGCGAGCGTCTTGGTGAGCTCGGTCTTGCCGACGCCGGTCGGGCCGAGGAACAGGAAGCTCCCCAGCGGACGGTCGGGATCGGCAAGCCCGCTGCGGCTGCGCCTGATGGCCGCGGCCACCGCATGGACCGCCTCGTCCTGGCCCACGATGCGCTCGTGCAGCGTATCCTCGAGGCCGGCGAGCTTCTGCATCTCGCCTTCCATCATCTTGCTCACGGGAACGCCCGTCCACGAGCTCACGACATCGGCGATGTCCTCCGGCGTGACCTCTTCTTTGAGGAGGCCCTCCTCGTTGCTCTGGTTGTCCTCGAGCGTCTTGGTCGCCTCCTTGAGCTCGTTTTGCAGCTTGGGGATGCGCCCGAAGCGGATCTCGGAGGCAAGGTTCAGGTAGCCTTCGCGCGTGGCACGTTCCTCATCGGACTGCGCCTGGTCGAGTTCGGCCTTGAGCTCCTGCACGTGGTTGATCGCGTCCTTCTCGTTGGACCACTTTGCCTTGCGGGCATCGAGTTCCTGCTTTTGCTCGGCAATCTGCACGCGCAGCTCCTCGAGGCGCTGCTTGGACAGCTCGTCTTCCTCTTTCATGAGTGCCTGCTCCTCGATCTGCATCTGCGTCAGCTGGCGGTCGAGCAGGTCGATCTCCTCGGGCATCGAGTCAATCTCCATGCGAAGCCGGCTGCCCGCCTCATCGACGAGGTCGATTGCCTTGTCGGGCAGGAAGCGCTCGGTGATGTAGCGGTCGGAGAGCTGGGCTGCGGCGACGATGGCGGCATCCTGGATGCGCACGCCGTGGTGGATCTCGTACTTCTCCTTGATGCCGCGGAGAATCGAGATCGTGTCCTCGACGCTCGGCTCATCGACCATCACCGGCTGGAACCTGCGCTCGAGCGCGGAGTCCTTCTCGATGTACTTGCGGTACTCGTCGAGCGTCGTCGCGCCGATGGCATGCAGCTCGCCACGTGCGAGCGCGGGCTTGAGCATGTTGCCGGCATCGAGCGAGCCCTCGGAGGCTCCGGCGCCCACGATGGTGTGCAGCTCGTCGATGAACAGGATGATGTTGCCATTGCTCTGCTTCACCTCGCGCAGCACGGCCTTCAAGCGGTCCTCGAACTCGCCGCGGTACTTGGCGCCCGCGATCAGCGAGCCCATGTCGAGCGCGATGACCTCGTGGTCTTTCAGCGTGCTCGGGACGTCTCCGCTCACGATGCGCTGGGCCAGCCCCTCGACGATGGCGGTCTTGCCGACGCCGGGCTCGCCGATGAGCACCGGGTTGTTCTTGGTGCGGCGGGAGAGCACCTGAATGGTGTGGCGAATCTCGTCGTTACGGCCGATGACCGGGTCGAGCTTGCCGTCGCGCGCCTGCTGGGTCAGGTTCTGCCCGTACTGTTCCAGGGCGTCGAGCTGCGTCTTGGCATTGGGGTCGGTCACGCGCTCGTCACCGCGCAGGTCCTCGTAGACCTGCTCGATGCGCTTGCGCGTCACGCCCGCCAGGTTGAGCTCCTTGCCGGCAGCGCCCTTGTCCTCGGAAAGCGCGATGAGGAGATGCTCGGTCGTGGCATAGCTATCGCCCATCTTGTCGGCTGCCTTCACGGCTCCGTCGATGACCTTGGCGAGCCGCTGCCCGGGCTGCCCAACCTGGACATCCCCCTCGACCTTGGGTGCCTTCTCTATTTCACGTGTGATAGCTGCATCGATGGCAGCAGGGTCTGCTCCGATGCGCTCGATGATGGCGGTCAGGTTGCCTTCCTGGCTGTCGAGTAGTGCCTTGAGCAGATGCTCAGGCTCGACGGTGGCAGACTGCGCATCGGCCGCGATGGTCACAGCCGACTGCAGCGCCTCCTGGGAGGTGACCGCGAGTTTATCTATTCTCATGTTCGTTCCTCCTTCTCTACCCTCAGTGGATAGTGTCTAGTTGTATGAGTTTATTAAACACCTAATGACATAGAAAATCTATGTCTGTCATTGTCAAGTTTGCGCGTTGTTGCCTGCTCGTAACGGATATGGCATTCCAGATGAGCATGCCAGCAAGAAGGCCGCCGACTCCCCGTGAAAGGGGAAGCCCAGCGGCCCTCATCGGCAGCTGTTCGATTGTCGAAACCGGCATGCAACGCCGTGCCTGCTCTCAGTTGTGGAGCTCGTCGCCCCAGCTTTCCATCTGGCTTGCCTCGCTCAAGAGCTTGGAGTGGTTGGTGCGCTTGGTCAGTCCGGTGATGGTCTGGCGCATCCTGAGCTCGCGCACCTCGTCTTGGGAGGCGTCGAGTTGCTCGCGCAGGGACTTTATCTCGGACTTGAGGTCTGCCATCTGCTCGCGCAGGTCGAGGATGCGCATGACGCCCGCGAGGTTGATGCCCTCGTCCGTGAGCTGACTCACCAGCTCGAGGCGCTCGACGTCCGCCTGCGAGTACATGCGCGTGTTGCCCTTCGTGCGCTGGGGCGTCACAAGCCCCTTTGCCTCGTAGATGCGCAGGGTCTGCGGGTGCAACCCCGCGAGATCTGCTGCCACGCTGATCATGTATAGCGGCTTGTTCTTATCTGCCTTGGGCATCGTGCTCACTCCTCATCTTCCTTGCGCCCGCTAGGCGCGCACCTTGCTGTTCTTTATGCGCGTCACTTCGGCGCTTATATTCGAACGAAGCCCTTCGGCGGCGGGTGATGCCGCTCGATACGCCTCGATTGCCTTTTTCTGCTCTGCGTTCATGGTCTTGGGGTAGGAGACCTTCACCGTCACGCGCAAGTCTCCCGAGCCGGAGCCCTTGAGCTTGGGCGCGCCCTTTCCCCTCACGCGCAGGACCTTGCCGTCTCTCGTCCCCGCAGGGATACGGAGCTTGACAAGAGAGCCATCGGGTGTCGGGATGACGACGCTCGTCCCGAGCAGCGCCTCGTCCAGGCTCACGGGAAGGTCCATGCACACATCGGCCTTGTCCCGCTTGTAGAGTGGATGGGCCTTCAGCTTCGTGATGATGTAGAGGTCGCCGCGCTTGCCGCCGTTCCTGCCATATTCGCCGCGCCCGCGGTAACGAAGCTTGCCGCCGTCTTGGGCGCCCGCAGGCACCTTGACCGTGATGGACTCGGTCTCGCCGGTCGAGGGGACCTTGATCGTCACGCGCTTGTTCGTGCCCTTGAACGCCTCCTCGAACGTGAGGAGCACCGTCGCCCTGAGGTCACGTCCCTTCTCGGCGCGGTTGACGTTGAAATCCCAGTCGCTTCCGAACGCGCCGTCGCCGTTGCGGATGCTACTGAAGATATCAGCCCAGTCAAAATCGCCGCTTCCACCCGTGGAGGTGTAGGTGTAGGTGCGACCACCTCCCGGCCAGCCCTGGGCACCTGACCATCCACCAGCCCGGCCGGCCTGCTGGGCATTGAAGCCGTCTACCGTGCCGAACTTGTCGTACATCTTCCTCTTCTGCGGATCAGAAAGCACCTCATATGCTTCGTTGATCTGCTTGAACGTTTCTTCATCGCCGCCCGCGTCGGGATGGTGCTTTTGCGCGAGCTTGCGAAATGCTTTCTTGATCTCGTCAGCGGAAGCGCTCTTCTTGACGCCGAGCACGTCGTAGTAGTTCTTTGCCATGGCGCTTCGCCTACCTTTCATTCAAATTTATTCTGTAAAGCGCAGGTCCCCGAAAACAGCCAACCGCGCATTTGCGGCCAAGTTGCCTCCGAGGACTTGCCTCATCGTATTCAATCATAGAGGGAAACCCTCGTTTGGCTCTATGAGAACCGAAATGCGCGCTCGGTCAAGGCACGCATTTCGGCATCATTTGCTATTCATCAGACTCCTCAGAATCCGACTTTTTACGCGCCGGGCCTCCGACGCTGGTCACGACCATTGCCGGACGCAAGACCTTGTCGCCCATCATGTAGCCCTGCTGAAAGACCTGTACGACCGTCTCTTCCGGGACACTGTCGTCTTCAGCAGTGCTGACCGCCTGGTGCAAGTTCACGTCGAACGGCTCGCCCTGCGCCTCGATCTGCTCGACTTTGTGCTTGCCGAGTATCTGGAGGAACTTGGTCTGAATGGCCTCGACGCCTTCTGTCAGACTGCCGCCCTCGCCGGTGTCCTTTGCATGCTGCAGAGCGCGCTCAAGATCGTCCAGCACGGGAAGCAGGTCCTTGACCAGGCTCTCGGATGCACGGACCCGTTCGGCCTCGCGTTCGGCCGCCGTCCGCTTGCGGTAGTTGTCCCACTCCGCCTGCAGACGGGCGTAGCGATCGCGCAGATCGGTCACTTCCTGCTTGATCGCATCGAAGACGTTGACCTGGTCGTCGGCGTTCTGCTCGTCGGAGCTTTCCCCCGAAGCCTCCTCATCATCAGATGCCTCAGCCGAGTCAGTGGTATCGGCATCTTCGGGTGCGGGCGCCTCGGGCGTCTCCTCGGTGTCTTCCTGCTCGATTTCGGGCTCGAGCACCTCATCGGCCTCGGAAGAGGCGGCCTGCTCGACCGCCTCTTCGTTGCCGGAGGACTTGGCCTCCTCGGCCGACATTACTTGTTGTCCTTGTCATCGTCGACGACCTCGTAGTCGGCATCGACCACGTCGTCGTTACCAGACGCAGAGGCGTTGGAGTCATACGTGCCCGAAGCCGTGTTGCCCGGTTGCTGAGCGCCGCCCTGAGCCTGCTGCGCATTGCCGTAGGCAATCTCGGCGAGCTTGTAGCTTGCCTGCTGCAGCTCCTCGGTCTTGGCCTTGATGTCGTCGGTGTTGCCGCCCTCGATGGCGGACTTCAGCGCCGCGATCTTGTCCTCGACGTCGGTCTTGGTGTCCTCAGGAACCTTATCGCCCAGGTCCTTCAAGCTCTTCTCGGTGGCATAGACCAGCGAGTCGGCCTGGTTCTTCGTCTCGACTTCGGCCTTCTTGGCCTCGTCTTCGGCAGCGTGCTCCTTTGCGTCGGCGACCATGCGGTCGACTTCCTCATCGGACAGCGCCGTGGAACCGGAGATCGTGATCTTCTGCTCTTGGCCCGTGCCCAGGTCCTTTGCCGAGACGTTCACGATGCCGTTGGCGTCGATGTCGAAGGTGACCTCGATTTGCGGGACGCCACGCGGAGCAGCCGGGATGCCGGTCAGCTGGAAGCGGCCGAGCGTCTTGTTGTCGCGTGCGAACTCGCGCTCGCCCTGCAGGACGTGAATCTCGACGGACGTCTGGTTATCGGCGGCCGTGGAGTAGACCTCGGTCTTGCGGGTCGGGATCGTCGTGTTGCGATCGATCATCTTGGTCATCACGCCGCCCATGGTCTCGACGCCCAGGGAAAGCGGGGTGACGTCCAGAAGCAGGATGCCCTCGACGTCGCCGCCCAGAACGCCGCCCTGGATGGAGGCGCCGACTGCGACGACCTCATCGGGGTTGACGCCCATGTGGGGCTCTTTGCCGGTGATCTTCTTGACCTCTTCCTGAACGGCAGGCATACGCGTGGAGCCGCCGACGAGGATGACCTCGTCAATGTTGCTCGAGGACAGGCCCGCGTCCTTCATGGCCGTGGAGACCGGGGTCTTGCAACGGTCGAGCAGGTCGGACGTGATGCGCTCGAACTCGGCGCGCGTCAGCGTGTAGTCGAGGTGGACCGGGTTGCCGTCGACCGCCGTGATGAACGGCAGGTTGATGGAAGCCTGCTGCGTGTTGGACAGCTCCATCTTCGCCTTTTCGGCAGCTTCCTTCAGACGCTGCAGGGCCATCTTGTCCTTGCGCAGGTCAACGCCCTGATCGGACTTGAACTTGTCAGCAAGCCAATCGATGATGCGCTGGTCCCAGTCGTCGCCGCCCAGGTGGTTGTCACCTGCTGTGGCGAGAACCTCGAAGACGCCGTCGCCCATCTCGAGGATGGAGACGTCGAACGTGCCACCGCCAAGGTCGAAGACGAGGATCTTCTCGTCCTCGTTCTTCTTGTCGAGGCCGTAGGCTAGTGCTGCCGCCGTCGGCTCGTTGATGATGCGCTTGACATCGAGGCCAGCGATCTTGCCAGCGTCCTTGGTCGCCTGACGCTGCGCGTCGTTGAAGTAGGCCGGGACGGTGATGACCGCCTCAGTAACCGGCTCGCCCAGATACTTCTCGGCGTCCGCCTTCAGCTTCTGCAGAACCATGGCCGAAATCTCTTCCGGCGTGTACTCCTTGCCGTCGATGTCGACCATGTTGCGGCCGTCTTTGCCCTGAACGACGTTGTAGGCGACCGTGTTGCGCTCGGACGAGGTCTCGCTGTAGTTACGACCGATAAAGCGCTTGATGGAGGAGACGGTGTTCTCCGGGTTGGTAACTGCCTGGTTTTTCGCGGCCTTGCCGACTACGCGCTCGCCGTCCTTGCGGAAACCAACGACAGAAGGAGTCGTGCGGTCGCCTTCGGCGTTAACGATGATAGTGGGCTCGCCGCCCTCAAGCACAGCCATGGCAGAGTTGGTCGTGCCGAGGTCGATACCAATAATCTTGCTCATTTCTGTTCCCTTCCTTGATACTCAAGTTGCTTTGTATGTCAATGATAATGAAATCTAAGTGCCTTGTTGTCAAGTTTCCTAAAACCTTTTCAGCAAACCGTTATCTTGCTGTCACTTGAGATTTTATGAGGAAGGAACGAGATGCATTGAGCAGCGAGTACGCAAGGTCGCGGAATTAGAATCCGCGCAACGTATTTCGTCATCTGACCAGATTCACGGTCAGACGGCCCATAGCTGTGCGCGAGCTCGTGCGACTCGATTCCCATGCAACGTATTTCGTCATCTGACCAGATTCACGGTCAGATGCCCCGTGGCTTTGCGCGAATCCGAGATTTCTCAAACTCATGCAATGTATATCGTCATCTGACCGCGATTCTGGTCAGATGGCCCGTGGCGTTGTTCGAAGGCGAGGGACCGCGAGGTCCGCGCAACGCATAGCGTCATCTGACCGCCAATCTGGTCAGACGGCCCGTGGCTTTGCGCGAATCCGAGATTTCTCAAACTCATGCAATGTATATCGTCATCTGACCGCGATTCCGGTCAGACGGCTCGTGGCTTTGCACGGAAACGTCGGAGCGATATGCAGCTCTCAGCGTTTATTCCGTTGCATGAGCTGCACGCCAGGCGCGAATCTTTCGCGCTGTGGGACGGTAGACATCGCTGAACAGGTAGCTCACAAGCGGCTTTACCAGCAGAAAGACGAGCGCATAAGCAATCGCCGCCGCTTTCGGGAGCATCACCAGATAGTCCGTAGGAAAGGCAGCCCACGACGAACCGCTCATCACGATGCCGAACGCCGTTCCGAAAACGCACATGATCGGCGCCATGATGCAGACGTTGATGAAGACGAAGAGCGCCTGGCTTGCGGCACCCGCAAAATAGGGAGTCACGAGATGCGCCTGCAGCCAGAAACTCAGCTTGTTGGCGAACAGGCTCCTGATGGCAAAGGCGATGGCAAACCAGATGGGAAGCGTCGCGAGCAATTTGAGAGCATGGGCAATCGGGCTTCCAACGACGATGACGTTGATGCTAAGAATCATCGCAACGGCGGTTACAAAGGCGAACAGCCCTTGAAAGATCAGGCCTTCCCGTTTGCTGCTCGGCCCCGCAAACTGTCCGCTGAGCAGCTTGAAGTACTTGCGCAGCGCGCGTGAGAATAGTTTGAACAATTGCATTTTGCACGTCCTTATCCATGTGCGAGAGGCAGCGGCGCCTTGGGCGGAGCGCATGCTCTCACACTTCAAAGACCCTGGATGCGCAGGTCTACGTATATAAGTGATTTTGGGAAATTCGATTTTCCGACGTAACGTCGAAAACAACGATGCCCGCCCCACTAAGGCCGCATCTGTTTTCCATTTTATACAAAGTGCAGAGCATGTCTTACATAAATATTCGGTGAGCGGCCTGCCAGTAAATGAAAAATCTCTATACAAAGAATGTTTTCAGCAATACCTATAGCGTTGACCAGCGGCTTTGCTAATTTCGTCAACAGGTAGCCAATCGATGCATCAAAGATTTGCCAACGGCCTATTGTCATTGTGTTCTCATATCGTTATTTTCTATTCGTCGTTTGCGGGTCATCAGTGACCCATGCCCCCTACAGAGAGAGGACTACCATGGCTGCTCCTGAAATTGACACTGAAGAATGCTCAGGCTGTGGCATCTGCGTTGACACATGCCCCAATGGCGTTCTCGACATCGTCGGCAGCACTGCTGCTGTCGTCAACGAAGAAGCCTGTGACGAGTGCGGCGAGTGCATGGAGGAATGCCCCCTCGGCGCCATCGTCGTAGACGACAACTAAGCTCAACCCTCCATCACACCAGGGACAGAGCACATACGCAGGGCCCGGGCGCTATGCTCGGGTCACTAAGAACGCCGCCGTAAAAAGGCGGCGTTTCCTTTTCCACGCACATAGTTTCCCGCTCAGTTGAACTTGTTCATGGCCTTTTGAGGCGACTCCTCGAGGAGGTCGAGCACAGCAGCCCCGGCACGGTCTATCGCCTGCTCGAATAGCTCGGCATCCGTACCGCGCGGCACCTGTAGCACATAGTCCACCACCGTCTTGTGACCGCCGGGATGGCCTGTCCCCACCTTGACGTGCACGTATTCGTTCGAGCCGAGCTTTGCGTTGATCGACTTCAGGCCGTTGTGCCCACCGTGGCCGCCGCCGACCTTGATGCGGATCTTTCCCGGCTCGAGATCCATATCATCATGTATGACCACGATTTCCCGCGGCTTTATCTTGTGATGCGCCGCAAGCTTGGAGACGGGACCGCCCGACGTGTTCATATAGGACTGGGGCTTGGCGAGCAGCAGCTCTTCTCCATCGTGTTCGACATGGGCCGTGAGCGCGCCGTCTTCGCTTTTCCAGTAGTGCGCCCCCAGCTCACCGGCAATATGGTCGATGACGAGAAAACCCGCATTATGGCGGGTTCCCTCGTATTCATCTCCGGGGTTTCCCAACCCGACGATCATCTTCACCTTGCTTGCAGCGGTCATGATCAGTTATCGCTACAGCGCAAAGTCCGGATCGAACAGCGCCGAGACCGAGCCGTTGGTAAAGACGTTGTTGATGGCCTGGGCAAAGAGCGGGGCGACGCTAATTGTCTTGATCTTTTCCTGCAGGTGCTCCTCGGGAACGGGGATCGTGTTGCAGACGACGATCTCATCGGCAACGGAGTTCTCGAGGCGTTCGTAGGCAGGACCGGAAAAGACCGGGTGCGTGGCGCAGACGTGCACGCTCTTTGCGCCGCGGTCCTTGAGGACCTTCATGCCCGCGCAGATCGTGCCCGCCGTATCAATCATGTCGTCGTTCAAGATGCAGTTCTTACCCTCAACGTCTCCGATGATGCTCGTGATCTCGGCGACGTTGTGCTTGGGGTGCCCCTTGTGCATGATCGCAAGGTCGGCACCGAGGATGTCGCTCATCTTCTTGGCCGCCTTGGCGCGCCCGACATCGGGGCTCACGACGCAGATATCCTCGAGCCCCTGCTCTTTGAAGTAATCGCAGAAGAGGTTGAGGGCGGTCAGGTGGTTTACGGGAATGTCGAAGAAACCCTGGATCTGCCCTTGGTGAAGGTCGATGGTCGTGACCGTGTTGACGCCTGCCGTCTGGAGAAGATCGGCGACGAGCTTTGCCGTGATCGGCTCGCGCGCGGCAGACTTGCGGTCCTGGCGGGCATATCCGTAGTGCGTGATGACGGCATGGATACGCGCCGCGCTTGCGCGCTTGGCGGCATCGGTCATGATGAGGAGCTCCATGAGAGCATCGTTGACGCTGCCGGAAATGGATTGGATGAGGAACACATCCTCGCCGCGAATCGATTCCATGAAGCGGACATAGCATTCGCCGTTCGAGAACTTCTCGAGCTTGATATCGCCGAGCTCGACTCCCAGATACTCTGCGATTTCCTGCGCCAACTCTGGGTAGACGGAGCCAGAGAAGATGTGGAGCTGTCGCTCCGCCGCTCGAGAACGTCGCCTTGCTGCCATGATCAGTCTTGCCTTTCTCCTCAGTCAGACCAATGGAAAACGAACATCAATCAACCATTGAAAAGGTACCGCACTTGCTCAGGTAAAACGAGGTCGAATTACTCTGACTTTACGTGCTTTTGATAATACCCCTCGATGTTCACCTGTTTGCTACGTTCAAGGGCGAGCGCACCATCTGGTACATCTTCGGTAATGCAGCTTGCCGCGCCCGTGACAACATGGTCGCCGAGCGTGACTGGCGCCACGAGCATCGTGCTCGATCCGATGAACGCCCCATCTCCGATGGTCGTCGGGTTCTTTTTTGTCCCGTCGTAGTTGCAGGTGATGGTCCCCGCTCCGAGATTGGCGTCCCGCCCGATCTTGGCGTCGCCGACATAGCTCAGGTGCGGGACCTTGCTGCCCGGTCCGATGACCGACTTCTTAATCTCCACGTGCGTGCCGGCCTTGGAGCCGTCGCACAGGTGCGTCCCGGGGCGCAGGTAGGCGCGCGGTCCGCAGTCGACGTCGTTGTCGATGCGCGTCTCGATGCCGACCGTCTCGTCGATACGACAGCGCTCGCCGACCGTGCAGTCCGTGAGACGCGTGTTCGGGCCGACGACGCAGCCCTTGCCGATGCTCGTCTTGCCCCAGAGCATCGTGAGCGGCAGCAGCTCGACGTCGTTTTCGACCTTTACATCGGGGCCGACCCAGACCAGATTGGAATCGAGCATCGTGACACCCTCATCAAGAAGCATCGCGTTGATGCGGTGCTGCGCGACCTTCGTGGCAGCCTCGAGCTGGGAACGCGAGTTGATGCCGAGGCACTCGTCATCGTCGTTCACGACCATGCTCGAGACCTTGAGCCCCTGATCGGCAAGGATCGAGAGCATATCGGTCAGGTAGTACTCGTGCTGCGCGTTATCGCGGTCGAGCTTGTCGATGTTGCCGAGCAGCGCCTCTGCATCAAAGCAGTAGATGCCCGAATTGCACTCGTCGATCTTGCGCTGTTCGGGCGTGCAGTCCTTCTCCTCCACGATGCCGCAGACGTTTCCGTCCCCATTGCGCACGATACGCCCATATCCCGTGGGGTCTGCGGGGCGCATGGTGAGAACCGTTGCCGCAGATGCGGTCTTCTCATGCGAGGCGACCAGATCGGTTATCGTCTCGGCGCGGATGAGGGGTGTGTCGCCGCACAGCACGACGATGCTTCCCTTGTAGCCCTTGAGCGCATCGGCCGCGCACATCACGGTGTGTCCTGTGCCGAGCATCTCGTCTTGATAGGAAATGACGCAGTCGCCGAGCAGCGGCTCGACCTGTTCGCGTCCGTGGCCAATGACGACATGGACCGTCTCGCATCCGGCTTCATGCGCCGCATCGACGACCCAGCGCACGAGCGGCTTTCCCAGCATTTCGTGGGCGACTTTGGGTTTGTCCGATTTCATACGGGTGCCCATGCCAGCGGCCAAAATCAAAGCTCGAGCTTTCACATGTGCTCCAAAGAAAGTGGCTGGGGTAGCAGGAATCGAACCCGCATTCACGGTACCAAAAACCGTTGTCCTACCGTTGAACGATACCCCAGTTTGCAGTGACAGATTCTAAATAAGGATACCCGACCCGACAAGCTCGTTTCGACAAAATTCAATCCCTTGCCAAAAGAACACAGCCGGCACGCGCAGGGCAGACCCTTCCTGCGATCTCAGCGCGCAGCATGCGCAATCCGCGTCCAGGCACATTGGCCTGCGATACGCGACGCAAAGCGCTCCGCTGCCTTTTCATCTGCGCAAACCGCAAAGCTCGTCGACCCGCTCCCCGTGACATGTGCATCGAGGACGTCGGAGTCGGCCTTGGCAGCCTCCAGGCGCTCTTTCAGGCGCGGGAGCGCTGCGCATGCCGCCGGCGCGAGGTTGTTCGCGCACGCATGGGCAAGCGCCCCGGCATCGGGGGAGGCGGACTCCATGAGAGAGGCGAGCTTCCTGGCATCGGGCGCGGGGACGGGGTTGCGGTCGAAGGCGCGGTAAACCGCAGGAGTCGAGCAGCCCTCCTCGTCGCCCATGAGGACCAGCGGAAGCGGAAAGCGCGGGAGGCAGCGCACGAGGACATCGCCCCGCCCCTCCATGAGCGCCGCCCCTCCATAGAGGAAGAACGGGACATCGGCACCGAGGCTGCGCCCCACGCTGAGAAACGCATCTCCCAGCGGATTGAGGCCCTGCATCTGGGCATAGGCGCGCAGCGCGCAGGCGGCATCGCTCGATCCACCGCCCAAGCCACCGCCCGCGGGAATGCGCTTTTCCACGTTCACGCGCATGACCTGACCGCGGGCGACAAGTGGCGTGCCGCATGCGCGCTCGATGCCATCGAGCGCCTTGAAGATGAGGTTTTCAGAAGGGTCGAGAGAAACGCCGGGGCAGATGAGTTCCACGGGCGTGCGCATCGACGTGAACGCCGCCGATGAGGACGGGGTCGACGTCGTATCCGTGAAGGTGAGCACATCGTGCAGGTCGAGTTCCTGAAACACCGATTCGAGCTGGTGGAACCCGTCTTTGGGCGGATAGGCAACCGAAAGGCACAGGTTCACCTTGGCATACGCCTCCAGCTGAAAGCTGCGCGTGATCTGCGTCGTCATATGCCCGTCCTCCTCTCAACCTCTGATGGAATCGGTGCGCATTGAAAAAGGCGGGCACCCTCAAACAGGGAGCCCGCCTTTGATGCGACCGCTCGAAAAAACTCTACGCGCTCTCCTGCTGCAGCGCCGGGAAGAGCGGCTGCTCGTTTTCGGGGTTGGTGAGCTCGACCGTCCCCGTCAGGACGTCGACATACTGATAGGACTGACGTGCCTTGCGTCCGCGTTTTTCTTCAGTTTCGACAATAAACAGGGAGTTATGGGCTTGAGTGAGCACGCCCTCGCGCTCGATGATCTTGGAACGCCCCATGTTGGCGCGAACCCTCAGACGCTTTCCGGTGTAGCCGACGAGCGTCTTGTGAATGTTGCTAACGGTTTCGACCTGCGTGATTGCTTCGTCCATTAAGTTTTAGTGCCTCCTGAGAAAAAACATCGCGAAAGTTTAACACTTTCGTGAATATAAGTACATGTATTATACTTTCCAAAATTCATCATCTGCTCACTTTGTTAAGCAGCGGTAAACAAAAGTAAGTTTTTTCGGAGAGTGACATGTCGTTTCTCACGCGTTCCGAGCTGTGCGCTTCGCCTTCTGCGAAAGCGCTCATCGAAAACAATGTCCCTTCGCGTCTGGCAGAAAAAGATGCGAGCCTGTTCGACTTCGATTCCGAGGCAGCAGAAACATCCGCCCATAGGCTCGGGTGGACGACACTTGCCACCAATCCACCGACCGACCCCTCTGAAATCGCAATCCTCGCCCAGCATGCGCGCGGCGAGAAACTCGACGCCGTCGTCCTGATCGGACAGGGCGGCTCTTCCATGGCAGCCCAGACGATCACCAAGCTGCGCAGCCTCGAGGTGACCGACGAGGTACCGTTCCGCACCATGGACTCGATGTCACCTGTCTACGTGAACCACATCCTGGGATCGTCCGATCCAGCGCACACCATCTACATCGTCTCGAGCAAGTCGGGAACGACGCTCGAGCCGACGCTTCTGTCCCACGTCGCCTGGAAATACGCCTGCGCGCACCTGGGAAGCGAGCACGCCGGCGGGCGCTTCATCGCCGTCACCGACCCGGGAACCGAGCTCGAGGCGGTCGCCCGCAAGAACGGGTGGCGCGCCATCGTGCACGGAGACCCAGATGTAGGCGGACGCTATTCCGCGCTCTCCGCCTTCGGCCTGCTGCCCATGGCCTGTGTCGGCGTCGACGTGGAAAAGACGCTCGAGGACTGCAAGCCAATGGAGCGCCTCTGCGCTTCTGATTCAAATGACAACCCCGCCATCTGGCTTGCGACCTTCCTCTACGACAACTGGAAGAGCGGACGCGACAAGTTCTCGTTGCTGATGCCGCCCACCAAGCGCGTCTTTGGTCTCTGGGTCGAGCAGCTCGTCGCCGAGTCACTCGGCAAGAACGGCAAGGGGATACTCCCCAATGTGGAAATCGACTCGGGAATTCTGGCAGATCCCCACACCGACCGCTGCATCATCATCTGTAACATGGACAACGACCAGGCCTTCGAACATGCCCGCACCTGCATCCATCCCGACATCCCGACCTTCAGGCTCGACATCCCCGATTCGACGGCCATGGCCACTTACTTTCTGATCTGGGAATACGCCATCGCCTTCTGCGGCTGGCTCATGAAGGTCGACCCTTTCAATCAGCCCGACGTCGAGAGCACGAAGAAAGCCGCAAAGCAGATTCTCTCGAAGGGCAGCGCCTCCTTCCAGGTCCCCTTCGACGAGAAGGGTCGCCTGTCATACGAGGAGTTCGACTTGGTGGACAACGAGGTGGCCGACCGTCTCTACGTGAGCACCGCGCTTCTCGATACCATGGCATCGCGCCCTGCGCGCATTGACATGAGCGTTGCCATGCGCGCTCTCTTCAACTCGATCAAACAAGGCGACTATTTCAGCCTCAACGCGTTTCTCCCCTTCCGTGGCGTCGGACGACGCGAAGCACTCGAACGCATCCGCCACCGTGTCGCCGAACGGCTCAAGACCTGCTCCTGCCTCGAGATTGGGCCCCGTTACCTGCACTCGACCGGTCAGCTGCACAAAGGCGGTCCGAACAACGGCGTCTTTCTGATCGTGAGCAGCACCGAGCTCTACGACATCAAGATCCCGCACCAGGACTTCACGCTCGGAGACGTCGAGTCTGCCCAGGCGCTCGGCGACTTCTCCGCTCTGGCGAGCCGTGGCAGGCGTGCCATCTACGTGCACCTGAAGGACAACGATTCGGAATATATCTCTGCGCTGGCAAACGATGCCTGCTCTGCGATTTCCGCCGCCTATGCCCTGCGCGTGCACCAGTAGCGACTTCAGCTCGCGCAACGTATTGCGTCATCTGACCGCGTTTCTGGTCAGATGGCCCGTAGCTGTGCGCGAACTCGTACAACTCAATTCCCATGCAACGTATTTCGTCGTCTGACCGAAGATCTGGTCAGATGGCCCGTGGCTTTGCGCGAATCCGAGATTTTCCGATCCCGCGCAACGTATTTGGCCATCTGACCGCGAATCTGGTCAGATGGCCCGTGGCTTTGCGCGAACTCGTACAACTCAATTCCCATGCAACGCATAGCGCCATCTGACCGCGAATCCGGTCAGATGGCTCGCAGGCGTGCGCGGCATTTCCGCCATCGTCGCCCTTGCAGCCTACCAATATTCAGGAGAATGAAATTTCTCTCGCTTGAACTGCGTTTTTCCCGGGATTTCAAAGTTTTACCCGGATACGAGTCGGACATCCTGAAAGGTCGCCCCTTCATACTCCTCCCCAGAGGGGAGGTCGATTGAGATGCCGTCTGCCATATATATCGCTTATGCCGCTGCCGCGTTTGCAGGCGCCGCACTTGTCGCTCCCCAGCTTGCACGTCTGCTCCTTTCCCGACGCGAACAGCCCCTGTCCCCTATCAAGCCCCTCGCACGCCTTGCGCTTGCAGCCCTTTCAACTGCGGGCGCTTGCGGCATGCTCTGGGAACACGACGCTCTTGCAACCGCACTCCTACTCGCTGGCCTCATCATCATGGAAGCGCTCGTCATCTGCGATATACGCGCACGCATCTTGCCATGGGAGGGCTGCCTCATGCTTGGAGTCCTCGGCGTGCTCTTGCGCCTTCTCGATGGTGGCCTTCTCACCTCCATCGCCCTGGCAGCCCTCGTCTTTGCCGCGCTCTTCGGTTCGAGCGTCCTGGTCTCGCATGGGAAATCGCGTGCCCTCGGGTGGGGTGACCTGCGGCTCATCCCCGCACTCGTGCTCATAGGCGGACCTGCGGGCACCATCTGCGGCGGACTTGCCTGCGCAGTTGCGGCATGCGCTCATGCGCTCGTCTGTCTTGTCGCACAAAGGGGCTCTGCATCAGATGCCTTCCCCCTCGGGCCGAGCCTGCTCGTCTGGTTCCTGGTCGTCGCGCTCTGCTGACGGCGCTACCTTTGTGAACGCGCTGCCATCAGGGCACGCGCTACGCGAATGCCGTCTATCGCCGCCGAGGTGATGCCACCCGCATAGCCGGCTCCCTCGCCGCAAGGATAGACGCCCGGCTGCCTTACGGCCATGAGCGTCTCGGGGTCGCGCAAGACGCGAACGGGAGAAGAGCTTCGCGCCTCGATTCCCGTGAGAACGGCACCGCTGGAGGCAAAACCTCGAATCTTGCGATTGAAGACCGGCAGCGCCTGGCGAAGCGCGCGCACTGCGTATGTGGGAAGGCAAACCGCAAGGTCGGTTTCGACCACCCCGAGTGGATAGCTCGGCTCGACACGAGCGCCCGATACCGCGGCATCTGGGAGGAAATCCGCAAGCCGTTCTGCGGGCGCATGCCAATCGGACCCACCGGCAAGAAAGGCGGCATGTTCCCAGTGCCGCTGGAGCTCGACGCCCGAAAGGGGATCGTTCGCGTCGGGAAAATCTGCGGGCTGAACCGTGCACAGCAAGGCGGAATTGGCGTTCTTTCCGTCTCGTGCCTGACGAGACATGCCATTTACGCAGAGGCGCCCCTGTTCGCTCGAAGCCGCGATGACCTCTCCACCCGGGCACATGCAGAAGCTGTAAACGGACCGCCCACCCTTGAGATGGCAGGAGAGCTTGTAGTCAGCAGCGCCGAGCGCGGGATGTCCGGCAGCGCTTCCGTACTGCGCCCGGTCAAGGTCGCATTGTCGGTGCTCGATGCGCGCGCCGATGGAAAACGGCTTTTGCTCGAGGGCAAAGCCGCGGGAGACGAGCAACGAGAAGGTATCACGCGCAGAGTGCCCCGTCGCCAGTACCAGCTCGGAGCAGGGGATTCGTTCCTGGCCAGCTCCCTGACCTTGAACGATTGCCGCGGTAAGCTCACCGTCTGCGCCGAGCTCCAAGTCAACGAGCTTGGCCTTGAAGCGCACCTCGCCTCCACAGGCGATGATGCGCCTGCGCAGAGCCGCAACGACGCCGCCCAGCACGTCAGTTCCAATGTGGGGCCTGGCCTGCCAGAGAATCTCGCGGGGAGCCCCCGCCGCGGCAAAGGTCTCGAGAACGTTACGCACCAGCGGTGTGTGCTTGCCGGTCGTGAGCTTGCCGTCACTGAACGTGCCAGCCCCGCCCTCGCCAAACTGCACGTTGCTCTCCGTATTCAATTTGCGCGTCTTTCGGTAGCGATCGATATCTGCCGTCCGCTCCTCGACGCTGGCCCCACGTTCGATTACGAGCGGGGCAAGGCCAGCCTCGGCAAGCTCGAGTGCCGCGAAAAGACCAGCCGGCCCCGTGCCAACCACAACCGGGCGCTGGCCATGCGAGACGAGAGGCTCGGGAATCGGACGCTCGGAAAGGGGAACAATGGGATCGAGGCGCTCGTCCTCCTTCCCTACCAATGCCGTCGCGACAAAGTGGACGTTTCCCTTCTTGCGCGCATCGACCGAACGGCGCAGCAAATAGGCCCTCTCGACCCCGAGGAGGTCGGCAAGCAGCGCTGAAGAGCAGTCAGGACCCAGGTCTTGCTCGATGGCAAGGCCCTCATCTAGGCTCAATGAGATATTCGATCGCTTTTCCATGGATACCGCCCGCCGCATATGACGCGAGCCGTGAACGAACCCCGCCGGCGTCTAGCGGCCCTTTTTCGCCTTGGCCTTGAGCTCTTCGGCAGACAGCTGCTTTTCTTCGAAGACCTGTTCGCCGTCGAGTCCGAATGCGGAGTGCAACAGGCGCACCGCCTGCTCGGCCTTGTCCGCGGGGATGACGACGCTCGTGCGGATGTCGGAGGTGGAGATCATGGAGATGTTGATGCCGCCATCGGCAAGCGTACGAAACATCTGCGCCGCAACGCCGGAGTTGGCCTTCATGCCGGCACCGACGATGGAGACCTTCGCGATGTTCTCCGCGACGATGAGCTCGCGGGCGCCCAGCTCCTTGATGACCTTGTTGATGACTTCGGTCACGCGCTCGATGTCGGCCTTGGGACTCGTGAAGGAGATGTCGGTATGCCCGTTTTCCGAGAGGTTCTGGATGATCATGTCGACGCCGAGGTTGGCATCGGCCATCGCGCCGAACACCGTGGCGGCGACTCCCGCCGTGTCGGGCACGTCGCGAATCGTGAACTTTGCCTCGGAACGGTCGAAGGCGACGCCGCTGACAATAGCCTTTTCCATAGACGGATCAAACTCCTTTACGATGGTGCCGGGCTCGTCGGTGAACGCGGAGCGGCAATGGATGACCACGCCGTAGCTGCGCGCGAACTCGACACAGCGCTTGTGCAGGACCCCGGCGCCGCCCGCCGCCATCTCGAGCATCTCCTCGTATGAGATGACGTCGATTTTCTGCGCATGGGGAACTACGCGGGGGTCGGCCGTGAAGACACCGGCTACGTCGGTGAATATCTCGCAGACATCCGCATGGATGCCCGCTGCCACGGCAACGGCGGTCGTATCGGAGCCGCCACGGCCGAGCGTAGTTATATCGCCGGCGGAGTCGATTCCCTGAAAGCCCGCGACGATGACGATGGCATCGCGCGCAAGCGCCGACTGGATGCGGTCGGCATGTATTTCGCGAATGGAGGCACGTCCGTGAAGGCTGTCCGTGATGATACCGACCTGGCGCCCGCTCAGGCTGATAGCCGGCTCTCCAAGGCTTTCGACGGCCATGGCAAGAAGCGACATCGACATCGTCTCGCCCGTCGAGAGGAGCACGTCGAGCTCGCGGGGGTTCGGGTTATCGGAGACATCGGCGGCAAGATCGAGCAGATCATCGGTCGTCTTGCCCATCGCGGACACGACGGCAACGACCTTGTCCCCAGCACGCTTGCGCCGGACGAGACGCCGGGCGACGTTCATGACGCGCTCGGGCGTCGCCACGGAGGTTCCACCGAATTTTGCTACTATCGTTGACATGTACCGTATGGTAGCAAAAGCACAGGTGGCATCGGCACAAAATCAGCCAAACGTGCGCAGACAGCGTCTCTGCAGCAAAAACGTTTGAAGTATGGGCCGCATTCGCGCGCAAAGTGGTATCCTGCCCTCCATGAATAGGGGAACAGAAAAAGACCAATTGCGCGCGCAGCTCAGGCAGATCCGCAAGGGAATTCTGCAGCCCCGCCGTGCCGACCTCGAGAAGAGTCTGCAGGAACGGCTGCTCAACCTGCCTGCCGTCAAGCATGCGAAGACCTTCGGCGTCTACCATGCCGTGGGATCCGAGGCATCGATAGACGGCGCCATCAGGCACATTCGGGATTTCGACCAGCGCCCTACTATCGCTTATCCGCTCGTCATCTCCAAGACGATGATGAGCTTTGTCAAGTTCGCCAAGACGGACAACAAGACCGTGCTCGACTCTCCCACTGCCATCATCACCAACATCCCCCACGAACGCCTCGTGCCCGCCGATCAGCTCGACCTGATCTTGATTCCGGGAATCGGCTTCGATGCGCAGGGACACCGCTTGGGCCAGGGCGGCGGCTACTACGACCGCTTCCTGCCTCACATCCGCAGAGACTGCCTCACGATCGGCATCGCGTTCGACGAACAGGTCCTCGACTCCATACCGAACGATATCCACGATTGCCGCGTGGACTACATCGTCACCCCCACGCGCCTGATCACCGCCCGATAAAGAGCACCTGCCACCCCAAGGGCAGCTGCGAAAAAGAGAGACGCTGCACCGTAGATGGCGCAGCGCCTCTCGTCAGCTGAAAGGACGCTCGCCGTCATCTACAGCGAGCAGCCTTCCCCGTTCAATTAATCGTAACGCTCGTCGATGACGCGCTTGGTCTTCTTCTGACTGCGCGGGAGCAGGCCGATCTCGACGACCTTCACGAGCGGCGTGAACCCGATATGGCTCTTGACCTCAGCGGCGATGTCCTTTGCCAGCCCGAGGAAGTCCTGGGTGCCGTCGGTCTCCACGTAGATGCGCATCGTGTCGCGCCCTTCGAGGTGCGACAGGCGGATCTGGTACTCGCTCGAGAGCTGGGGGAACAGGCCGAGCACCTCTTCGATCTGCTTGGGGAAGACGTTGACGCCGTGGATCTTCATCATATCGTCGCTTCTGCCCTGGATCTGGTCGATGCGGGTGAACTTGCTGCCGCAGGAGCACTGCCCGGGGATGATTCGCGTGAGGTCGTGCGTGCGGAAGCGGATGAGCGGCGCGCCCTCTTTCCTGAGCGTGGTGTAGACGAGCTCGCCGAAGGTGCCGTCCGGGACGTTCTCGCCCGTTTCGGGATCGATGATCTCGACGTAATTGAAATCGTCCCAGTTGTGCATGCCGCTCTGCTCGCCGCACGAGATCGCCGTGCCCGGACCGTAGACCTCGGTCAGCCCGTAGATATCATAGAGCTCGATGCCGAGCAGGTCCTGGATGCGCTGGCGCATCTTGGGGCTCCAACGTTCCGACCCGATGATGCCCTTCCTGAGCTTGATCTTGTCCTTGAGACCGCGCTTCTCGATCTCCTCTGCAAGCAGCAGCGCGTAGCTCGAGGTCGCGCACAGCACCGTCGAGCCAAAGTCCTGCATCATCTGCAGCTGCTTTTCGGTATTGCCCGGCCCCATGGGAATGGCCATCGCGCCGAACTTCTCGCAGCCGAGCTGAAAGCCGATGCCCGCGGTCCACAGGCCGTAGCCCGGGGTAATCTGGACCCGGTCCTCCTTGGTGAGCCCCGCCATCTCGTAGCAGCGCGCGAACTGCGTTGCCCAGTCGTCGACGTCCTGCTTGGTGTAGGGGATCACGACCGGCGTGCCCGTCGTGCCCGAAGAGGAGTGGATGCGCACGACCTCGCTCGTCGGCACGCAGATCGGCCCGAGCGGGTAGGTGGCGCGCAGGTCGGCCTTGTCGGTGAAGGGGAGCTTTTGGAAATCCTCGGGCGTCTTGATGTCGTCGGGCGAGATGCCGGCGAATTTCTCCTGGTACATATTGCCGGGAAAGCTCATCACGCGCTCGAGCTGGCGCCTGATCTGCGCGAGCTGCTCATCGGTCATTTGCATGGGAAAACACCTCTCCGAAAGTTGGGGACGAAAGGACCTTGCCGCTTTTCGTCGTGACGATTATAAGGGCTGGAAGACCACCGCGAGCGCGCACAGCGCAACACAGGCGGCAACAGCCGCCGGATCGAGCGCCCTGAGCGGGTAGCGGCGATACGAGCTATGAGAACCGCGCAGGTCGAACCCGCGCAGCTCGGCTCCGATGGCGATGGCATCGGTCTTCTTGACCGAGCTCACGAGCAAAGGCACGCACAGCGATATGACAAGCGGAATCTTCTTGATGATGCCTCGGCCGTCGAAGTTCACGCCGCGCGCCTTCTGCGCCTCCATGATGCTTTTCATCTCCTCGGCGAAAAGCGGGATGAAACGCACTGCCGTCGTGAAGGCGAAGGCATACTTATAGGGCAGGTGAAACGACGAGACGAGCTCGTTTGAAAGCGCGTTGAGCGGCGTCGTCATGAACGCGAGGCTCAAAGGAAGCACCATGCAGACAATCTTGACGACGACCAGCACGCCGCTTTGAAGACCACCCACCGTGAGGGCGAGCGGACCGGCCTGGACGAGAACTGTGCCCTCCTGCACGAAGATGACCTGCAGGACCAGGGCTATCAGGGCAAGCGCCCCAAGTCCGAGCACAAGACGTGCGCTCTGACGGAACACGCCCGCCGAAGCCGAAAGGGCGAGCAGCACCACGATGACGCCGGTGACGAACAGGATGCTCGGGCTCATGGCGACGGCGATGCAGACGATGAGCGCGCACAGAAAGCTCGCCACGGGATTGAGCTTGTGCAGGGGGCTATCCCCCGGCACGTACGAAAAAACGGTATCCATCAGCTGATTCCTTTCATCTTCACGAGCGCGTCCGCCATCTCGTCTATCGTGAACAGGCCGGCAAGCGAGGGAAAATCCCGGCCGAGCTCTTGCGAGAGCGCGCAGATCTGAGGCGGCAACAACGAGGCCTGGGCGAGTAGGCCGGGCTGCGAGAAGACCTCGCGCGGCGTGCCCTGCACCAGCACATGGCCCTTTGCCAGGACGATCACGCGACTCGCGTACTGCAAGACGAGCTCCATGTCATGGCAGACCATGACGACGGTCGTGCCCGCCTCGTTCATGTGCCTGATGTGTTCCATCATCTCCTGACACTCGGCGTAATCGAAGCCCGTCGTGGGCTCGTCGAGCAAGAGGAGCTCGGGGTCAACGGCGATGAGCCCGGCAAGGGCAACGGCCTGGCGCTGCCCTTTGGCGAGCGTGAATGGGTCGACGTCGCCGTTGAGGTGCAGAAGCTCGAGGACTTCCTCGGTGCGAGATGCCACGCGCGCATCCTTCTTGCCATAGAGCGCCTTGAGCCCGAAGGCAACCTCCTCGCGCACCGTGTTCTGCGAGATCTGGCGGTCGGGGTTCTGGAACAGGAAGCCGACCTGGCGTGCAAGCTCGCTCGTGCGCGTCGTCTCGGTCGCGTGTCCGCAGGTCACGACTCCGCCTTGGTTCGGGGCGAGCAGACCGTCTGCCAGGCGCAAAGTGGTCGACTTGCCCGTCCCGTTCGGACCGACGATGGCGACGAACTCGCCGCGGTTCACCGAAAAGCTCAGGTGCTCGAGCACCGCCTGATCGCGGTAACCGAACGAGACGTCGCGAAACTCGAGGATGGCGTCTGCAGCGTTGCTCACGCGATCGCCTCCCGGATAATTCGCGCCGCTTCGGGGACCGTGAGCGGCGTGCTCGAAAGGCGCATCCCTTCCCGAGCGAGCTCATCGGCGAGCAATGTCACCGGCGGACAGCAGATGCCGTGGTCGAGGAGGCCCTCGGCATGCGAGCAGACCTCGCGCGTCGGTCCTTCCGTGACGATCCTGCCCTTCTCCATCACGACGAGGCGCGAGGCGAACTCGGCCAGAAGCTGGGCTTTCTGCTCGATCACGATGACGGTCGCGCCCTGCTCGTTGAGTTCCTTGAGGAGCTCGAAAATCTGCCGGCTCGAGAACGGGTCGAGCTCGGCGGTCGGCTCGTCGAGCAGGAGGACCCGCGGGGCAAGCGCGAGCAGGGTGGCGATGGCGACCTTTTGCTTCTGGCCGCCGGAAAGCGTCGATATCTGGCGATGGCGCAGATTAGAGATGCCGACCTGGTCGAGCGCCTGCTCGATGCGGGCGTTCGCCTCGTCTTCGGGAACACCGAAGTTCTCGAGCCCAAAGACGAGCTCGTCTTCCACGATTGCCGCCACCATCGAGCCATCGATGTCCTGGCTCACCGTTCCGATCGTGCGCGCGATGTCGGTCAGCTCCTGGTCGAAGGTGTCCTTGCCTTCGACTTTCACCGACCCGTAGTAATCGCCCTTGAAGTGGTGGGGAATCACGCCATTGATGCAGTGTCCCAGCGTGGTCTTTCCCGACCCGCTCTCCCCGCAGATCCCGACGAAGTCCCCCGCCTGGATCTCGAGCGTCACGTCATCGAGCGCCTTGCCCGTGCCCCGCTCGTAGCCAAAGCTCAAGTGCTCGATCGAGATCATGTTGCTCACCTGCTCTCCTGCCTTTCGCCTGCCTTACCGAATGCCGCGCTAGTCCTTGTGCAGGGCCTTCTTCAGCGGAACGAGCAGGATGGCGACGATGATGGCGTTGAGCAGGGCGGTGATCACGACAATCGGGGCGTACTGCACGAGGCCGGCATAGACGTTCATGCTCTTGATGACGACGACGATGGCGGAGAACAGGCCGCCGGAGATGAAGGTCGCGACGAAGGTGCCGATGCTCGCAGCGGCCATACCGCCCTTGCCCTGCGCGGGGATGGCGGCGATGAGACCGATAACGATGCCGCCGGCGAGCTCGGAGGCGAAGTTCACGAACGGGGTTCCGCAGAGCAGCGGAATCTGGCAGACCGCGCCGGTGATAAGGCCGATTATGGCGCCGAACGCGGCACCCTGCGCATAGCTTTTCGGCTTGATGAGGAGCAGCGCCAGGCAGTATGCGGCGATGATGAAGTTCGGCTTGACGCCGCCTTGGAAGAGCACTCCGACAAAGAGCTTGAGCACGGCGCCCGCCGCGATGAGCACTGCCGCCAGAACGAGGTCGGTGACCTGCAGTCCGGACTTCTTCTCGACGTTCATTTCGCGCTTCTGTGCAATTTCAGCCATGATCCTTTTCCTTTCTCAGCTGAACGCGAACTCGGGACCGTCCCGAACTCGCTCGCCCGTCTGCACCCTTTGGCGCATCCGGGCTTTCCCGGTAACCTCTGGGACCCCTTGTCCTAGAGGCTCGGGCGCATCTCCGCTTCTCAGCGGTGGCACGCCCTTGTTGGGCTCGTGAGAAAAAGGACCGGGCAATAAAAAAATCCGCCCTCATCGCTTTCGCGAAAAGGACGGATTTGAATCCGTGGTGCCACCTTTTCTTAGCCTCCTTGCGGAGACTCTCTCACGAGAATGCCAACACATCCTCTGCCGTTAACGCCGGCGTACGTCTCGGATTGGGCTCTTGCGAGCCGCGCCCCTCGCCCTCGGTGGTCCATTTGCCTGGCTGCCTTCTGCGGAACTCTCAGCGTTCGTCCCGCTCTCTGTACTGCGCCTTACCAGACGTTACTTCCACGTCACAGGTTTTGTGTTGTGGATATTAATCTCCGCTTAGAGATTCTGTCAAGAACTTTTTTCGAGATAACTCTTGGCGGAAAAGGGTCAGCGGCGCGTCGATCTTCGGTGTGGAGTTGACCGCTTGGGTCGCTTCGGTGCAGGTGACACATCGAAACCCGGGACTTGGTCGACCACCTGTGCCACCTCGATGCAGCGTGCGCCGAAGCTCGGTAAGTGGTCGAAAGATAGTCGACCACCAGAACGACTTGGATGCAAATTCCGCATCGAGCCCCCTCACGTGGGCGGATACTCGCATCGAACCCAAGGACGTGGTCGACCACCAGGGGCGCTTCGATACACACCGCGATCCGAGACCTTCCACGCGCTCGCGCACTAAGGCCACTTGCGCGCAGAGTGCACGGAAGCCCTGTTCGTGTGCGCGCACCAGGGGCAGTTCCGCGCGAGAATCTGCGCACGAGCAGGAGTTCGGCACATTTCGGGCCCGATTCTTCGCAGAAGCCCCGCTCGTGTGCGCACACCAAGATGCCTTCTGCACGCCACGCGCAGAAGCCCGCTACGTGCGCGGCTGCTGAGAACGCTTCGGTACAGACCGCCGCGTAGCACATGGAAATCTCCGCAAACAAAAAGGCCAAGCGAATGCTCGCTTGGCCTTTGCCTGTTCCTGGTGGTCAGAGAGGGATTTGAACCCCCGGCACAGGGATTTTCAGTCCCCTGCTCTACCGACTGAGCTACCTGACCAACTCATGTCGCGCTTAACGCAGCGTGCGATAGTTTACCATTTGTCGCGTCTCGGTCAAGACCGCAAACACTGCAAATGTCGCTATTGACTCGAGCTCGTGTCGCTCGAGCTGCTCGACGATTGCGCAGCCACTTCGTCGGCTTTTGCCTGCTGGTCTTTCTGATCTTGCTCGTCCCAGTACGCTTGGAGCTCTTCTTGCACGTCCGCTGGTAGCCCCGCGCTCATATCGAGCTCGACGGTCTGCGTAGACTCGTAACCACAAATCTGCTCTTCTCTCTTGGTGAGCTTGGGCTTGTCACCCTGCTCTGCTTTCTGCATGAGCAAAATCCACTGGTTGCAGTAGGTAAAGACATAGCTCACCCCATCGACCATGCCCGTCGTCGAGGGCGCCATTCCCATGTAGAAGTCATCGCTGGTCATCCCTTGCATGGAGACCGCGAGATTAACGACATCGTCAAGTGACATATCGGTCGTGAAGCACTTCGAGATGCTGTTGATGGTATTGGGAATCTGCGTTACGTCCTCAGAGAGAATCTTGGTGGCAATGGCCTGTACGAGGAGGCGTTGGCATTTGGTACGGGTGAAATCACCGTCTGAATAGGTCTTGCGATTGCGGGCAAGGGTCAGGGCCTGTTCGCCGTTGAGCGTCTGTTTGCCGGGCTGAATGGTGACTCCGTTGTACGACGCCATCTCGGGGACATCGACCTCGATGCCACCGAGGTCGTCCACGAGGTCGCTGAATCCATCGAAATAGATCTCAGCGTAATGGTCGATATCGACACCGGCGAACTCCTCCACGGTCTTGACCGCCTGCTTTGCCCCGTAACTGTAAGCGGCGTTGATCTTTTGCATCTGCCCGTTGATCATGACCTTGGTATCGCGCGGAATGGAGACGAGAGTGACCTTCTTGTTGGGCTGATCGATGCGGGCGAGCAAGATCACATCGGAGCGCGAGGAACCATCTGCACCGTCTTCGCGGGAATCAGACCCTAGAATCAATACCCAATACGGCTCCTCAGTTGACACGTTGGTCGCAAGTTCGCTTTTTACCTCAGTGTCGCCTAGAGAGATATTGCTCTGGGCGTTCTGATAGAACGCGAGCGCCGCACCGGCAAAGGCAAAGAGCACGGCCACAACGATAAGCGTCACCGTGAGTGCGATCTTCTGACCACGGGAAAAACGGCGGTGGCGGTACTGCCCGCTGTTTCTACTGTACTTTGAGATAGCCTGGTCCTGGGCAACGCCGCCTGCAGCGGCATATGCAACGTCTCCGCTGACTGAATATACCGCATCCCCTGCACCGTCGGAGAAGCTCCCGTTTCCATTCGTATCACCTGAGGGGCCGGGCTGTGCATCGAAGACCGCCGTCCCGTGCTCCCCTGTTGCCGGCTCCTGTGCCGATGTCTCGGCTCCGCCTTGCACCGCAGCATAATCGGAAACGGCACCTGATGGCTGCTTTTCTTCATAGTCTTTCGGTGCGAAAGGATCATGCGCGACATTCTGTCCCGCATCGTTTTGGCTATCGATATGAGCCTGAATAGCACCAGTGTCAATGGGAACGAACTTGCTCGAATCCGTCGACCCCTTCAGGTGTTTGGGATGATAGTCGTGCGATGCGTGCCTGCCTCTGCCACGATAGTTGCGGTTCTCATGCTTGTTTGACATAGGCGATTTCCTTTTCTTGGGCTACAAGACATCGGGAACGTCTTTGTAAAGCTTGGAATAGATTATGCACCCGCAAACGATCGTGAGCACGATAACTCCCATCCCGATTCCGAAGAAAGCAGGATCCGACCAAATCCACGACTTGCCTCCAGAAACGCTGAGAATATCCCTATAGCTTGACGTGATGAATGTTACAGGATTGAAATAGGCAATGATACGTATTGCCTCATTGTTGATATTTGAGATGGGAAACAACACACCCGAAAGCCAGAAAATCGGAGTCGAGAGCGCGGCGATGAGGTTCTTGACGTCTTTGCTCAGGGCGGAAAGCGGAGAGACCATCAAGGACCACCCGACGGAAAAACAGTACATGATGATGACAATCAGGGGCAGCTGGAGCAAGTAGACGTCAAGTGCTCCCCCCGCGGCAAAGTATCCCACGAGAAGGCAGGCGAGCAGCATGAGGTGAATCAGCAGGCCCGATAGCTCGTAGAAGACGGGAATCAGGACAACGGGGAACTTCAGCTTGCTGACCAGGTACGCGTACTTGTGAAAGACATCCGACCCCCCACCGAGCATATGCTGCAGGAAAAACCAGGGAATGAGCCCTGAAGAGAGCCAGACTATGTATGCTCCGCCCTCGAGTCCCGAGACGCGCGATGCCTTTAATCCGATGTCAAGGGCAAACCAGAAGCAGAGGATGTACATCGCGGGCTTGGCGAAAACCCAGACCCACCCAAGTGCGGTGCCACGTGCCCTCTTGCGCATCTCCACATAGGCAAGGTGCAGGACCTGGGCGCCCCAATCCCCCAAGCTGCCGAACAGCTCTCTCAGCGTGTAGAACACTAGTCATCATCTTTCTCGTAGAAGGCGATCGCATCGTCGATGGGGCCGTCAAACATCAGCTTGCCATGGTCCAGAACCATCCCACGCTCGCAAAACGCGCGTGCCGACCCAGCGCTGTGGGTGACAAAGAGCACGGTCGTCCCCTCTTCGTTCATGATTTTCCTTATGCGCTTGCGGCACTTCTTCTTGAACTTGCGATCTCCCACCGAAAGCGCCTCGTCGACGATGAGGATATCGGGGTCGATGCTCGAAGCGAAGGCAAAGCCGAGGCGCGCCTTCATTCCGCTCGAGTAACTGCGCATCGGCTGGTCAATGTAGACGCCGAGGTCGGCGAATTTGATAATCCCCTTCTCGCGGGCGGCAATCTCCTCGTTGGAAAGACCCCAGATTTGCCCGCGCAAGTAGATGTTCTGCCTGCCCGTGAGGGCATTGTCGAAACCGGCCTTGAGCTCGAGCAGGGCGCTCACGCGCCCGTTAATCTCGATTTCGCCCGAAGTCGGGTACGTCACCCCGGTTATCATCTTCAGGCAAGTCGACTTGCCTGCCCCGTTGGAACCCAGCAGAGCGACCGATTCGCCTTTTCTGATCTTGAAGGAGAGGTCATCGCTTGCACGGACGGCACGGTACTTGATGTGTTTGTTGAAGAACCCGAAGACGCGGGCACGGTCGTTGGCGTAGAGCTTGTATTCCTTCGTCACATGCTTGAACTCAATGACGACAGGAGGCATGTCCTCTTCCGTGACCTGCGTATTCGTTTGCTCTGCCTTGACCGGCAGCTGCTCTGTGCTCGTCTCGGGCACGTGCGAACCCTTTCTAAACCCCGCCCATAAGATTACAACCCAAATGGCTGGCGAACGATAGTACCACCGAACTGCAGGAAAAGCCCCATTATCATGTAAGTACCATAAACACGTTTATCCCGACATATAAATCAGCTGGGACGTGCGGCCCCTCAGCTCCTGGTGTGTAAATCAAGTCTTTCGGTATTCTACTCTCTCGGTATTGAACCCACCAATATCATGTGTGCGAACGGAAGGTCTCAGCGCAGCATGTCGATTGCCTGCACCGCAAGCTGGGCAATTTCTTCGTTTTCGCTATCCGCGAGCTCTTCGAGTGGTTCAAGCGCAGAGAGGTCGCCAAAGTGCGCAAGCGCCTCGATGGCGTAACGGACGACCCATTCCGCATCGTCTTCCAGAAGCTCGATGCACACGCCGGTTGTCTGCTTGTCGGCCGGGAAGTGCCCGAGCGTCCACACGCAAGATGCCCTGAGCTCGTCGTTTTCATCCTCAAGCGCATTGAGGAGGACGATGCGCGAGCGCTCGATGAGCTCGTCGCTCGTAGCAAGGTCCGAGCCGGCCAGCGCCGCACGCTCCCCCACCGCGGTGGCAGCAGTGGCACGCACGGTTCCCGACCTGCTCTCGTCCGCAATGAGCTCGAGGAGCTTGTCCAGACACCGCGTCGCGCGAATCTGGCCGAATGCCCAGGCACAGTTGGCGGCAACGACCTCGCTCGGGTCGTCGAGGCACTGCTCGAGGGCCTCTATGGCACGCTCGTCACCATAGATACCCAGCGCGGTAGCGGCGGCGGCACGCACCTCGTCGACCGGATCGAAGAGCGCCACGAGCACGGGGGCAAAGCCGCGCGGCTCGGCCGTGCGGGCCAGCCCCGCAATCGCATACGCCCGCGTGCGCGGGTCGTCGTCCTTGGAAAGCTCGATGAGCATCTCGAGGCTCTTCTCGCGTTCGGCCTGCACGTCGCTATTCGCTTCATCGGACATGATAAATGCCCCTTTCCGAATGCCTGGACACGCGTATATCGTAACCACGGAATATAGGACATCGGGGCTTTCATTTCCACCTGGACCCGCATCTCGCGATGTCAACGGCAGGCATTGGGCATCTCTCGTATCTGTGCGTACCAGAGTCAAAAGCGACCTCGCGAAAGGCGGGCACTTACGATAGAATCACAAGCCGTGTGGGCGATTGGCGCAGTGGGAGCGCAGCTGCCTTACAAGCAGAAGGCCACTGGTTCGAACCCAGTATCGCCCACCATTTCTCTCGAATCGATTCCCAAGTGCACATCACGAGACCGCCCCGGGCCCCAAGTCTTGCCCGGATTGAGACAAAGCGCGGGCGGCTCGGAGCTTTCGGCGTTACCGTCTGCCCTGAGCCTGCCCGCGTCAACAGACAATGTGTACGAGATGCAGCTGTTACAGGCGCATTAACGGAAGCGTGGACCCACCATGGGGCATCACCAGAACGCGAGCGTCAGGCCCCTTTGCCTCGAGCGCTGCATCGTATGCCTGCTGCACCGTCTCGAAGGGCGTCATGAAGATCGAGCGCACAAAATCCGGCTCCATGTCGGACACGAGATACACGTCTGCCTTGAGCAGGATCTGTGCGACGGCAGCGGCCTTGTGGCCGCCGAGCTTGAACTCGCGCTTGAGGTGCTCGACCACGTCGGCGGGACTATCCGCCTCGAGCATCCACTGCTCGAAGGTCGGTTGTCCGAGCCCTTCGCGACATGAGCCGACGAGAATGATGATGCCGCCTTCCTTGACGGGATGTTTGGCATTGTCGAGCGCCTTCTGTAGCTGGTAGAGGTTGAGGTCCTTGGGGGCACCGCCCTGGCTGACGATGACGATGTCTGCTTCCTCGTTCAGCTCGCAGCCGTAGAGCCTGTCGAGCTGCTTGCAGGCGTCGCGCTGCGCCTTGATGAAGTCGCCGCAGGCACAGTAGACGACGCGCTTTTCCTCATCGAGAACGACATTGACAATGAAGTGCAGGCCGACCTTTGCGCACGCCTCCTCCAAATCGAGGCGCACCGGGCTTTCCATGTTGCCCGAATGCGCCGCGGGATCGACCATGATCGAATGGTTGGCCTGGATGGCCTCGAACGTAGAGACGCCCGGCATGATGGCCTTGGCACCGCCAGAATATCCTGCGAAATAGTGGTACTCGACGTTGCCGAGCGAGATGCGGACGTTGCAATCCATGACTTCCTCGAGGATGTCGATGGGGGTTCCGTGAGCGGTCTCGCCCACGTGCACGAGCCCCTTGGAGTCACCGTTCAGCACCTTGAGCTTGCCGTAGTAGCTACCCATGATGTGCTGCAGTTCCTCTTCTGTCTGGGGTCGGTGGCTTCCCAGCGCGATTGCGAGCAGCACGTCTTCGTCGGCAATCCCGGCAGCGTGCAGCCGGTCCATCACTGGCGGCAGCACCACCGCGGTCGGGAGCGGGCGGGTCACGTCGCTCGTGATGATGCAGACCTTGTCGCCCGGTTTGACGATTTGCTCGAGCTTGTCGGTTCCGATGGGGTGGTCGAGAGCCTCTTCGACGACTTCGGCGCCGTACCTGTCAAAGCTCACATCGTTTGCGTGCATGACCTCGATGAGGTTCTCGTCGGCAACCTCGACGCTCTGCGTGGTCTCGCCTATTCCAAGTTCACACTTCATGTACACGCCTTTCTCGGCGGGGAAACGGAGAGCTTCCCTTGATTTGATTATTCGTCGTAGTCTTTGCCGCGCGCCATGTTGATCATGGTCGCCTTCTCAACGAGGTGCTGGTATTCGGGAATCTGCATGCAGCGGTCGAGCTGCTCGACCACCTCGGGAAAGTCCTCGAGGCTGTCTTTCCAGGCGTCCCCATCGTCGATGGCGTTTCCGGCGCTCAGGTGGATCCAGCGCCCGCTTTCCTCGTCTTGGAAATAGCCGTCAATCGAGGTCGTGTCTGCAGCGAACGGCTCGTCTTCGGCATAGACCGTCCCGTAGAAGATGCGCATGTCATCGAGGGCGTCGTGAATCCAATCTTCCTCGTTGGTGACGAGGACGAGCGTATCCGACCCCGCCTTCTGGATGAGCTTGGCGCTCTTCTCGAACATCATGCCCGCCATCGAGTCCTCGACCTTGTAGAGGCTTTCGCCCTCGGCCTGCATGTGCTCCACGATTTCTGTGACGGCCTCGTCGATGTGCTTGTCGAGCGCGGCGCGCTCCTTGTCATCGAGCTCGTCGATGCTCTTGTGGCGTTCTTCCATTGCCGTATCCCCCTCGATGTTTCGGGTATTGGCGTTGACGAAGCTATGCAGCAAAGCTGCATGCCCGTGAAATCCGAGAAACTGCGGACCCCACGGGCACTTTGAGAAAACGCTAGCCGAGTACGCGGTTCAACATGGAGGTCGCGTTGACGGCGTGATGGTCGATCTCGAGCTCGGAGGGGCTGAAGCCCAAGGCGAGCCCGACGAGCTGCGGGAGGTGCAGGATCGGCATGCGGATGTCCTCGTCGAAGCACTTCTGCGCGTCGGCCTGGTACAGGTCGAGCGAGAAATGGCACAGGGGACAGGGGGTCACGATGCAGTCGGCACCGGCCTTGCGCGCGGTGATGCAGCTCACGCCATCGGAGGTGAGCGCTTCGCGCTCGGCAGGGTAGATCGAATGGAAGCCGCAGCAGGCAAGACGCTGCTCGTAATCGACGTTCTGCGCGCCGAGCGCCTCTGCGAGGTCCTCCATCGAGTGGGGGTTGCGGTCATCCTCAAAGCCCATGACATCGGGCGGCATGAGGATGTGGCAGCCGTAGAAATTGGCGACGTGCAGGTCCGTAAGCGGGCGCTTAACGTGCTTTTTCAGCTCGTCGAGCCCGTAGTCGCGCACGAGCACCCACAGGTAGTGCGTGATGTCGCAGGTACCCTTGTATTCCAGGCCGATCTCGGCGAGGTCCTCGTTGACCTTCTTCTTGAGCTCGGGGTTCTCGTCGAGCGCCTTCTTCGTCTTGCGCAGCACGAGCGTGCAGGTGTTGCACACCGTCAGAATGCTCGTGTATCCGGCCTTTTCGGCAAGCGCGATGTTGCGCGCGTTGACGAGGTAGCCGAAGTACTCGTCGATGTCCTGCACCTGGGAGGCGCCGCAGCACGACCAGCCGTCTATCTCTTCGATCTCGATTCCGAGAGCAGCGCAGGTCTTGACCGTCGAAGTCTTGAGCTCGGCGGAAGCCGACTCGAGCGTACAGCCCGGAAAGAACGCGTAGCGCAGTTTTTCTGCCATGCTCTTTTACGCCTCCTCGTTGTTGCGCTTCTTCGCGAGCTCGTGGAGCTTGCGAATGTCGTCGATGCCCTTGATGGGGCTCGGGCGGTGAAGCGGGTTCATCTTGCCGGCGACGACCATGCGCATCGCAAACGGGATGCGGTTCTTCGCGGTCTTCATCAGACCCTCGGTCTTCACCGCGAGCTTGGCCTCGTCGAGCATGCCCTTGTCGGTGAGTGAGTCCTGGAAGACCATCGCATGACGGGCGCCCATGCTGTTGGTCTTGCCCATCTTGATGGCCTCGCGGCGCAGCCAGGCGATCTCTTCGGCGACGTCGATGTCTTTGGGGCACTTCGACGTGCACTGCTCGCAGTGGATGCACTTCCACAGCTCGTTGTCGAGCACCGCGACGATGCGCTCGTCATGGCACTTGTCGCGGCTGTCGGCGGCAAAGCGGAAGGCCTTGTTCAGGATGAACGGCTCGAGGTAGGTGCCGTCGTCATAAGCCAGCTCGCGGCACTGCGAGGCGCAGACGCCGCACAGCACGCAGTCGGTCGCCGCCATGTACTTGTGGTAGTCGGCCTCCGACTGCTTGTGGTCGTCGCGGCCCTCCTTTTCGCACATCCACGGCATGACGCGCTTCATCTTGTCGGCCTTCTCGTCAAAGGACACGACCAGGTCGCGCACGACCGGGAAGTTGTTGAGGGGCTCGAGGTAAAAGTAGTCGGTCTCGAAGGTCTTGATGAGGTCATCGAGCTGGGTTTCGCAGGCAAGGTAGGCCTCGCCATTGACCTGGATGGCGCACGACCCGCAGATGGAGTGGCGGCAGGCCTGTGTGAAGCACAGCGAGTCGTCCTGGTTCTCGCGGATGTCGTTCAGGCAGCCGAGGAGCGTGTTCACGCAGCGTTCGAACTGGTATTCCTGGTTCCAGGTGCGCTCGCCGTCGAAGCGCTTGATGTTGAAGGTAATCGTGGACATTAGTACTTCCTCTCCTGCGGCTGATAGCTGGTGACGGCCACATCTCGCCAGTCGATGGAGTAGTCGCCGTTGGCATCGACGGAGACGAGGGAGTGCTTCATGAAGTTCTCGTCGTCGCGCTCGGGGAAGTCGCCGCGCGAATGCGATCCGCGGCTTTCCTTGCGCTCGAGGGCACCCATACAGACCGCGCGGGCGATGGTGAGCACGTTTCCGATCTCGACGTAGTTCATGAAGGCGTTGTTGTAGACCTTGCTCGTGTCGTCGATGTAGGCGTTCTTGTATTCCGCGATGCACTCGTCGACGGTCTTCATCGCCTGCTCGATGCCCGAGCCCTCGCGGAAGATTCCGACGCCGTTCCACATCGCCTCTGCCATTTTGTCGCGAATCTCGTAGACGTGCGTTCCCTCGTTGCGGTTGCGCATGATCTCGAAGCGGTCCTCCCAGCCCCGGCCGATGCGCTCGAGCTCGTCGGTGGCTCCGAAGGAGCGTGCAGATGCCGCCTTGGCCGCGCCGATGCCCGCCTGCTTTCCGAAGAAGCAGACCTCGGAGACGGAGTTTCCGCCCAGACGGTTGGCGCCGTGCACGGAGATGTTGGAGCACTCGCCGGCTGCGAACAGACCGGCAATCTTGGTCGCGCAGGTCTTGTAGTCGATCACGTCGATGCCGCCCATGCTGTAGTGGTTGGACGGTCGGATCGGCACCGGGTCGGTGATCATGTCGACGCCCTCGAACTTCAGGGCGAGCTCGCGCACCTGCGGCAGGCGGTCCATGATCTTCTCGGCGCCCAGGTGGCGCATGTCGAGGTAGACGTAGGACTTCATGCCCGAACCCAGGCCGCGGCCCTCTTTGATCTCGGTTTCGATCGAGCGCGCGACGAGGTCGCGGGGACCGAGCTCCATCTTGTCGGGAGCGTAGCGCTCCATGAAGCGCTCGCCGTCCTTGTTGATGAGGTAGCCGCCTTCGCCGCGGCAGGCCTCGGAGAGCAGCGTGCCGCTGCTGGCCAACCCCGTCGGATGGAACTGGACCATCTCGGGGTCCTTGATCGGCACGCCGGCGCGCATGGCGGCGGCGACGCCGTCTCCGGTCATGTTCGTTGCGTTGGTCGTGCGCGTCCAGTAGACGCGGCCAAAGCCGCCCGTGGCGAGCACGACGACCTTTGCCTGGAAGGCGCAGATCTCACCGGCGCGCAGGTCGATCGCGATCAGACCCTGGATGCCATCGCCGTCGACTGCCAGGTCGAGTAGGTTGAACTCGTCGAGGAACTCGACGCCCTGCTTCAGGCAGTTCTCATAGAGCGCATGCAGCACGACGTGCCCGGTCTTGTCCTGCGCGTAGCAACAGCGAGGATGCGATGCACCGCCGAAGGGGCGCTGGGCGATGTGGCCGTTCTCGTCGCGGGAATAGGGAACGCCCATCGACTCGAGCTCGCGCACGAGGTCGGGCATGCCGTTGCAGAAGAACTCGACGGCGTCCTGGTCTGCCAGGTAGTCGGAGCCCTTGATGGTGTCGAAAATGTGGCTTTCGACCGTGTCCTCGGAATCACGGTACTTCAGCACGGCGTTCATTCCGCCCTGTGCGGCGCCCGTGTGGGAGCGGGTCGGGAAAACCTTGGTGATGACGCCCACGCTCAGATCGGGGTTCTTGCTCGCGTTGAGCGCGGCTTCCATGCCGGCGCCGCCGGCGCCGACCACCACGATGTCGTATTTGTAGTTGCGCATAGGGGCGTGCTCCTAGTCCTCGACGCGGTACTTTGCAGGTCCGATCTCGTAGATGTTGTTGCCCTTGGAATCGATCGCGACAATGCAAGGATAATCCTCGACGACGAGACGGCGCACTGCCTCGGGGCCCAGATCATCGTAGGCGACGACCTCGCACTCCTTGACGGAGGCGGCGATGACCGCAGCGGCACCGCCGATGGAGGCGAAGTACACGACGTTGTTCTTGACCATGGAGTCGATGACTTCCTTGGAGCGCGGGCCCTTGCCGACCATGCCCTTGAGACCGGCCTGCTCGATCATCTGGGGCGTGTAGGCGTCCATGCGCCCGGAGGTGGTGGGGCCGCACGAACCGATGACATGGCCCGGCTTGGCGGGCGTGGGACCTGCGTAGTAGATGACCTGGCCATGGAAGTCGACGGGGAGCGGCTCGCCCTTGTCGAGCTTTTCGGTCATGATCTTGTGCGCGGCGTCGCGGCCGGTGTAGATGACGCCGGAGATGCTGATCATGTCGCCGCAGTGCAGGTCGTTGATGACCTCGTCGGTCAGTGGAGTGGTGATTTTCTTGACTTCAGCCATGATGCTTCCTCTCGAGAATAGCTTATCTGCCGATTGACCAATTGCCTTAGAGAACGACCTGCTTGTGACGTGCCGCATGGCAGTTGAGGGTGACGCCGACAGGCATGGTGGCAATGTGGGTCGGATAGACCTCGATGTGAACGGCGAGCGCCGTGGTGAGGCCACCGAAGCCCTGCGGTCCGACGCCGGACTTGTTGATCGTCTCGAGAAGCTCCTGCTCGAGCTTGGCGTACTCGGGGTTCGGGTTGGGAGCGCCCGCCTCGCGGCGCAGCGCCTGCTTGGACAGCTGCATCGCCTTGTCGGCATTGCCGCCGATGCCGACGCCGACGATGGTCGGCGGGCAGGGGTTGCCGCCGGCGTTGACGACGGACTCGACGACGAACTGCTTGACGCCCTCGAGGCCCTGGGCGGGCTTGAGCATCTTGAGCTGGGACATGTTCTCGGAACCAGCGCCCTTGGGCATGACGGTCAGGGTCAGCTTGTCGCCCGGAACGAGCTTGGTGTAGATGATGCCCGGCGTGTTGTCGCCGGCGTTCTTGCGGTTCAGGACCGGGTCGATGACGGTCGACTTGCGCAGATAGCCATCGGTGTAGCCCTTGGCGATACCAGCGTTGATGGCATCTTCGAAATCGCCACCGACGATGTGAACGTCTTGGCCGAGTTCTGCAAAGACGATGACCATGCCGGTGTCCTGGCACATCGGAACGGTGGTGTCACGGGCGATCTTGATGTTCTTGCAGATCTTTTCCATGGCGTACTTGCCGAATTCGGATTCCTCTTTCGCAGTCGCCTCCTGGATGATCTTCTCGACATCAGCGGGAAGGTCGCAGGCTGCCTCGATGCACAGACGCGAAATCTCTTCGGTGATCTTATCGACGCTGATTTCCTTCATGACTTTTCTCACCTTTCTCTTATGAACCTCTCTGCTGCATCCGTGCAGCGGGACATGAGGTCAAACAGGTACGGGAACGGCCCTTGAAAGCCCCATGGCTCAAAGGCCGTTCCTCTTTCCCCGCCGCCAGAGGAGTTTTCGTCCCTGGCGGCGGGAATGCGAGTGAACGGGCGCCCCCCCTATGAACGATGCCCGTTCACGAGAGGGTCTACATGTAGCCGATGATGCCCCACCAGCCAAAACCGACCGTGAAGAAGATGAGCATCGTGATGATGCCGCAGATAAGGCCGATGGTCCACCACTTGCCCTGGGACACGTAGCCGCTGCCGAAGAAGACAGGGCCGGGACCGGAGCCGTAGTGGGTCAGGCAGCCCATGAGGTTGGAGAAGCAGCCGAGCAGCATGGCGGAGGCCAGCGGCGGGGCACCTGCGGCCAGGCAGACCATGAGGAATGCGCTGTACATCGCCGAGACGTGCGCCGTGGCGGATGCGAACAGATAGTGCGAGATGAAGTAGATGACGCCGAGGATGATGAGGGCGACCAGCCAGGGCATGCCGCTCACGACGCCTGCCATGAGGTCGGAGAACCAGGGGATGAGACCCATGGTGTTGAGGTAGGTGGCCATCATGACGAGGGCGGCGAACCAGACCAAGGTATCCCAAGCGCCCTTCTCGGACTTGATGTCATCCCAGTTGAGAACGCCGAGCAGGAGGAGCAGCGACAGGCCGATGAAACCGGTGACCGTGGCGTTGAGCCCGATGGAGGAGCCGGCGATCCAGAGGACGAGGATGATGATGAAGACCGCGATCATGAGTTTCTCGGAGGTCTTGACAGGGCCCATCTCCTGGAGCTTGGCATGAGCGAGGTCGGCCGCCTCGGGAGTCTCTTTGATCTCGGGCGGGAAGATCTTGAAGATGACCCAGGGAACGACGATCAGGCAGACGAGGCCGGGAACGCAGGCGGCAATCGCCCAGCCAGCCCAATCGATGTTGATGCCCGCAGCAGATGCCGCAAGAGAAACGGCCAACGGGTTTGCCGCCATGGCGGTCATGAACATCGAGGAGGTGATCATATCGGCCTGGAATGCGGTGACGTGCAGGTACGCGCCGATCTTGCGTCCAGTTCCGTCATCGGGGCGAGATCCGAAGACGCGCGAAAGCGACTGGACGATCGGGTAGATGACGCCGCCGGCACGAGCGGTGTTTGAGGGCATCGCCGTCGCGAGGACGAGGTCGGTCACGGCAAGGGAATAGGAAAGGCCCAAGGTCCTCTTGCCGAACTTGCTCATGAACAGGTACGCGATGCGGTTGCCAAGTCCAGTCTTGATGAAGCCGCGCGAGATGAAGAACGCGATGACGATCAGCCAGATCGTGGTGTTGTGGAAACCGGAGAGCGTGTTGGTGATGAACGACGTAGAGGTCTTGCCGTCGTCGAGGATACCGGTGAGCATGATGACCGTCAGGGCGATAATCGAAACCGCGCCCATTGGCAGCGGCTTGGAAATCAGTCCGACGATGGTCGCCACGAAGATGGCAAAGAGATGCCAGCAGTTGACGGCGACGTAATGAGCGGCTTCGGCATCGCTCATTCCCGCCTTGGTAATGAGGGTATTGAAAGCCCCGCCGTCACCGACAACATCCGCTGCGAAGGTCTCGAGCCCCGCAGGCATTGGAACGAACCAGAGGATGACGCCAACGAGGACCGTGATCACGAGCGCGATCCAGTTGAGTCCCCCCTTCTTCGGCTTGGCCTCTTTTTTGGCCTTCGCCGATTCGGCATGAAACGATTTTTCCGTATCAGCCATTACCCACTCCCTTCTTGCGTGAGCTTCCTCCTGAAGCTCTTGATGCTCGGGGGCATTATTGAAAAATCTGCCTCCGGTGCCCTTGGGCACACCGTAGAAAGTACACGCTGTCTGGAAGCTTTCCTACACCCGCAAAGGGTGTTTTATTACCATAAACCCCAGCTCAGAGCATGGGTGTGTAATTAAGTGACGACTGAGGGGCCGATTGCGAACCTCCTTTCCCGCATTGTGCGCGAGCACGCACCATGCCACCTGGCAGCTCTAGGACCTGTGTCATGAGAACGTTTTGGGACAAAGGGCTATAGTGGTCAGGTAAACCTTGTACTCGAACCAGTTTTTCGGTTTATGTGTAATGCCATAGGGGACTCAGGCGTCGCAGAACTTTTCGCGATGCTGCGCAATAAGCGCGCGGAAAGAAGGCGTCGTCAAAGGAGCGGCGATCATGAACTCGAACAACCGCAAGGTCGCCCTTGCTCTCGGACTGACCTTCGGTGCCATTTGGACAGGAGACTCTGTCTTTCTCGAAGCGCTGGGGCCAGCGTTTTCAGTGCTCTACATGCGCTGTGCTTCTGCTGTGCTCTACCTGCTCTTTTTGCTGTGTGCAAAACTGTTCTACGAAAAACATGAACGCGCCGCAAAATCCCGCAGCGAGCACCTTGTTGCTTCGGGGCGCTTTCTCATTCCGAGCTGCATCATCGGTCTCTGCTGCTATATTGCCGGAGGGACTCTCATTCTCTTCAACTTCGGCCATCCCTACCTCGGGTTTGCGCTGACCAAGATCATTGGCGCTCCACTCACCATCGGCAGCGTGTACCTGTTCGGCTCCCCAGGACGCATTAACGTCATGAGGGATACTGCCGAAAGCGTTTCGCTCTCTTTTTTCATCTTTGCCCTTGCACGCTTTTTGATGAGCTCGACTCTTATCGACAGCACCATCTCGGCTCTTGCAAGCTTCATCCTTCTCGCAGCGGCAACGGCATTGATAACGCGGGAGACCGACGGCGTGATGAACCTGCTGAAAGACCTCGATGCGCGCAATGAGAAGCCCGAGGTCATATTGCGACCACTGCACAAGATCATGAATGCCCCGCTTATCGCGGGCCTTATGCTCGTGAGCCTCATGCTCGGCTTTGTTCGGCACGGCCTTGGCTCCGTGAACCCGCCCGACGCTCTTATCATCCTCGTGTTCATGACACTTACGATGCTGGGACTCTACCTGTATAAAAAGGGACTCTCCCTAAGCCTGTTCTTTCAGGTCGGTGTCGTCTGCATGACCGCCGCCATCCTGCTCGAATCGCTTCTCGCGTTGAGCAAGTTCCCACTCGAAAACCTGCTTCTGTGGTATTCGTCGGCAGCATTCGAGACGACCTCAATGATGCTGTGCATCTGGACGTCCCATAATTCCACTCGGCCCTTCTTTGCGGCCATCATCTCGCGCACCATCATGGTCTTCGGACATCTGCTCGGGACCCTGATCATCCTCGGAGAAATGCTTCTGTCCCTCGAAGTTCCCGGAGGCGGTACCATCGCCCCCTCCGTGCTCGTGTTCATCTTCATCCTGATGCTCCTGTTCAGCTACCGTATCCCAACGCTGCAGGTTATCTTCTTCTCGCTGCCTCCCAACGATTTCGACGCCGAAGTCTCACCGGAGGGCGAGGCTCTCAACGCCGCCGCAGAGGGACGCAAGCCCGACGAGGTGCCAAACGCCAGCGCGGTCATGAGCAAAGAGGAGCAGTGGCGCGACCACCGGCGTCGGTCCTGCCGACGGGTCGCAGATACCTACTCTCTGACCAAGCGCGAGATCGATGTGCTCTACGAGCTTTCCGAAGGACGCTCAGTAAGCTACATGGCCGACCGCTTCGTGCTCTCCCCCAACACCGTGAAGATGCACATCCGCCACATCTACCAAAAGCTCGACGTCCACAGCAAGCAGGAGGTCATCGACATCGTCAATGCAGCTGGGGAGCTGGTTGACGACGACGACCAGCAGAAAGTTGTAGACTAAGGCGCACGTTGCCATCCGAAAACAAAGAGGTAGCCCCCTTCTCATGACCATCGACTTCATATCACTTGCCGTCATCGTCATCGCGGCGGTCATCTGCCCCATCATCGCGCATCTCATACCCAACAAGCTCATCCCAGAGTCTGTCTTTCTGCTGGTTGCGGGCTGCATCCTCGGACCCAACTGCCTGGGACTCATCCAAGTCGACGAGATCGTGAGCTTTCTTTCCGACCTCGGCCTCGCCTTCCTGTTCCTGCTCGCCGGCATGGAGATCAATCCCAAGACGCTCGTCGACCGACAGGGCAGGCGCGCACTCGTCACCTGGGCGGTTTCCATGGGCATCGCGCTTCTGGCGACGGCGTTCTCGCCGTTCATCAGCGAAGGCGGTCCACGGCTTGCCGTTGCCATCGCGCTGACGACGACCGCCTTTGGCACGCTCGTGCCCATCATGAAGGAGCGCGGGCTCAACGGAACCCCCGTGGGTGATGCCATCACCGCCTACGGCACCTGGGGCGAGCTTGCTCCCGTGCTCGCCATCGCCATCCTGCTCACGACGCGCGCCAAAATTGAGACGCTCATCATTATCTGCGTCTTCATCGCGATTTGCGTGGTCATGGCAGTGGTCCCCGCGATTGCCAAGAAGGCGGGAAGCGGCCTATACCGGTTCTTGAGCGCCGATGCCAACCCGACCTACCAGACCATGATGCGCTTCACGATCATGATCCTGGTCGTGCTTGTCGCGTTCTCATCGCTCTTCGACCTCGACATCGTGCTCGGCGCCTTTGCCGCGGGCTTCGTCATGCGCTACATCATCCCCGAGGGCGATGAGAAGCTGGAAAGCAAGCTCAACGGTGCCGCCTACGGGTTCTTCATCCCGATCTTCTTCGTCGTCAGCGGCTCGAAGGTCAGCATCGCAGCCGTCGGCGCACGCCCCGCCATGCTCGTGCTGTTCATCCTGGGACTCATGCTCATCCGCGGTCTGCCCATCTTCGTGTCGCTGTACACGGACAAGAAGAGTGCGCTTTCCATCCACAACAAGTGGACCGTCGCGCTCTACTGCACGACGGCGTTGCCCTTAATCGTCGCCGTGACCTCGATTGCAGTCTCTGCCGGCGCGATGACGCAGGACAACGCCTCCGTGCTGGTGGCCGCTGGCGCAATCACGGTCTTTCTGATGCCGCTTCTGGCGAGCCTCACCTATCGCATCGCCGACGCCAAACCCGTCGAGGCCATCGAGGAGATCACCCACAACCCGCGCGATCTGGCCAAGATCATCCGCCAACATGTCATGCTCGAGCGCATGGTGTCCATCGAGCTCGCGCTCGGGCAGCTCGAGCGGCGCAAGCGCCATGTGACCCAAGAAGGCGAAAGCTGCGATATCGACGAGTACAAGGAACTCGCGAAGCGAAAGCGCGCACTTGCCGCGACCCTCGACCACGTCAGAGCGGAACTGGGCTCCGAGCTCGGAGGGGAGAACGGCGAGCTCAGCGACGAGGACCTCGACAAGGAAATCGAGCGCATCCGTGCCGCCCGGCGCGAGTACCTGAAAGGCGACGGGCATCATGGGCCGAACGACGAGCGCGTCTCTCAGATCAACGATGCCCTCGCGCGGCGTGCCATCGCAGAGACGCGCAAGCAGCGTGCCGACTTCATGAAGAAGGCGGTGGCGAAGCGCGCCGAGGGCACGACGCAAAAGGTCTGGGTGCCTCCTTCTCAAGCGAACGGAACAGACGGAAACGGCGAGCAGAGTGAAGAGGGCCAAGCTCAGACGGAGGGCGCGGGCCCATCTGCACCAGAGGCTGATAAATCAGCATCGGATCGTCCTGAATAGCTTGTCGAGCGGGACAAGCTCCAATTACAGCTATGCGCTTTCTTGCCGGCTTGCGCGAGAGGCGAAGAGGTGACGAGCCACAGAGACGATGACGGTATCAGGTAGCGCTGTCTCAAGGAGAGCGCTCGACCACCTGAGGCACTTCGGCGCACGGCGCATCGAAACCCTCCAAGTGGTCGACCACCAGGGCCCTCTCGGCGCAATATCCGCATCGAACCCCGGTACGTGGGCGGATTTTCGCACCGAATTGCATCGAAACCCTTTATGTGGTCGACCACGAAAGCCACTTCGATGTTAGATGCGCCGAAAGCCGCTACGTGGTCGACTGGGAGTCATCAATATTAGAAGGGCGAATCGTTGTTTGAGGAATCTCGAAGACGCAGTCTCTCGCTCTCGCATCGAGTCCAGCATGGACTCTATATCAGGCTATCGTCATCGAGATAGTCGAGGTTGGGCTCCACACCATTGGCCTTGCAGATCTCGATGAGCTGAGCATCGCTGATAGTGTAGTTCGGCACCCCTCCACCACATGCCTGACGAGCGGCAAGATAATATCCCGCTGCCTTCTCGACCGCGTGCATCCTTCCGAACGCGGCATCGAAATCAGTCCCGCTCACGAACATGCCGTGCTGCGTCCAAACGACTGCATCATGGTGGTCCATCAGGCGCGCGGTTGCCTGTGCGATTTCAATCCCCCCGGGCACCATCCAGGGAACAACGCCCACGCCCTGCGGAAAGAAGAGCACCGATTCGGTCATGAGCTTCCAGAGCGCACGGGTCCACACGCGTGCCTGCGGGGGCAGCAGCGTCGACATGACGATGACGTTGGGGCAGTGCGCATGGTAGATGACCCGATCGGCACCGTCGGTCGCCGAAACGCGGACGCTGTGGTTCATGAGATGCGTGGGAAGCTCGCTCGTCGGCCTGCCACCATCGACAAGTCCCCAGACCAAACGCCATGCAGCGCCCTTTTCATCGATCTCGACGATGCCGACGGATTCCTCTGGATAGAGCGGCACGTTCTTCATGAGCTTGCCGGCACCAGTTACCAGAAAACACGAGCCTGCGAGGTTCTCGACAGAGAACCCGAGCTCGTGCCAGTCATCTTCGTCCGAAAAATCACCTGCGCACGTGGCAAGGTCCGCTTCGCGCAAGCGATAGGAAAGATTTCCCGCATTGGCCTCGTGCCAACCCTGGGCAAAGCCATCCTCGCACAGGCGCGAAAACCGCGCAAAACAATCCGAATCAAGAACGGACATGTCTCTAGCTCCTACTTGCCGATTAGCGTCTCGGCAATCTGAACGGCATTGAGAGCGGCGCCTTTCCTGATCTGGTCCATGACGAGCCACAGGGCAAGGCCGTTCTCGACCGTGCGATCGATGCGAACGCGGCCCACGTAGATGTCATCAGTGCCCTGCTTGAGAGCGGGCATCGGGTAGACGAGGTTCTTGCAGTCGTCTTCGAGCGTGACGCCGGGAGCCGCCGCCAGTACCTCTCTGGCATGATCGGGCGTGATGGGCTCGTTGAACTCGACATTGAGCGATTCCGCATGGCAGCGCAGCACGGGCACGCGCACGCAGGTCGGCGCGACCTGGATGCTCTCGTCGCCGAAGATCTTCTGGGTCTCGACGACCATCTTCCACTCTTCCTTGTAGTAGTCGTCCTCGACCGGCACATCGATGTGCGGGATGACGTTGAAGGCGATCTGGTCGCTGAAGGCCTCGATGGTGAGTTCCTCGTCGTTCAGAAACTGGCGCGTCTGGTTGTAGAGCTCGTTCATAGCCTTCATGCCCGCGCCGCTTGCCGCCTGGTACGTGCTCACGACGATGCGCTTGATGCCACCGGCCGCATCGGCGAGCGCCTTGAGCGGTACGACCATCTCGATGGTCGAGCAGTTGGGGTTGGCAATGACGCCGGAGTGCCAGGCGAGGTCGCCCGGGTTGACCTCGGGGACGACGAGCGGGACGTCGGTGTCCTGCCGAAACGCGCTCGAGTTGTCGATCATGACGCAGCCGGCATCGACAACTGCCTGGCGAAACTGCTTAGATGTGGAGGCGCCAGCAGAGAAGAGCGCGATGTCGACGCCCTGGAAGCTGTCATCGGTCATCTCCTCGACCGTGAGCTCGCCGCCCTTGAAGGGAAGCTTCTTGCCAGCGGAGCGCGCAGACGCAAGCGCCTTGACCTTGGATGCCGGGAAGTCCCTCTGCTCGAGCACCTTGAGCATCTCGCGACCGACCACGCCGGTGGCGCCAGCGACGGCAACGACGGGATTTGCGGGAATTTCCTTGTTCCAAGCCATGGCAGATGTCCTTTCGCACAGATACGAAAAAGTCGTGGACTCACAATACCACCGCAACGTCGGAACTCGCACTTTGCCATACGCACCCGTTCACCAGCGCGCGCCAAACGGATGCCAGCGAGCAGGTGCCGCATCCGTTGCGCCCCCGAGGGGCGGCGGGGCTGCGGATGTGCTCAGCGCTCCGCTCCCGTTCGGGAGGGTCCCGCCCGCCGCTGCGGAACTCGCGCACTTCGTGCGCTCAAACAGTCCTCGCAAGGGCGCGGGCGGGACCCTCCCGAGCAGCTCCGCGAAATCGCCCATCCGCAGCCCCGCCGCCCCTCGGGGGCTTGCGAGCTCTCTAATAAGTCAGCTCGTCTTTCCGGAGCTCCTATCAGCAATTACTTTATATCGCATCTGGGGAAGCCGTGGAGCACCGCAGTTGGGGCAGCAATCGTCCGCATCGGTGAGTTCGGCGCCACATAGATAGCAATGCTTGTCATCACCCGGTTCAAATGGCAATTTGCACTTTCCGCACCTCGTACAGAACATGCAACCCATGCTGCATCCGACCTCCCTCGCACTGCAATAAAGCGCGCCTCAGCGCCCTGGAGTCCAAAGTCCCGGGGCGCTGATGTTCATACCTGCGCACTTTCGACAGGCTCACATTAAGCGACAGACACTATTGCGCCGCGGATTGCTGTTGCTGCAGGCGCTTTCTTGCCACGCCTCGACGCGGCATCGTGAAGGCAATTATCGCAGCAATTGCCATGGTGATGCCGACAATCAGGAAGGAGTTGCCAACAATGCCCGTAGCATCGATTACCACGCCTGCAAGCCACGGACCTAGATAGCGACCGACGATATTGATCGTGCCAACAACGCCGGTGCCCGTCGCCCGAATATCGTCATCATAGTATTCGCCTGCGCAGGTCATGATGACCGTGATGACACCCGTACACGCGGTATTGGCAGCAACGAAGAAGTACAGGATGCCGAGATTCATCTCCACGCCCGAGGTTAGATAGAAGTAGTAGCCGAATCCGAAAATCGCGTTGAGAGCTACCATGAAGGCAATCAGGCTCTTGCGCTCCACGCGGTCGGAGATCTGTCCCAAGATGAGCTCGGTAATGATGCAGCACACGCCGGCAATCGAGATGGAAAGCGAGGCCTGAGCTAGATCGAACCCGACTGCCTGCACGCTGGCGACATAATACTGGGTCGCAGCCATGTAGCCGATTTGATAGATGATGTAGAAAATGCCGAAATGCCAGGTAATGGGCATCTTGAGCACGCGCTTGATTGCGCTCTGGCCGTTGCCCTTTGCAGGCTCGTCACCCTTCTCGGCAGCAATCGTCGGCTCAGGAGCGGCTTGCACTCCATCGGGAGCACCGTACGGCGCAAGACCAAGTTCCTCGGGTCCCTCTCGGAAAGTCAGCATAATGAGAAGCGCGATAAGCGCGTAGATGACACCGAAAACGATGTAGGACATGGCCCAGCCAAAACTCGCGATAATCATCGGCGCGACAATGCCGAGTACTAGCGCTGAAAAGTTAGCGCCAGGGGTGATGAGCGACATGCCGAAGCCACGCTTGTGCGGGGCAAACCAGCGGGAAACGATCTTCGGCAGAATCGCCATGAGCAGGCCAGCAGTGCCACAACCGCAGATTGCCCAGGTGACGACCGCCGGACCAAGACCGAGCGGTGCGAACAGACCGAAAAGAATAGCGCCTACTGCAGCAAGACCGCAGGCAGAGGTGATAGCCTTGCGAGTGCCAATCTTATCGGCGAGCATACCCCAGGCAAAGGAAAGGCCCGAGTAGAAAATCATGTAAACCGAAGTGATGAGCCCAACTTCAGCATAGCTCACTCCGAGGGACTGGCGGATGGATTCGAGCGAAATCGCTGGTAGGCGCTGAGCGCTCAATACGATGAACTGGGTCAGAAAACCACCAAGGCAGATGATAAAAGCATAGTGAAAACCATGCTTTTTCTTTTGCGGAGATACGTCTTCTACCGTTTGCAACATGGGTGTTCCTCCTTATTTCTAATGATTTTTCGAACTTGAGAAATTGCTAGCTATCCTCGTGCCCAATAGACACGAGGCCCAAGCCAGCAGAGATTCCGACGGTGCTCTCAGACCATGCGCTTGACCAAGCGCAGCAACCTCTCTCGCCGTTGCTCGTTGCGTTCGAGCTCGTTGTGCTTCTTCTTGGCAAGTGCATCGGCATTGAATTGAGCTCGTGCCCGTGCCGCTTCTTCGCTCTGCTCGAGCTCTGCGGCAGCGCGCAAGCGTCCCTCATCACTGATGAGCTTTTCTGCACGATGTTTGTGCTCTATCGGAACATAGATATCTACGCCATAGTTCTTGTCCTTGCTTTGCGGGAGTGCAAGGCAGGCAACCGGATGATTCATCTTTAGCGTTCCAAGGTCCTTGCCGAAAAGAGGAATGCCCGCTTCCCTGAACAGGTAGGCCATGCCGTCGTACTGCCATTTCATCTTGAAATTTGTCAGGTATGTCCATGTCATTTGCTCGAACTGTTCAAGATCAACGACGGTTGTCCAGCCTTTCTTTTGCTGGGGAAGCATGGCATTTCCTCTCTTCGCATTTGAAGGTATTACGGCATAAAGCAGGTGACCTTCGAAGCGCCCAGCTCGACCATCCGCTTTCCGAGCTCGTCGACGGGGAGAATCTCAATCACCTTTGCCAGGCAGTGCATTTCACATGGAGCGACCTTGCCGGCCTCGCGTCTACCTGCACATAAATCGCAAAGCCGGGAGGGAACAGGGACGTAGTCCCACTCCCACTGCCCTCCAAGCTTTTTGGGACCGATCTGCTGAACCTGGATTCCCCATTCATCAGCAGGTAGTCCCTTTTCCTTGAGACAGGAGACCTCACAAGTTTCGCAGCCTGTGCACAGGCCATAGTTGATGAGCATTCCGTATTCCATGACTTCCCTCCTAACCAAGGCTCTCGACTTTGCGGATCTTGCAGATGCCGTTCTTGTACGGCGCGCCATATCCCGTGACCGAAACACTCTCGTGCGGAATCAGGTTGTTCGCATTTGCCTTCCAGACTCCGTAGAGGTTGGGTGCCTCACCGTCCTGCTCGGGGAACCACCAGGCATGCTCGACATGGATGAACTTGTCGTTAACCTCTTCGGTGAGATGCGCTTTCTGCGTCATCTTTCCAAGCGGGCTTTCCACCTCGACCCAATCGCCTTCTTCGATGCCATACTTCTCGGCAGTAACAGGATTAATCGTCACGAGTGGCCAGGGGTGCAGGCGTCGCATCGTCGTGCCCTTCTGACGGTGCTCGGAATGGAACATGGAGATATGACGTCCGCCAGTGGTGTAGTACAGCGGATACTCCTCCGCCAGATCAGGTCGCGAGATATGGCTGTACTCAGGCTCTTCGTAATAAGGAACCGGCTCCTCGCCAAAGCCCGCCAGAACTGGGGACCACAGCTCGATCTGACCGGACGTAGTGTCGAACCCAGGCTTTCCATCTGGACGGAGCAGCCCCTTCTCGTATTTTCGATACTCATAGCCCGACATCTTTGCCGGAACCGCCTTGACATCGTCGAGACCATAGCCATACGTGTCCTTGAGCATCTTGTCGAAGAACTTGTCGGGCGTATCCATGTCCTTCCAGAGTTCGGGACGCATGCGCTTGCCCATATCGATGAGGATCTCAAGGTCGGACTTGGTGTTGGGATTGTGCACTGCCTTGTTCATGGCACCGATGAAGTGCTGGTTGCGACCATAGTTGGGCGTCACGAGTCCCTCATGTTCAGCAAAAGTCGAAAGCGGCAAAACCAAGTCGGCCAACCCCATGATCGTCGGCGTCATGAAGATGTCCTGGACGACGGTGAACTCGAGGTCTTTCATGGCCTCGTACCATCGTTTGGGCTGGTCGGCCATGCATGCGAGCGGATTGCTTCCGATAATCCAGCACATGCGGAGCTTGTAATATTCGGGACGGTCTGCCCATTTCCCCTCGAGCCAGTTCAGAAGCGTGTCACCCTGGACGCCGCCCATTGCTGCGCCGGCATTGAACAGAGCATACTTGCCATCGAGATCTACGATGTGCTTTGCTGCCATCTCTGGGGAAATGGTGTCGGACATGTCATAGCGCCACTGGCCGATGAAGCTCGTCGGTTTGGTGATGGTCACACCGCCCGGCACGTCGATGTATCCGCAAATAGCGACAAGTGCGAGGAAGCATTGAGCTGCCTGAGTCGAGGCTTTGGACTGGTCAAGTGCTACGCCCCATGTAGCAGTAGAGGGAGCATTCGTCGCAAACGCACGTGCGGCACCAACCAGCTGCTCGGGATCGACCCAAGACACCTCCTGGACCTTCTCCGGAGTCCACTCTTCAACAGCTTCGGCAAGTTGATCGAATCCGTAGCACCACTTGTCGACAAACTCGTGATTGTAGAGGTCTTCTTTGATAACGACGCGCAGAAGCCCCATGCCCACCGCCGCATCGGTGCCAGGCCTGAGTTGCAGATGATACTCTGCATGTGCGCCAAGCCAGGTCAAACGCGGGTCAATGGTGATGATCTTTGAGCCGCGCTTCATAAGATCGATAATGCTATGGCCAAAAAACCCGTCTGGACTTGAATAAAGCGGATCCTTGCCCCATACGATAATGTACTTGGGCGCCTCCCAACCAGGATGGTCGTAGCGGTCTTCCCAATACTGCGCCCAGTCGATCTCGGGAACCCCAGCACCGAGCAGGTAGTTGGTAATCGTAGCGCGCGGACCATAGCACGCCTCGCCGGAAAATGCATAGGTGGATGCACCGTTACACGTGTTGCAGACGGCAGGACCATACACGGGGGCATACAACGTCGACTCACGCCCTGTACCAGTCAGGGTAAAGATAGTCTCCGCACCCCACTTGTCCCAGATTTCGCGAATCTTTTGCTCGAGAAGGTCGTATGCCTCGTCCCAACTGATCTTTACCCACGCATCTTGCCCGCGTTTATCGCGGTCACGCTTCATCGGACTTGTCAAACGCTCGGGACTGTACATGATCTCATCAAGCGCCAGACAGCGGGGGCACACGCGACCGTTGGTCACGGGATTATCGGGATCCCCTTCTACCTTGATGAGCTTGTTGTCCTTGACGTACAGAATGAGACCACATCCAACGGGGTGGTCCCCCGGCGGCGACCAGGCGCAAGTGCGCACTTTCATCACGCCATCCTCTTCGGTGACGTAGGGCTTTATTGCCTCAGCCATCTTGATGTCCTCCTCCTTCTCTTTCGCTGCACGAACCTTGCATGCCGCTTACATGCAGGCAGTCAGCGGACATGCGATTAACGTGAAAATATCGAGAGAAGGAGATACGACAAAGCCACCCCAGGGGTTGTTTTTCACAAACCGAGGGTGCTGATTCGGGTTGTCTTTTCGCGTCAGAGGCAACCCTCAGAGGGTTATATACAAGTCTGACCTGCGCTTATCAAGAGATGCCCCTGAGAGCGTCATCGATAAGGTCAAGAAGCTCCTCGCGTGAATGAACCTGAAGTTTGGCATAGATTCTTCGCACGTGCCCCTTGGACGTGTTATAGGAGATGCCAAGTTCCTCAGCGATAAAAGACGTGCTTCTGCCACGTCCCAGATATGCGAGAACTTCGCGCTCGCGCGCAGTGAGCCCCGCGCGGCCGGCAAGATTGTCATATGCGAGCTTGCGCCGCTCTTCAACGTTTGTTTCTGGTCTGGATTCGGCTTGAAGCGTCTCTTCGCGGAACGTCTTTTCGAGGGCAGATTCAATAGTACGTTCATCGAGGACAAGGAACGACATCATAAGCACGAGAACTACCAGAACAATGCTGATCGTGCTCATAAACGAGAACAGCCCTGGAACGAGCGACGATGCGCAGACGACAATGAGCTGTCCAGCAGTGGTGCCAAGGGCAGATGCACCGCGACCAAAACCGAAAACACATACAGGACTCATCGTCGTCTGGCCGGCGATATTGGCAAACAGGCACCAGAGCGTGAGCACGAAAATATTGTAAGCACAGTTCACGATGATAGCCTGCAGGGAGAGAAACTCGGGACCGAGCAAAGGTGCGAGCAGCAGGCCAAGAGCAGCAACGATAATCACGGGATAATAGATTTTACTCAGGTCAAAGCGCTTCACGCTGTTTACTAGGGCAAAGACGACCACGAGAGCCGCTGAAACAATCAGGGTCACAAACACGCTCATCGCCGCCTGAGCACGCACGACTTCAATCTCGCCTTGCAACGTGAACGTCCCCTTTGTAATCCCAACAGCAAGTGAGAAAACGGCGACAAAAAGCACACACCGCAGAAAGAACCCACGAGGAAGAAGCTTGATGGGGATCGCGTCGGTCTTGTCTATTTCACGGCTATCGACAGGACGCAGGAGCGCAAGCAACATAGCGCAGATGAGAAACAAGGAAATTACAAGAACCGAAAGCCACCGATCGAGGCCAACGCAGACAAAGTAAAGCAGATTGGCGAGCATGCCCGAAGCAAAGGTTGTGAAGAAGACGCTCATGGAGTCAAGTGAGCTATACATATAGCCTATGCGCAGGCAGAGAAACGAAGTACCGACGCCGGTACCAATACCGAGCAGGGCAAAGGTCAAGCCATTTATCGGAAGCCCAGAACCACCCATGAGAAAGAAAGTGCACGCAGCAGCAAGCACTGACATGGCAGGCACAAGCGGGCCGCGGCTAATGGTAGGTTCGACGCGCCGCGAAAAAGCACCGCAGAGAATGAGGACAATGGTAAGCGGAACACCCGAATACAGATAGAGCAGGTTATTGGCATTTCCCTGCAGCAGTTCCTGCGAAGACGGAACAACTGCACTTCCGCCCATCATGAAGAGAATCCAAGCGCTGTAGAAGCCGAGGCTGCAATATTTGAGCCCCGGCCATTGGCTATCGATTCGCTCAAGACTCCTCTTCCACAGCTCAGCCACGTTGTCTCATACCTCTTCTCTTGTAAGGAATTGCAGCGTCTCGCCTTTCGAAAGTGCAGGTCATTTATATCAATTCGATTGTAGTGGGTATTCAACCGTTGAAATAGTACAGCATCCGTTTGTGCCCCGAGGGGCGGCGGGGATGCGGATGGGCGATTTCGCGGAGCTGCTCGGAAGGGCCCCGCCCGCGTCCTTGCGAGGACTGTTTGAGCGCACGAAGTGCGCGAGTTCCGCAGCGGCGGGCGGGACCCTCCCGAGCGGGAGCGGAGCGCTGAGCACATCCGCATCCCCGCCGCCCCTCGGGGGCTTGCGAGCCCCTACACGCTCATCGCGCGCTGCATCTGCCCAGAGTTGCTAAAAATCTATCATATGATTGTTATTATACAGTCATATGAGTGTTATTTTTATTCATGCGATTGCAGTTCTCCAATCAATTACGAGGTCTTCATGACGGTAGAAATCACAGCAGACGAGATCAAGGAAACGCGCGAGCGATACGGCCTGACGCAACGGTCGTTTGCAACGCTTCTCGGCATTGGCGAGGCGAGCATGGTGCGCTACGAAAAGGGGGGCACGCCTAGCAAGGCTAATGCGAACCTACTCCTTGCCGCAAGAGACCCCCGGTTCATGAAAGGCTGCCTCGAGCGAGAGGGACAGGCTATTCCCGAAGCGCAACGCGCGAAAGCGAGCGGCGTAATCTACCAGGCCATCAAGCTCGACGACGATGCAGACGAGCCGCTCGACGCGATGAGCGAGGTCTACCAATACACGATTCGCCAAGAGGTCCTCAACGAGAAAGCGGCAAACATCCTCGGGATGCTCTTTGCCCTGCGCCTCAAAAGGGGAACGCTCGATAACCAAGACGACGTGCTCACAATTCTCGAACGCCAGATCGCCATGATAAAGCCGAGCATATTCGATGAGGCTAACCGCACAAAAGAAGCGCTCGCGCGAATCGACGGATATCTCAGCTGCGCAAACGACCTGGTCAAGCGCGTCGAGTCCGAATGCGGCATGCGATGACGCGAATAGACGAGCTCGAGAACTTTACCGAAGACGAATTCGACAAAGCCCTTACCGAAAGATACCGGGACATCGTCTTGTCCACGAAGGCAGCTGTCTCAAGCTCGCCTCATGCAATACTGCTGGGAGGCCAGAGCGGAGCGGGAAAATCGACTCTCCACTATCTCTATTACAAGCAATTCGGTGGAGACATCATCAGCATCAACGGTGACGAGTACCGCAGCTCGCACCCCCGCTTCCACGAGATAGCCAGCATTGCCGGCGCAGACGTAGCAGCGCACACCGCCACCTGGTCGGGAAAGATGACCGAAGCCCTCATCGACGCGCTCTCCTCTGCCGGCTACAACCTCATCATCGAGGGCACATTGCGGACAGCGAATGTCCCCAAGAATACCGCCCGGCTCTTGCGCAAGCGCGGCTATTCCGTCTCGCTGGCACTCATGGCCGTCAAACCGGAAATCTCGTTGATAAGCTGTCAGATCCGCTACGAGCAGATGCGCATCGCGGGCACAACGCCGCGCGCGACTAGAGCCGACTACCACAACAAGATCGTGCATGAGATTGTCAGCAACCTCGCTGTGCTCGAGCAGTCCGATCTCTTCGATGGGATACGCCTCTACGATCGAGCCGGGAGTTGCCTGTTCCCGAGCGAGAAGGCCCCGCGCACTGCAAGCGAAACGCTCCGCGGTATCCTGTTCGGCCCTTGGTCAGAAGACGAGAAGCGCCACTACCAGCATCTGCAGCGTGTCCTGAAGAGGCTCCAGGAGAAATAACACGCATTCGTGTGCTCTCGAGGGGCGGCGGGGATGCAGATGGGCGATTTCGCGGAGCTGCTCGGAAGGGCCCCGCCCGCGTCCTTGCGAGGACTGTTTGAGCGCACGAAGTGCGCGAGTTCCGCAGCGGCGGGCGGGAC
>JBMNPN010000004.1:0-59010 GCA_050943615.1 Coriobacteriales bacterium
GTTTTCGAGACCGCCGCATTCAACCACTCTGCCACCCCTCCGCGAGGCAGCCCGAAGCGGGCGCGTTGCAAGATTATAACGCACACGGCTCGCATGAAAAGCCCTGCTTTGGGGGTAAAATTCTCTTACAGTTTCGCGTCGAGCCGTCCGCAAGTTCCACTGCAAGCCAGGCGCAAAGGTGGAAATACCGGCAATTGCAGTGGCGCGAAGGGAGATCATGGCGCGGCGAGAAAAGCGCGACCGGGATTACGTGTTCGCGCAGATGCCCGTTGGGCGAGCGGTTCTGTACCTGGCGGTGCCGACGGTGCTCACCCAGGTCATCTCCATTCTCTACAATCTGGCAGACACCTTCTTCATCGGGCAGCTCTCAGATCCGGTTCTCGTTGCGGCGGTGGGAATCTGCCTTCCGCCCATGATGCTCATGACCGCCTGCGCGAACCTCTTTGGCGTGGGCGCCTCCTCGGTAATCTCACGTGCGCTGGGGGCAGGCGACCAGGAACGCGCACGCAGCGCCTCGGGCTTCAGCTTCTGGGCGGGCATCCTCCTTGCAGTGGCCTACATCCTGCTCACTACCGTGTTCCGGCAGGACTTCGTCTCGCTCATCGGGGCAACAGAGCAGACGGCCCCTGCGGTCAACACCTACCTCGATTGCACCATGCTCGCCGGCGGCCTGGTCTTCTTCCTGAGCAGCCTGCTCGCGCACTTCACGCGCACGCTCGGAAAATCGCTTGCCGCATCCGTCGGCGTTTCGGTCGGCGCGGTGCTTAACATCGTGCTCGACCCCATCTTCATCTTCGTGTGCGGATGGGGCATCTTCGGCGTCGCGCTCGCCTCGGTCTTAGGTCAGCTGCTCTCGCTTCTCCTGTTCACTGGCTACCTGATCGCAAACAAGGGGTTCGGGATCATCGCCTTGCGTCCGCGTGCCGCCTGCTTTGAAGATGGCATTCCAGCGTCGGTCTTCGGCGTCGGCTTCGTGAGCTTCTGCATGACCGCGCTCGCCCAGGTCTCGAATGCCGTGGTGAACATCCTCGTCTCCCCGTATGGCGCCGCCTACCTGGCCGCCTCGACGGTCGCTGTCAAGGTGAACATCGCTGTCTTCTCCCTTACTCAGGGGCTCACCGTCGCTATCCTTCCCCTCATCGGCTTCAACTACTCCGCGCGCAACGCTGCTCGCGTCAAGAAGACGCTTGCCTGCATCGTGGGCTTTGCCCACATCGTGTGCGGGGCCTGCGCGGTGCTCACGGCGACCTTCTCGGATGCCATCACCGCCTTCTTCATCGACGACGAGCAGACCATCGCCTGCGCAAGGAGCTATCTTTTCGCCGTCTCCTTGTGCATGGTGCCCGCCTCGCTCGTGTTCGTCGCGACGACGTTTCTGCAGGCAACAGGCGAAAAGAAGCGCCCGCTCATCCTGGCGTTCACGCGCATGGGGACGGTCGACGTCGTGTTCATGGTCATCTGCAATATGGTGTTGGGAGCTCCTGGCGTGCTCTTCGGAAAGCCGATAGCAGATTGGCTCTGTGTTATCACGGCCTGTCTTGTCATCGCCAATCTGAAAAGGCACCGTCCGCTCTTTGCCGCACCTCAAGAGCAGGAGCGCACAGCTTAAAGATGCGACGGCGTCAATTGCTACTCGACGGCAGAGAAGACTTGCCCTGTTTCGGGCCTCTGCGCGAACACTTTGCCGGCATGCTGCCAATTATCTAGCACGTGCAGCGGTGCGTCTATGTGCTCCGTGCACTTCGGATGCTGGTCATCTGGTAGTATGGCGGGAAAACGACTCAGTTCGGCGCAATGCATAAAGGAGCGGCATATGGCTCAGCAAAACCTCGAGATGGACGATATCCTCGAACGCATCACGTTCTACTGTCTCGACGAGGCGAAAAAGAAGCTCGAGGCAGGCGAGGAGTGCACGCCGTTCACGGCCGTGGTCTCAGACGACCAAATGTACCTCGAGAACTACCCGGGCGACGATGTCATGCGCTGCCGCGCGGACGCGGAGGCAAACGTCAAGTCCTCGAGCACGTTTTCCACCCACTACGCGTTCTGCTATGACGGCTTTCTCATGACCGACGACGGCCAGATCGACTCGCTCATCGTCGAATGCGCCACGCGCGATATGGAAAAGGCCTATGTGATCGGGGTCATCTACAAGAAGAACGAGAGCGGCGAGCTCGAGTTCGCGGACACCCCCGCCCTCCTCGACCAGACCGAATCGTTTTACGACCGTGCCGCGGTCAATGCCGCAAAGGAGCTCGAGCGCGTCAAGGCGGGAGACAATCTCGACATGGACGCCGCCCAGGAGATGCTCAAGCGAAATCTTGGAGATTCCGAAGACGGGGCAGCAGACGACGAGAAGGAAGCGCAGGAATAGACGATGGATCAGTTCGTCGACTGGAACCAGATGTGGAAAGAGGCGCAGGAGCTCAGGCGCCGATCGGATGATGCGGGGTATTGGGACAAGCGCGCCCCGAGCTTTGCGAAGACCGCGGGCACCTCTCCCTACGCACGGACGTTTCTCGAACGGGCAAAGCTCGTCGAGGGCGATACCGTCTTTGACATGGGCTGTGGGTCGGGTACGCTCGCCTTGCCCCTGGCGCGCGCTGGCTACGAGGTCTATGCGGCGGATTTCTCCTCCGTGATGATCGAGATCATGATGAAGCGTGCCGTCGATGAGGGCATCGAGCAGCGCATTCACACCATCAATCTGTCCTGGGACGAGGATTGGGATGCACGCGACCTTCCCATCTGCGATGTCGCCTTCGCCTCGCGCTCGATTGCGACCGGCGACATGCAGCGTTCGCTCGAGCGGCTCGATTCAAGGGCGCGCCGCCGCGTGTGCGTGACCTTTGCAGCGGGCGAGTCCCCCCGCGAAGACGAGGTGCTTCTCGAGGTCATGGGCCGCAAGCGCACGTTCTACCCCGATTACGTGTTCGGCATGAACATCCTGTGGTCGATGGGCATCCTTCCCGACCTGAGCTATATCGTGAGCGCGCGCGACGATGAGTTCGAGAGCTTCGATGAGGCCATCGAGAAGACCTGCACGGTGTCGCAGGCAAGTCCCGAGGAGCGGGAGCGTCTGGTGGCGTATGCAAAAGAGCACCTGCTCTTGCACGAGCACGATGACGGGAGCCAGGGTTGGGCGTTCGACCATGTGCGAAAGACCGTCTGGGCGTTTGCGAGCTGGGACAAGTAGCGCACGCGTTTTTCGACTCGCGCCTTGTCTGATGCCTGTTTTATGGCATAATGTGCGAGCCGTTGTCCCCATCGTCTAGCGGTTAGGACGCCGCCCCTTCAAGGCGGAGATCGCGGGTTCGAATCCCGCTGGGGGCACCAACGAGCAATGCGAGGGCCGGGCGATGGATGCGCCTGGCCCTTTTTGCTGCTCGTGTCTGCGGTATCGGGATATGGGTGTACCGTTTGACGATAAGCAGGTGTCTACTGAGAGGAAGGGTTCCCATGAGCAATGAGACCACGACGAAAGCGCAGGTTGTCGAGGCGGCAGAGGCCATACGCGCGCTTGTGGGAGACCAGCTCGTCGACATCGCGCTCGTTTTGGGCTCGGGGCTGGGGGGACTTGCCGAGCTGGTCGAAGACCCCATTGCCGTCCCCTATGCCGAGGTACCCCATATGGCGCAGTCGACCGCTCCCGGCCATGAGGGGCGCTTCCTCTTCGGCACGCTCAACGGCAAGCGGGTGGCCTGCATGCAGGGGCGTCTGCATGCATACGAGGGCTACTCTGCCGCTCAGATCGCCTTTCCCATCTACCTGCTTCACGAGCTGGGTGCAGAAAAGCTCATCGTCACCAACGCGGCCGGCGGCATCGACCCCGCCTTCGAGGTCGGCGACCTCATGCTCATCGACGACCAGATCAACTTTCTCGGCATGGACCCCTGCCTGGGGCCCGACCAGCCCGACCTGCACGCCCGCTTCTTCGACATGACGAACGCCTATGACGTGGAGTTCCGCAAGCTCGCGCGCGTGATTGCCGTCGAACAGGGCACGCGTCTGCGCGAAGGCGTCTACCTGGCCGAACCCGGACCCTCCTTCGAGACCCCTGCGGAGATTCGCGCGTTTGCCGCTCTCGGTGCCGATGCTGTCGGCATGTCGACGGTGCTCGAGGTCATTGCCGCCAGGTCAATCGAGATGCGGGTCCTGGGCATCTCGCTCATCTCGAATCCGGCGGCCGGCGTGACGGACACGCCGGTAGATGTCGACGACGTCAACCGTGCGGCGGCGGAGGCGGCAGGAAAGCTCCAGGAGCTCGTCGAGAGCTTTGTTTTGCGCGTCTAGAGAGCGCATAGCAGGTGACGGGAACGTCACGTTTCGGCAACGCGACCGTTTACAGACATCAGGCGGAAAGTTTCGCACTACCATGGAGCAAGGTTATAATCCATGACAAGGACACGCGTGCTCTTGTAGCATAATCGTATCCCCAAAGGAGGTGCACGCTATGATCATGGTAAGCATCGAATCACTGGTAATCAGTCTCATGCCCGCGCCCTCCATCCTGACGCTCAAACCCAACGAGCATCGCGACGGGATCCCGGAGGACCAGATTCTTCCAATCTGGATTGGCTCGATGGAATCGACGGCGATCGCGGCGGCCCTCGAGGACAAGAACACCGAGCGCCCGCTCACGCACCAGCTCGCGCTCGACCTCGTCAGCTCGGTCGGCGGCTCCATCAGCCGCGTCGTCATCGACCGTGTCGAGGGAACCGTCTTCTTCGCGACGATTTACGTGCGCTGCCCCAACGGCATGTTCACCCGTGTCGACGCACGTCCGAGCGATGCCATCGCTCTGGCCATTCGCGCCAATGTGCCGCTTTTCGTGGAAGAGGACGTCTTTCGCGCGGCAGCCTGCCCGCGCTCGTTCACGCCGGGGCAAGACGAGCGCATCGAGCTCGAGGAGTTCGACAAGTTCATCGAGCACGTCGAGCCGGAAGACTTCGTCTCGCACGAGAACCCGGACAACGGGTAGATTTTCAGCACTTCGTATCTTTAACGAGAGGACCCGGCACGACTTCCAAGGTCGTGCCGGGTCCTCTCGTATATAGGGCGCCCTAGCTGGGCCTGCCCGGTTTTTCGCTTGCGAGGGTCTCCGCGATCTCCTCGCTCGTCATGGTGCGGATGTCGGTTGTCGGCATGGCCTTCAGGAACTGCGACCCGTAACGGCGCGTCTGCAGGCGCGCATCGGCGAGGATAATCCAGCCGCTGTCCGTCGAGCTGCGGATGAGGCGCCCGCAGGCCTGCTTGAGGTCCTTGATAGCCTCGGGCAAGGAATAGCGCCTCCAAGCGGCGCGCGATTCGCGATTCTCGCGTTCGCGGGCGATGGGGTCGTTGGGACGCCCGAAGGGAAGTTTGGGGATGACGACGCAGCGCAGCGTGTCCCCCGGTGCATCGAAGCCCTCCCAAAACGATTTCAGCGCGAATAGGGATAGCTCTCGTTCCTGCAAGAATCGATCGCGCAGCGCCTTCGTGCTGTTCGTGCGCAACTGGGCTGCCAAGTCTATGCCCTCGGCGGCGAGTTTGGGCTTGAGCAGGCGGTACTGCTCTTCCATCTCGCGGCGGTTCGTGAACAGCGTCAGCACCGATCCGCCCATGGCCACATGGACCTGGAAGAGCAGGTCGGCGAGGGCGTCGCGGTAGGCACGGTCGTTGGGCTCGGGGATGTCATCGGGAAGCAGGATGCTCATGTTGTGTTCGAAGTCGTAGCTCGAGGAAAGCGACACGCACCTCACGCGGTCTTTCTCGACGCGGTCGAGTCCCGTGGTGTGCAGGAAGTGCGCGAACGGGTCTTTTCCCGATCCGGTAGACAACGTCGCGGAGGTATAGACGACGGTTTTGAGCGCGGGGTAGAAGCTGTCAGCAAGCGTTTTTCCGATGTCGAGTTTCTGCGCGGTGAGCGTCTCGGTCGTGCGCTCTTTTGCCGCGCGCACCTCGACGGAGTAGACGTAGGAATCGTCGGTACCGTCGAGTACGAGCGAAAGGGCCTGACCCATTTCCGAAAGCCTGCTGGTCGTCGCGGCTATCTCTGCCTCCTGGCTAGAAAACGAGCCCTCGAACTGCTCGAGCATAGAGGAGAGGTCGTTCAGGCGCTTGATGAGTCCGTCGAGCTTCTCCAGCAGCGTGCGCCCCGGTTGCACGAGGCGCTGCCACAGGGCGCCTTCGCGCAGCTCGCCCCCAATCCACAAGGTGCTCGTCCCGAAGGACCCGCCGTCTTCTGAGGCGAGGTCCTCGACGTAGGTGAAGAACATATCCGCGCACTCGATGAGCTGGTCTGCGCGCGTGTCGATGTCGACGCAGACGCCGTAGAGCATGTCCCCGCCCTCCTCTGCGTCCGCTTTGCGCCGGATGGCGGCTGTGAGCCCGTTGCGCGTGCCCGTGATGCGACGCAAGGTGAACTCGAGGTCGCGCGACCCGATGGAGACGGAAAGCTGGCGACGTGCCTCGGATTCGACCGAATGCGCCTCGTCGATGACCCAGTGGCGGATGTGGGGGAGGATGCCGTTGTCCATCTGCAGGTCGCGAAAGAGCAGTGCATGGTTGGTGACGATGATATCGGCGCCCGTGGCAAAGCGCCGCAGCCCGTGGAGATAGCAGCGCTTGGGAAAGAACGGGCAGCGCTTCTTCAGGCAGTCGTTGGGGTTGGCGCGCACGGCCGTCTGCGGAAGGCCGGCCCAGTGGATGTTGAGGGCGTCGAGGTCGCCCCAGCTGGTCTGCGCGGTGAAGCCGGCGAGCGTCGCGATCATCTGTATGGCATCGACGTCGAGGTCGTCGCGGCGCGCCGCCTGCTCGATCTTTCGCAGGCAGGGGTAGTGCTCATAGCCCTTCAAGGCGACGTAGTCGAGGTCGCCCCAGACGCGCTTCAGCCGCGGGAGCTCCTGGTAGACGAGCTGGTCCATCAACGTGTTCGTCTTCGTGGCGATGCCCACGGGTACGGCGTTTCTCGTCGCGAAGTGCGCACAGGGGATCAGGTAGGCCATCGATTTTCCGACGCCGGTGCCGGCCTCGATCACGCTGAAGCTCTCGTCGCGCAGGGCGTCGTTCACCTCGAGCGCCATCTGGACCTGCTCTTCGCGCTGCTCGTAGTTGGTATACATCTGCCCGGCGAGGCCTTCGCTCGAAAGGTCGTTTCTGATGACCTCGTCGGTGCAATGGAAAAGCGGGATCTCGTCTGCATCGTACTTCTCCTTGGAGGCGTGGTCGCGAATGCGCAGGTCGCGGGATTGCCGAAACGAGAGGTAGGTGCCGGAGAGGGCATCGGCTGCCTCCGAGAAGAGCTTGCGCAACGGCCAGTCGGTCTCGGGGGAGAGGTCGGCGATGTAGCGCGCGAGTCCGGGCTCGAGCGCCTGCAGGCCGCGCAAAAGGATCTGCCAAAGGCCCACCGTCGCCTCGACGTCGTCGTCGGCGCGGTGCGTGGAGGAGTGAAGCGTATAGGCGCATGCCAGGTCGTGTAGCCTATGCGACCTGAAGCGCGGCAGCACGATCTGCGAGAGCGTGAGCGAGTCGAGCCAGTCGCCCTTGAGCATGCCCGGGCGGGCCTGGCGCATGATAAAGGAGCGATCGAAGGCGGCGTTGTGGGCGACGAGGTCGTCGTCTTGCGCGAACTCGGCGAACGCGGCCACCGCCTCTTCGGGCGAGGGGGCGTCTTTCACGTCGGCGTTCGTGATACTCGTGAGCTCTTCGATCTCTGAGGGAATCGAGCGGCCCGGGTCCACGAAGGTGTCGAAGCGCTCGATGACGTCGTTTCCGCGCACGCGGGCCGCGGCGATCTCGATGAGGGCGCAGCGCGCGGGGTCGAAGCCCGTGGTCTCGGTGTCGACGACGATGTAGTCACGCTCGATGAGGGAAGGAGCGGTGAAGCGCTCCGGGTCGGCGAGCGTTAGGTAGGTATCGATCACGTCCTCATCGGTACCGGGGATGAGGTAGCGCGCAAGGGTGTCTCTGTCAGCCATATTGCTCCTGGGTAGTCGTATGCGCTACAGACTACCACGCGGATGTCTTCGTTGGAGGCTTCGCGCTTGCACATGAAGAAGACGAGCCGAGCGCAAAGTCCATGAGCCCCCTTCGTCTTCCTGCTCGCAGGGCAAGGGCGTCTTTCCAATACATACTGTTCTACAATGGCGGCGCCTGCCTCACTGGTGGGAGGCCCAGGCTGTTCTATCACACCAAAGCGCTTGTCCGGACTCGTTCCAAGACGCTCACGTGCAATGCCCTCACGAAGCTCTGCGGTATCGAGGGCGATCGAGGACATCAACATGTACGTCGCTGCGCAACGTCAGCTTAAGGTGCCGTCGCCGTGCGTCTCGAGACAATCGCGGCAAGGGGGTGCATTTCTGTTTGCTGTTGGGGTCCTGCGGGCCTTGGAAATTTCAAAGTCTCGATGAAGGGGAACGGTGCCAATATGGCAGAGGTTACGGAAGCGGATGTGAGCGTCATCAAGCCCGATTGCAGGTCTGCTCTCGCACTTGAGCAGCAGGCGGAGGACATCGCCGTCGGCAAGGCGAACAACACGGTCGGGCGCACGTTCGTGCTTGCCATCATGGCGGGCATCATGATCGGAATGGGCGCGCTATTCATGACGTTCGTCAAGGCCGACAAGACGCTCGGCTTTGCCGCCTCGAGTATCTTGGGCGGTCTGTGCTTTTCGCTTGGCCTGATGTGCGTCATCATCGCCGGCTCCGAGCTGTTCACCGGAAACTGCCTCATGGTAATCGCCGCCGGAAGCAAGCGCATCTCCTGGGGCGCGGTGGTGAAGAACTGGGTGACGGTCTGGATCGGCAACTTCGCAGGATCGCTCATCTTGGTCGGCATCGTCTTTGGCTGCGGGCTGATGGGGACGCAAGCGGGAGATAACACGATCGGGGCGCAGATGGTCTCCGTGGCTTCGGGCAAGATCGGCCTCGATCCCTCGCAGATATTCTTCCGCGGCATCATGTGCAACCTTCTCGTGTGCCTGGCCGTCTGGATGGGCTTTGCCGGCCGTACCGTGATCGATAAGGTCTTCACCTCGATTTTCCCGGTCATGGCCTTTGTCGCCATGGGCTTCGAGCACTGCGTGGCGAACATGTTCTTCCTTCCCATGGGAGTCATCGCCTCTCAGAGCGGCTACGGCGCAGTCGTGCTCACTTGGGGTGGCGTGTTCTACAACATCGGATTTGCCACGTTGGGAAACATCGTCGGAGGCGCCGTGTTCGTGGGGCTGATCTACTGGCTTGCCTACCATAAGAAGGAAAGCGGCGACGTGGAGGCTGCGCGGTAGCCCGTCTTGGAGGCGGACAGTTTGAAAATCGCGGGAAAGAGCGGTGCGCATTGAAGAAGGCGTGCCGTCGCTGTCCGCAAATCCGATCCTTCATTTTGACGGTTTGGCGAACATGCGTCCCTGCCCGTTCGCGCCGCGCGCTTCGCGGTATATGCTTTTTGCCGCATGTTTTCCAACGCAATGGCATGAAGAGGGCACATGACATCACAGGGCATATCCTATTACGGAACCTACTGCCTGCTCGATGAGACGAGCGGGGACTCCGGCATCAAGGTCGACGGTAACAGCTGGCCCATCGGAAGCGAGGTCGAGCTGACGCCGCAGCTGCATGTCACAGAGCGCGGCAAGGAGGTACCCCGTGTCGTGGTCGGGCGCAAGGACCAGGCGGCCGGGTTCGTCCCGCAAGACGTCTTCAAGCACCTCAAGAAGGCGATGGACGAGAACTGGGTGTGCCGTGCCTTCCCCTCTGCCGTCATCTTCGACAAGACCACGGACAAGTACACCGTCGAGATCGCCCTGATGTGCTACCCGCTCGAGCAGCGCGAGGCCTTCGACGCCTTCGTCGAAAGAATTGCCGAGCGCATCGCAAAAGGCGAGCACCCGGCAGTTGCCCTCTCGGAAAAGGAGCGCGCGCACGTGCTCGAGTCCAACGGGCAGTGGTCGGCCACCAAATCACAGGAGCTCCCCAAGCTCCCCAAGGGGCGCGCCTACTTCAAGACACGGCGCACCTTTACCGAGGGCCTTGCCCTCTCGGCGGCATCCGGTCACTACGGAAAGCTCATCGCGTGCATTCTTGCGGTTGTGGTGGTAATTGCCGTTATCTTGTACTTTGTGTTATAGCTTCTAGACCGCAGGCCCTCAGGGGTGCTGCGCCTTTTCGCGTTCTTCTTTTGGAGGGTCATGCTTTCCGAACGTCTCATAACCCAGGGCGTCCGCACGTTCGGCGGACACTATCTCGACCTGAAGGCGAGCAAGCGCGAGCGCCTGCCCAAGCCGACGCCGGGGCAGCACTACATGCTCTACATGCACATCCCCTTCTGCGAGCGGCTCTGCCCGTACTGCTCGTTCAACCGCTTTCCCTTCGAAGAGGAAAAGACGCGCCGGTACTTTTCCGACCTGCGCCGCGAGATGCAGATGCTCGCCGATATGGGCTATGACTTCGAATCCGTCTATGTGGGCGGCGGGACGCCGACCATCATGCTCGACGAGCTCATCAAGACTATCAACCAGGCCCGTGAGCTTTTCTCCATCGGCGATGTGAGCTGCGAGACCAACCCCAACCACTTGGGGCCCGAGTACCTCGAGAAGCTCGAGGGCGTCGTGCAGCGCATGTCCGTGGGCGTGCAGAGCTTCGATGACAGCCTGCTCAAGCAGATGGACCGCTACGACAAGTACGGCTCGGCAGAGCAGGTCTTCAATGCGGTGCGCGGGGCAGCCGACTCCGGCGTGTTCAAGTCGCTCAACGTGGACATGATCTACAACTTCCCGGCCCAGACCGAGGACATGCTGCGCCACGACCTCGACGTCATCAAGCAGACGCACTGCAACCAGACGACCTTCTATCCGCTCATGGCGTCCCCCGCGGTGGAGAAATCGCTTGCCCGCACGGTGGGCGAAGTGAGCTACGAGCGCGAGCAGCGCTTCTACCAGATCATCCTTTCGCAGCTGGTGGAGGGCGAGAACGCGCCGTTCACCATGAGCAGCGCCTGGACCTTCGACGCCACGGAAAACGACATGATCGACGAGTACATTGTCGACTACGAGGAGTATCCGGCCATCGGCTCGGGCGGCATGACCTTCATGGACAACACGCTGTTCGTGAACACGTTCTCGCTGAGCCAGTACGACGCGCGCATTAACGCCGGCAAGATGTCGGTGATGGGCGAGACGCACTTCACCAAACGCGACCACATGCGCTACCGCTTCATGATGCAGCTCTTCGGGCTGCGCCTGGACAAGAAGCAGTGGGAGCATGACTTTGGCTGCAGCGTGGCCGCGGGCCTTCCGATCGAGTACGCGTTCTTCAAGATGGTCGGCGCCTTCGACAAGGACAACGACGACGAGCTCACGCTCTCGTACAAGGGAAAGTACCTGCTCGTGGCGATGATGCGCCAGTTCTTCGTCGGCGTGAACACCGTGCGCGACCGGGCGCGCGCCTCCCTTCCCGAAGACGAGCGCGAGCTGCTCTTTGGCGCGGGCGTGCCCTGCGACAAGGCAAAGTCCTTCGACTTCGATTTCGAGGGTTAGGCGAAAACCTCTCCGGTGGGAGCCATGAGGCTCGGCCGCCTCATGATTTGTCGAGCTCTCCGAGCAGGCGCTCGGCGTAGTCGCGTGTCATATCAATCAACTTGTCGGGAGCCAAGGGCACGATAGTGCCACCCGATGCCGCGAGGCGCTGGGGCAGCCATTCGCTTCCATACCAGGGCACCGTGCGCTCGATGCTGCCATCGGCATGGTGCCCGCCCTTCCTGGTGCGCAAGCCCGGCCACTCCACGTCGGGAGCATCGGGAAGGAAGAGCAGGCGGGCTGTCTGGGAGCTGGAAGGCTCCGCGTCGTCTTGCGCACGCGCGGTGCTCGGGGCTGCAGCATCGAGGCGCCGGGCGCTCACGATGCGATCGGTTCTGAAGCTGCGCTCCGCACCGTCGGAAAGCTGCGCATGCAGGTAGCGAACGCCGCTTTTCGAGCTCAGCGAGACATTGTGGACTCTGTAGTGTCTGGCCTCGTCAGCGCCTTCTTTCAGGTAGTCGATGGCAAGGCCTGCATCCTTGTCCTCGCAGGCCTGCGCCACTTCGCGCATTGCAGCCGCGTTGTCGCGTGTCGTGGCCTTTGCGTCCGCATGTGCAAGGGGGCTTCCCGCAGCATCGAGGGCGCCGTGCTCGCAGAAGAGGGAGGCAAAGGGTTCTTCCTCTGGCGAGATTCCCTGTGTGCCGAGCACGTTGACGAGCGTTTTCGTCTCGCGCTCGTTGAGCCGGGGCAGCGGGCGTTTTCTGCTCCCCGTGAGCTGCGAGAAGCTGTCCTGCTGCTCGACGTGTTCGTCTATGGGGATATAGCCCAGGGCGATCTCGTCGAGGGCTTTGGTGACGTCCTGCTCTGTGCACGAGAGCAGCTCTGCGGCCTGGCGATGCGAGATGCTCTTTGCGCTGTCGAGCAAGAAGAAGATCGCCATGCCGCGCTTGAGTTCGCTATCGGAGCGTGTCATCTTCGCTCCTCTCGAGTGCTGCAAGCGTCTGCTCGAGGCGCTCGGCATATCGTGCTTGCGCAGCTGCGTCGAGGGGGTACACGCCCGGTCCGTTCTCGATGCACCAGCGTGCGAGCCGGTCGATGTCGTTTGCGGGCACGGTCCAGATGACGCCGGTTTCCGTGATCTCGATATTGCCCTGCTGACGTTGCTTTGACCTGATGCGGGAGAGGGCGGAAGGCTCGATTGCGATGCGCGCGTCAACCGCGGGACCCGTACCGAGCTGGAAGGGAAGGCGCATGTAGTCGCTTGCCTTCAGCTCGTGGCGCTCGAAATCAGGTGTCGCGGGGTTGGCTTCGTTTGCCTTTACCTTGCTCATGCGCTCGATGCGAAAGCATCGCATGGCCTTGCGGTCGAGGTCATAGGCGTAGAGGTACCAGCGCTCGTCGATCATGTAGAGCTCGTGTGGCTCGACAGAGCGCGTGCTCTTCTTCCCGTCAGCCGATACGTATGAGAAGGCAAGGCGTTTCCTGTTCCGGCAGGCAGCATCGATCTTCTCGAATTTCTTGCGCGACCCGATGGGACGTGCGTCTGTGTCGTCATGCGTGATCTGGTCTGCCATATCGGGCTCTTCGAGCAGGTCGGAGAGCTTGACGAGGATCATCTGCGCGTCATCGTACAGGTCGGTCTCGTCTCTCGAGATGGCGCTGAGCAGCACGCGCAATAGGCTCTCGTCGGCCTCGTCGAGCCCGGCATCAGAGACCGCATAGCTGCGCGTCTCGTCGATGCGGTAGGTTGCGGCGTTCGCATCGTAGACGAGAAAGCAGCCAAAGCTCTCGAGCAGCTGCTTGTCGCGCTCGAAGCGCTTGCGGACCGACTCGGCGTTACCGGAATCGCCATAGCATTCGTGCAGGTCGATTTGGATGTCCTCGAGTGTGGCATGCTTCTTTTCCGACAGGTAGAGCCATAGCGTGATGATCCGCTCGAGCGGGGAGGGGACGGGCTGCGTCTGTTCTGTGCTCACGGCCACTCCCACCCCTTTCCAGTTCGTCGATCGTGTACGGCGTGTGTGATTATACCCGCCTGGCTGGATGGAAGGGCATGCCGGCACCCGTGCATCCTTTTGACGCCGCAGATGCTGTGGATGCTGCGAAATCTGGATCGATTTGGCTGACGCAGCGGCTAAAAGCATCTAGTATGCTTGTCTGTGCCGGGGCTCGTTATTATCGCGGGCGCCGCATGAGCTGAATTCCACGCTGCCGCAATATAGATTTGGGCAGCGCAAGCTTTCGGAGACCACGTCAACGGAGGAGAGCTAAGAGATGATCGAGCGCTACACGCGTCCCGAGATGGGGCGCATCTGGTCGCTTCAGAACAAGTTCGAGGTCTGGAAGGAAATCGAGATCCTCGCGTGCGAGGCGCAGGCCGAAATCGGGGCCTGTGGCATCACCAAGGAGGAAGCGGCCTGGATTCGCGAACACGCCGACTTCACGGTTCCCGAGATCGACGAGGTCGAGAAGGTCACCAACCACGACGTCATCGCCTTCACCACGGTCATGGCGCGCTATATCGATGCCGATGTGCCCGAGGGAAAGCCCAAGCCGAGCCGTTGGGTGCATTACGGTATGACAAGCTCTGACCTGGGCGATACCGCGATGTGCTATCTCATCACCCAGGCGCTCGACATCGTCATCGAGGACGTCCGCAAGCTCGGGCGCATCTGCAAGCGCCGTGCCTTCGAGGAGAAGGACACCATCTGCGTGGGCCGCACGCACGGCATCCACGCCGAGCCGATGACCATCGGCATGAAGTTCGGCATGTGGGCCTGGGCGCTCAAGCGCGCCGAGCAGCGCCTGCTCGACGCCCGCAAGGTCATCGCGGTCGGCGCCATCAGCGGTGCGGTCGGCTCGTACTCCAACATCGACCCCCGTGTCGAGCAATACGTCTGCGAAAAGCTCGGCCTCACCCCCGACCCGCTCTCCACGCAGGTCATCAACCGCGACCGCCACGCCCAGGTGCTCGCCGCGCTCGCCAACAGCGCGGCAACCCTCGAGCAGATCGCAACCGAGATCCGCAGCCTGCAAAAGACCGACACGCTCGAGATGGAAGAGCCGTTCAGAAAGGGCCAGAAGGGCTCGTCTGCCATGCCGCACAAGCGCAACCCCATCACCGTCGAGCGCGTCTGCGGTCTATCGCGCGTCATCAAGGCCAATGCGCAGGTCGGTTTCGACAACGTCGCCCTTTGGCACGAGCGCGACATTTCCCACTCCGGCGCCGAGCGTGTGGTCTTTCCCGACAGCTTCACAGCCTTCGACTACATCTGCGGCAAGATGGAGACGATTCTCGACGGCCTCAAGCTCTATCGCAAGAACTCCGAGGCCAACCTGCACCGCACGCGCGGGCTCATCTTCTCGAGCCGCGTTCTGCTCGCGCTCGTCAACACCGGCATTACGCGCGAGGACGCCTACGTCATCGTGCAGCGCAACGCCATGAAGGTCTGGGGCGATCTGCAAGAGGCCGTCGACGGCCCGACCTTCAGAGAGCTCCTCGAGGCAGACGAGGATTGCACGCTTACGAGCGATCAGTTCGATGACATTTTCGATCCCTGGGCGTTCCTGCAGAGAAAAGATGTTATCTTCGAGCGTCTCGAGACACTCGAGTTCTAGGACGAAGATTTTGACTGGAGCGACAAGCATGTCTGAAGAAAAACCTGAATACGTCTTTCGAAACAACGGAACCTGTTCTGTTGCCGTGGGCTTCGACCTCGATGATGAGAACAAACTCCACAACGTCGCCTTCATGGGCGGCTGCAACGGCAACCTGCAGGGCATCGGCCGCCTCGTGGAGGGCATGCCCGCCGACTGGGTCATCGAGCGCTGCAAGGGCGTGAAGTGCGGCTACAAGCCCACGTCCTGCCCTGACCAGTTTGCAAACGCGCTCGAAAAGGCGCTCGAGCAAAGGCAGTAATGGCCACTCGACCCTCACAGGAATCATCGGGCGCACTCGTCTCGCGCCGCGCCTTTCTCGCGCGGGGCGCCGCGGTCTTTGCCGGCTGTCTGGCAGCGGGCTCGCTGCCAGCTGCGCTTTCGGGATGCTCGAGCTCGTCTGATGACAGCGCTGTCGATGTGCTGAGCGTTGATGATTCTGCGGTGACGACGCTCGATGCGTTCACGGAGATCAAGAAGCCGTCGCGCTACTACGCCCTCTCCGAGCTCGCCACGCTCGATGACGGCACGCAGATCTTCTCAACCGACAACAAGATCGGCGCCTGCCTGTGCACGGGGGCAACGGCAAGCCCCCTTTCGACCGTCGAGCTCATCGACCTTTCGACCGGCACGGTCTCGGAAGTGCTGAAGAAGGGGGTTCTCGATTCCAGGGGCTACAGCATCTATGCCGCCTGCACGAGTTCCGATCTGCTCGTGTGGGTCGAGGACAACTACCTCACCTCCGATTGGGCGGTCTACTGCGCCACCGTCGATGCCAGCAGTCTTTCCATTGGAGATGCGGTCAAGCTCGATGAGGGGACGGGCGACTACGATGCGCCCGAGATCTCGGTCATCGGGCAGACGGCCTATTGGATCGTCCAGCCCGCAGAGTCCGGTTCCAAGACCTCGGACGACTCCTATCTCAAGGCCTCTGCCGGCGGTTCTGCCGCGAGCGTGCTCATCACGAGCCACGGGCGCTTCTGCGAGGGGCTCAGCGTGAGCGAGGACATCCTCACCTGCATGCCTCGTGCCGACACCTCTTCGGGTGTCTACTACACGCTCACGGCGATTCAATCGGGCACGGGCTCGGTGGTGGCGACGCTCACGATGCCGCATTCCTTCAAGCCGCTGTGCGCAATCTATGTGGGCGGTGCGTTCTCCTTTGGCATCAAGGCCTCGTATGACTACGGCGGTGGCATCGCCAACGTGGGCACGTACTATCCGTTGAGCTCGACGGAGTGGCTGCGCATCGCCAAAGAGCCGGTTACGGCGCTCAGCACGTGCAAGGGATGGTTATGTTGCAAGTCGGGCTCGCGCACGGTCTTCATCGACCCCGACAAGCGGCGCTACTTCACCGTGTCATCGCCGTCGGATGCCACCTCGTATGGCGACTACCCCGCTACGGTTGGCGCTGTGAGCAGGGTTTATAATTATTCGACTATCAACAAGACCTCGGGTTCCAAGGAAGTGAGCTCGGTTCTGCTGCGCTCGATTGCCCCCGTCGATATCTCGTGAGTGCGCGTGCGCGGGGTTTCGAAGCGTTCGCCTGTTGCGGCGTGGTGAAATAATCATTACGGGTCCCCAACGGATGCACGGGCAAGCTGGCACAATGCTAAACTTCTACGTGTCGATTCACCGTTAGTGTGAAAGGAGTTTCATCGTGGACATGGGTTCTGAAACCCGTCGCATCCTCTTAGTCGAAGACGAGAAGGCTATCCGCGATGCCGTTGCGGCATATCTCGAACGTGAAAACTACTGGGTGACCGGTGCAGAAGATGGACAGCAGGCAATCGAGGAGTTCGAAAAGCACCACTTCGACCTCGTTATCCTCGATCTGATGCTCCCGAAGGTGCCTGGCGAGAAGGTCTGCCGCGTGATTCGCGACACCTCTGATGTCCCCATCATCATGCTCACCGCCAAAGGCGAGGTCGAAGACCGCATTGTTGGTCTCGAACTCGGTGCCGATGACTACCTCATCAAGCCCTTCAGCCCCCGCGAGCTCGTCGCCCGCGTGCGCGCGCTGCTGCGTCGTGCCCATATCGATTCCGAGCCTCAGCGCGAGGTTCTCGAGTTCGGCGACCTCACCATCGATGTGAGCGGCCACAAGGTCATGGTCCGGGGCGAGGAAGTCGACCTGACCGCCAGCGAGTTCAAGCTGCTCACCACGCTGTCCCGTTACCCTGGGCGCGTCTATTCGCGCATGGAGCTGGTCGAGAAGGTGCTCGGCTACGATTTCGAGGGCTACGAGCGCACCATCGACAGCCACGTGAAGAACCTGCGCGCCAAAATCGGCGACGACCCGCGTCACCCCACGTGGATCTACACCGTCCACGGCGTCGGCTATCGCTTCGAGTCACCAAAGCCCACCGAAGAGAAGAAGAAAGACGACGCGGAATAGGCCGGTGAGGCAATGGGCGAGCGTCCGCCGAAGAAAAACCACATCTCCATAGTCAGCTACATCGCCGGGGCATTCATGCTGACGGCGGCCATGACCGTGCTCATCACGGCAAGCGCGCTCGTCATCGGATACAACATCAACCGCGGGTCCGAGTTCGGCGACGAGGGGGTCTATTTCGCCCTCATCATCGCCGCGGTCGCCGCGCTGCTGCTCTCCGTCGTGCTCGGGCTCTTCTTTGCCCGCAGCATCGGGCAGCCCATCCAGAAGATCACCAAGGCGGCCTCCTCCATCAAGGAAGGCGATCTCACGGCGCGCACGAACCTCTTTGGCGATGACGAGCTCTCGCAGCTCGGCAAGACCTTCGACGAGATGGCGGATTCCATACAGCGCGACCGCGACCTCGAGCGCCAGCTCATCGGAGACGTCGCCCACGAGCTGCGCACGCCGCTCATGGCCATCCAGGCGACGGTCGAGGCCATTCAAGACGGGGTCTTTCCCGCCGACGAAGAGCACCTGGCGACCATCTCCTCGGAGACGCGGCGCCTGGGGCGCCTCGTCGAGGCGCTACTGCACCTGAACCGGCTGGAGAACGGAACGGTCGAGGTCAAACGCGAGCTCGTCGACGTGAGCGACCTCGTGAACGACCTCACGCTCACCAACGAGGCGCTCGTCGAATCATCCGGCCTCACCTTCGTCTCCGAAATCGAGCCGGAGATAAAGATCATCGGCGATCACGACCTGGTTATGCAGGCTGTGGCAAACCTGCTCTCCAACGCTGTACGCTACACACCCGAGGGAGGCACCATCACGCTGCGCGCCCGCCGCATCGAGGGCAACGCCTCGATCTCCGTGACCGACACTGGCGTCGGGCTTGCCAAAGAGGACCTCGACAAGGTGTTCTCCCGCTTCTGGCGCGCTGACAGCGCCCGCTCCAATATCAGCGGTGGCCTGGGCATCGGCCTTGCGCTGGTCAAGGAGGTCGCCGACCAGCACTCCGGCAGCGTTTCCGTCGAGAGCGTTCTCGGCGAGGGGAGCACGTTCACCATCAACATCCCACTCGCGCGCGAGGACGTTTCGCGCGCTTCAACCGAAAAACAGCCCCGGGCAGCTCGGCGCGTGGCACGCGAGGCCCGCCGCGAGGCAAAGCGCGAGCAGGACAAGCAGCGAAAGGCCCAGGAAAAGCTCCGCAAGCTGCAGGAGCGCCAGGACAGGGACGCACGTAGGGCTGCCGCACGCGAGCAGAAGAGTGGCATCAACATCCCCAACCAGCTCACGTTGTTTGGAATTCGCGTGCCGTTACCTAGCAAGAAGGACAATGACGACGATTCGGAATCGTGAAAGCGCCTACAATAGGCACACATATCGGCAAAGAGCAGGAAGGTGTCAGCCTTGAGTGAAATGGCAATGCGCCCTGATTCGCAGGGCAAGGTTCGCGACCTCTACGACCTCGGTGACAAGCTCCTCATCGTGGCAAGCGACCGTATCTCGGCGTTCGACTACATTCTGAAAGACGAGATCCCGCACAAGGGCGAGGTCCTGACGCGCATTTCCCTGTTCTGGTTCGACCTGCTCTCCGACACGATCGACAACCACTTCATCTCGGCAGACGTCGCCGACCTGCCCGATCAGTTCAAGCCGTATGCAGACTATCTTGCCGGGCGCTTCATGCTCGTCAAGAAGGCCGACATGTTCCCCGTCGAGTGCATCGTGCGCGGCTACCTTGCCGGAAGCGGCCTGAAGGAATACCAGGCTCAGGGAACGGTCTGCGGAATCGAGCTGCCGGATGGCCTCGTCGAGGCGAGCAAGCTCCCCGAGCCGATCTTCACGCCCTCTACCAAGGCCCAGATCGGCGATCACGACGAGAACGTCTCGTACGAGCGAATCGTCGAGATGCTCGGCGAGAAGGATGCCTCCGCGCTGCGCGACGCGTCCCTGAACATCTACAAGACCGCTGCGGACTATGCCGAAAAACGCGGCATCATCATCGCGGACACGAAGTTCGAGTTTGGCATGGTCGACGGCAAGCTCACCTTGGCCGACGAGGTCATCACGCCGGACTCCTCGCGGTTCTGGCCGCAGGCAGACTACGAGCCCGGCCGTTCCCAGGCAAGCTTCGACAAGCAGTTCGTGCGCGACTGGCTCCACGCCAACTGGGACCGCACGGGCGAGCCACCGCGCCTGCCCGCAGACATCATCAAGGCTACCTCGGACAAGTACATCCAGGCCTACGAGCTCATCACGGGCGAGAAGTTCGTCCCGGCGAGCGCATAGGCGTACACCCGAACGATTGAAGACACGAGTTTTTGGAAGGCACCCAGCACTATGACGCAACGCAATCCCCTGAACCCCCGTAACCAGAACAAGCCCAAGGGCAGCACCCGCAAGTCGGCAAGTTCGGCAAAGCCGGTCAGGGAGGCTGCCTCCTCGGTTCGCTCCGCACCGGCACCGACGTCCAGAAAGCAACGTCAGCAGGAGAAGAAGGAGCATCAGGCGGCAGACCGCGCCGAGCGCCAGCAGGAGCGCCGCCGCGAGCAGGTGCTCACCGCCGAGGCCATGCGCGGCGAGGAATACAAGAAGTGGCGCAAGCAGTGGTGGATCGTCATCGTCATCGCCATTGTGGGCGTCGGGCTTTCGTGGCTGTTCTCCGCGGGCGTCAGAAACGGCGTGCTGCCGGAGAGCTTCTCCCAGTACTCCAACGCCGTCTCCATCATCGGCCTCATCATCGGCTACGGCGGCATCATCTACGCCTTCTACATCGACTTCAAGAAGATCAGGCCCATACGAAAGGCCCAGGAGCAGCGTGCCCGCAACCTCACCAAGAAGGAGCGCGAGCAGTTGGATGCCGCCATCGCGGAAAGCGAGGCGGCCTATGAGGCAGAGGCATCCAACAAGAACGGGTCGAAGCTTCCCTGGAACCGCAAGAAGAAGGCCGACGAGGATTCCGAGCCGGCCGAGGCCGAGACCAAGTAGCGAGGAGCCACCATGCTGTACACCGCAAAATACGTATTACCGGTAACCTCGCAGTTCATCGAGGATGGCGCCGTGCTCGTGCAAGACGACAGGATCTCCGATGTGGGGCCCGCTGCCTTCCTCAAGGCGAAGTACCCCAACGAGGAGGTGCGCGATTTCGGCCTTGCCGCCCTCATGCCGGGCTTCATCGACTGCCATACGCACCTGGGCTACACCGCCCTGCGCGGCATGGTCGATGACAAGCCGTACGCGGAGTGGAAGCGCGAGGTGCTGCAGGTCGAGCCCTTTTTCTCGGACGAGGACTGGGTCACCTCGGCGCGCATCGGCGCACTCGAGGCCGTCGCGAGCGGCATAACGACCATCGCCGACATCACTTCCACAGGCTGCTCGGCCGTTGCGGCAGACGAGATCGGCCTGCGCGGGCGCATCTACGCCGAGGTCATGACGACCAAGGGTGACCGTGCCCAGGCGGTCGTCGACGAGGGCGCAGACGAAATCGAGTCGTGGAAATCGAAGGTGGGATCCGACCTGCTGGACTTTGGCATCGCGCCGGGCCCACTCTATGCCTGCCATCCCAAAGTACTCGCGACTATCGCGGATTATGCAACTACGAATAAGGTGCCCGTTGCCATGCACCTGGCCGGGAGCCATGAGGAGGAAGATTTCATCCGCTATGGCTCCTCTCCCTTTGGCGTCCACGCGAGTGAATCCGAGCATCGGCTGAGCGGGGCCTTTCCTCCGTGGCTTCCCGCCGGCACCTCCCCGGTCCAGTACGTCGTCAACTGGGACATCCTCGATGTGCCCGAGCTGCTTGCCGTGCACTGCGTGCACGTCGACGAGCAGGACATCAAGACGCTTGCCGACCGCAATGTCGCCATCGCCTACTGCCCGCGCGTGAACGCCAAGCTCGGCATGGGCTCGGCCCCGATCGTGAAGTTTCTGGCGGCCGGTCTGCGCGTCGGCCTGGGAACGGACTCGCCGGCAGCCGTCGACACCACCGACGTCATCGACGAGATGCGCACGGGCCTGATGATAGCCCGCGCGACCTCTCCCGACCCGCGTCTGCATATGAGCGGACGGGATGCACTGCACCTGGCGACAATCGATGCGGCGCGCGCCCTTGGCATGGACGACGAGATCGGCTCGCTCGAACCGGGCAAGAAGGCCGATATCATCGCGATTGACATGCACAACTCGCACCAGAACCCGACGAGCAACCCGCAGAGCGCTATCATATACACCTGCAACCAGGATAATGTGATGTTCTCCATGATCGACGGCCGTGTCCTGTACGATAACTTCACCCACGTCTCCGGCGTCGACCGCGACAGTATCGTCGGCGCCGCACGCGAGCTGCGCAAGCGCGTGAAGCTGCAGATCCAGGACTCGGGTCTGCACGACGAGCTCGTGAGCCGCGCGAAAGAAGACCGCCGCGACCGCTACAACCGATAGACCGAGATACGACGAGAAGAGGAACCGGGCGAAACGGCCCTTTGGCACGAAAGCAAGATAGTAGGTAGGTACCATGGCATCAAAGAACGACCACAAGAAGACCCAGCAGGAAAAGATCGAGGCCGAGCGCGCCGCCGCGGCAAAGCTCGAGCGCGCCGAGAAGCGCAAGCGCATGTGGATGACTATCTTCGTCGTCATCCTGTGCGTGCTGCTCATCTTTGCCTTCTGCTTCCCGTCCCTTTCCGTGCTCCTCTCGTAAGGACGGGCATCTATCTGCGATGACTGTGCGGGGCGGCGGCTTCCATGTCGCTGCCCCGCACGCGTGCTGCCCGCTCGCAGGTTTCGATCGGGGCGGCAGTGCAGCTCGCGCCTTTCTCGATGCGCCTTGCGTGGGCGTGCGCTCCTGTAGCCGCCCGTTGCGTGTCCAAAATTCTCACTATTGAAATAACAGCCCGCTGACCTGCATTTGTCTGAGAACTTCTGGGTTTTTGGTCAGATTGCGGGGGTGGTTTTTGTCGGTGCCCCTTGGGCAGAATCCCTCTTGCGCGATGTCGATACGGCACCGGAGAGGGGATGCTCGCATATGGGAAAGCAGAAACGACAAATCGTGATCGCGGCCGTCTGCGCATGTCTGGCCGTCATATGCGTTTTCGCCTATACGGCGAGCATCAAATCAGAGGCGTCGGTTGCGCGTGCCGCGAGCCTCGAGCATTACGGAGGCGAGCGGGTCCAGGTGGTCGTTGCCACCGAGGACATCCCCGTCGGACACGAGGTCGATCAGGCCAATGCCAAGGTGCAGGACTGGCTGGTCGATCTCTTGCCCCAGGGCGAGCCCGCGACCTCGCTCGACCAGGTGTCCGGCAAAGTCGCCCAGGTCGACATCGCAAAGAACGAGCCGGTGCTCTTGGGCCGCGTGGGTCAGGGCGCCTCGCGAATCTCGGTGCCCAAGGGCCTGTCTGCGGTGAGCGTGTCCTCGGATGACGTGCTCGCCGTCGGCGGCGCAATCAAGGCCGGCTCGTTCGTCGATGTCTACGTCGAGAACGCAAAGGGGACAGTCGAGCGTCTCGGCGAGAAGATCCTCGTGCTCGAGACGAGCTCTGTGGAATCGGACGAAAAGGAGAAGATCAGCTGGGTCACGCTCGCCGTGACACCCGAAAGCGTCGAGGAACTCATCTACGCGTCGACCAAGGGCACGATTCACTTCGTATTGCCGGGAAGTTCCGGGGAGGCGGATTCGTGATGAGCGTCTCTTCAGCACACGGTCAGCGCGCCCCGCTCATCGTCTTCGCTTCTGCCAGCGGTGGCGTGGGCAAGAGCGCGGTCTCACTTGCCCTGGGGCAGCTTGCCTCACGGGCGAAGATAAAGACCTGCCTGCTCGAGGCGGATCTGCAGTTCGGGGACTGGGGCTTTTGGCTGGGACTTGCCGATGCCCCGCAAGACGCAGCGCTCCCCGCGGGGCTGAGCCTCCATATGCTCTCGAATGCGCTCGATGTATATCGGGCGCCCGAGTTTCCCGAGGTCGCAGAGGAGGCCTCGGACGCGGTCGCTGCTTCTCTCGACGAGCTCATCGGGGGTTACGACCTTGCCATTGCCGATACCGGGCAGTACTGGTCGGGGCTTACTGGCGCGCTCGTCTGCAGTGCCGATCTCATCGTTGTGATGTTCGATCAGCGCCCGTCGTCTTTGGCAGGGGCCGTGCGCGTGCAGGAGCTCCTTGGCCGCATGGGCGTTGTGCAGAGCCGCTGCGTCTACGTCTACAACCATTACGGTGCCCGTGCCAAGTTCAGGGCTTCGGAAGCCAGAAAGGCACTCGATTCAGAAGAGCTCGTCTGCATTCCCGATGCCAAGGGCAAGCCCGATACGTTTCTGTGCCGGGGCGATCTAGAGGGGCTGCTGCAGGGCTGCGACTCGTTTGCGCATGGTGTCGAGCACCTTGCGCGCGTCTGCCTGCCTCCGCTTGGAATCGTGTACGCGCCTTCGGTATCCCGTGGCATGCGGCAGGGGAGGTGGCAGTCATGAGACTCGCTGACTACGTATCGGCTCCTCCCGAAAAGCGCATGGAAGAGGAACGTCGCTCGGCGTTTGACCTCGAAGAGCTCGAGGGGAGGCTCCGCGAGCTCCTCTATGCCGAGGTCTCAAGCGAGCGCATCGCGCAATTGCTCGAGCGGGGGCGCACGCAGGCGCGCCGGGAGCTTGCCGCCACATCCGAGCAGATCATGCGCGCCAATGGGTTTCCAGAGCTCGACGATACGACGCGTGCGCGTCTGGTAGCAGAGGTGCTCGACATGGTGCTCGGCCTGGGACCGCTCGAGCCGTTGCTCGCCGATTCCACAGTGACCGAGATTATGGTGAACGGGCCGCGTTCTATTTTCTTCGAGCGCGATGGCATCGTGCACAAAAGCTCCGAGAGCTTTGCCTCCGAGGCCCAGCTGCGTCTGGTCGTCGACCGTATCGTGTCCCCGTTGGGGCGACGCGTCGACGAGCAATGCCCGTATGTCAACGCGCGCCTGCCCGAAGGGCACCGTGTCAACGTGGTCATACCGCCGCTGTCCCTGGTGGGCACGGTCGTGACGATACGGAAGTTCCGTGCGCGTGCGTTCACTCTCCCGGAACTTGTCGAACTCGGAACGCTCGACGATGCGCTCGCGCAGTTCCTGCGCTGGGCGGTGCGCGCGCGAAAGAACCTTGCCGTATCGGGTGGGACGGGCAGCGGAAAGACGACGCTGCTCAACGCGCTCTCCCGCGAGATTCCCTTTGACGAGCGCATCATAACCATCGAGGATTCCGCTGAGCTCAGGTTCGACCAGCACCCTCATGTCGTCAGGCTCGAGGCGAGGCTCGCCAACGCCGAGGGCAAGGGAGAGGTGACGATCAGAGAACTCGTCGTGAACTCCCTGCGCATGCGTCCCGACCGCATCATCGTCGGAGAATGCAGGGGTCCCGAGGCTGCCGACATGCTGCAGGCGATGACTTCCGGACACGAGGGCTCGCTCACGACGCTTCATGCCAATTCTCCTGCCGAGGTCGTCTCGCGCCTCGTGATGATGGTGCGCTATGGCATGGACCTGCCTGTCGAGGCGATACGCGAGCAGATTGCCTCGGCTCTTGACCTCGTGGTCCAGCAAGACCGCATGCCGGACGGGGGCAGGCGCATCACCAGGGCCGTTCAGCGGAACCTGAGCTGGCGTGCGGGCGATAGCCCCGACGAGATCTTCGAGCCGGTCGTCTACTGGGACCGCCATGACAAGCGCTACGTCTGGCAGACGGTCCCGAGCTGGATCGACGAGCTCGTGTGGAACGGGACCGCGACCAAGGAGGAGGTGAGCTCATGGCTGCAGGAAGTGCGCTCCTCTTGATTGCCGCATTGGCGTCGAGCGGAGTCTGTGCATTCAATCTCGTCCGCTGTCTGCTGCAGCTCTTCTGCTCATGGGGACCATGGAACCGTGCTGCGCTGCGGACGGCGTTGAGCAGGGCGCTCGATGTCGTCGCGCGCGTGCACGTCATCGAGCGGATGAGCAAGCGGGCCCAGGCGCGCAGGCGCGCGGCTGCCTTCGAGCAGGCGATGCCCGAGGCGCTACGGCTCCTTTCCGTTGCGCTCGATTCCGGTTCCTCTCTCGTGCACGCGCTCGAGTACACGGCAGATAACTGCGATGAGCCGCTTGCCTCCGAACTCAAGCGCACGGTTTGGGACCTTCAGGCAGGGCAGGGCTTCGATGAGGCGATGGAGGGCCTTCGCTCGCGGACGGGAGGAACGGAGTTCTCCTATCTGGCGGTGGCGATGGAGATACAGCATCGGGCGGGAAGCAGCATGGGACGCGTGCTCGGCACGGTCTCCGAGCAGCTCAAACGCTCGCGCAAACTTTCCGATGAGCTCAAGACCAAGACGGCGCAGGGAAGACTCTCGGCGCGTATCGTGGTCGCGCTGCCCCTGCTGGTCCTTGCCGTGGTCTCGCTCTTTTCGCCTGGCTACCTGGCAGTTTTCTTCACGAGTCCGCTGGGCGCGTTTCTGCTCGTCGTTGCCTGTCTGCTCGAGGCGCTGGGAATCGTGATGCTGCGCAGGATTCTCTCACCCGACCTTTCCCGGCGAACGGGAGGTGCATGGAAGTGAGCACGGTGCTGCAGATTCTCAGCTGCTTTTTCGCCTTCGCTGCGGTGTATCGCTTCGCGGTGCTGGTCCAGGACAGGGTCTCAAGTCTCATGCGCCCTGCCAAGGACCTCGAGCTTGCCGAGGTACTCCAGGACCGCGTGCTCTGCTTCACGATCCTTGCGGCTTGCGGCCTGGTCGCTTCTGCAGCGTCGAGCTGGTGGGCGCTCGTGCCCTGCCTTGCCTTTGCCGCTGTTGCCTCGGGGCGAGCACCCCAGCTGCTGGAGCGGCAAGAGCACGAGCAGCGTCGGCGTGCCATTGACGCCGAGCTCGATGTGCTGTCGGACACGATCTCCATGGGGGTGAAGTCGGGGCTTTCGTTTGATGCGGCGCTCGAGCTGTACTGCACGAGGTTCTCTGGGCCGCTTGCCCAAGAGCTCGAGAAAGCACGCCTGGTCTGGGAAAACGGCCTCGCCTCGCGCAGGCGCGCCCTGCAGGACATGTCACGGCGGGTGGGATCGAAGGAGCTGACGCGCTTTTGCGGCACGGTGCTCCAGGCGCTCGAGCGCGGAGCGCCTCTGTCCGCGATGCTCGATGCCTTCAGCGAGGACCTGCGCGACGAGCGCCAGGCCGAGCTCGAAGAGCGCGTCGAGAAAGTGCCGGTCAAGATGCTCGTTCCCACGGGTACCTGCATCTTGCCCGCCATGCTCATCTTGGTAATGGGGCCCGCGCTCGTCCAGTTTTTGCAGAATGGAACATGAGAAGGGAAAAGAAGATGAAACGAATCGGAGCAATTTCGCAGAATGCATGTGCATACCTATCGGCTCGTCTGTGCTGCCTTAGGGAAGAGGGGCAGGGGACAACGGAATACGCGATTCTCGTTGGCGTGCTCGCAGTTATCGCCATGATTGCCATCGTCGCCTTCAAGGACAAGGTGTCAGAGCTTTGGAATGCGATCAAAGATGGCATCAACGGGCTCTGAGCGCAAATGGATACGGCAGCTCCGGGTGCGTTTTTGGGAGGAGTCGGGTCAGGCAACGGTCGAGTACCTGCTCATCGGCATCGTGCTCATCGCCCTCATCTGCGCCGTCGCCGCGCTCTGGCACTTCGTGGCCGATGGCGGCATGGACGAGCTCGTCAGGCTCCAGGCATCCCATGCAATCGAGAACCCGGGAGGCGTGCTCGATGCGATCCTGTTCTGAGAGCGTGCTCGGGTGCTTGTCAGTTGCCCAGCAGATACAGGTGAGGAGGGGAGTGTGATTATGGGCGTGCGCGACGAATCAGGCCAGGCATCGGTCGAGGCGGCATTTCTCCTGCCCTTGCTCTTTGCCCTGTTCGGCCTTCTGCTGCAGCCGTCGATTCTGCTCTACGACCGCTGCGTCATGAACGACGCGGCAGCTCAGGGGTGCCGTCTGCTCGCGACGGCGACCACGGGGCAGGACACGGTCAGAGACTACGTAGAGCGCAGGCTCTCCTCGATTCCCCGTCTCGCGTGCTTTCACGAGGGGACTGACTGGCAGATCGAGCTTTCCGGAGGCGAGGGGGACGACGTGCAGACCGTCCGCATCATCAACCGTGCGCAGGCGCTGCCGCTTTTTGGGATCACCGCAGGTCTTGCAGGTCAAGTCGACAGGGGAGGGGCCATCGAGCTCGAGGTCGAGCAGAGCACCAACTGCATTCCCGCGTGGGCACGTGGGGGCGATCCAGGTACCTGGGTCGCGCATTGGAAATAGGAGAGGAGGTGGCAGACGATGAGGTTCGTAGACGATGAAGGGGGCTTCTCGACGCCCGCTGCGGCGGTCGCCCTGCTGCTGGTATTCGCGCTGCTCGCGCTCTGTGCACGGGGCATCAGCGTGGGGACGCGCTCGGGGCAGATTCAATACGTTGCCGATGCCGGCGCGCTTGCAGCTGACAAGGTCGTTGCCGAATACGTGGCGGCAGGCCAGGTCGTCGATGCGCTGCTCCTCTCCTGCTCACTTGCCTCTGTCACCGTCTACGCCGCCTCGGCGGCCGTCTCCTTCATTCCCGGTGGTGCTCCCGTTGCGGCGCGTCTTTCCTCGGCGGGACGTTCCCTTTTGAAGACGCGCGACAAGCTCGCCAAGTCCGCAAATCAGTGCCTCGGAAAAGTGCAAGCGGCACTTCCTGCTCTTGCCGCGGTCAGGGCGGCTTCCTGCGTTCAGGCGAATGCGCAGGCAAGCGGCGTCTCCTATGTCGGATTTGCCATTACCTGCCCCTTACAGGGGGTGAAGGCAGAGATTCCCGAATCATCCGAGATGGAGGACTCCTTCGACAAGATGGACGAGCAGGAAGCCGAAGCTCAGAAGCGACGTGCACAGACTGATGCAGCTCAGAAGGACCTCGATGCCGCAAAGCTCAGGGCATGGAATATGGACTGCGGCAAGTCGGGGATGAACATGCGCGAGCGGGCGGGCCATCTCGCGGGTCTCTCACCTGCGCTCAACCCGAATTATCGAAGCGTCGAGGATTGGAGCTTCTCAGTCCCCCTGCGGCGTGTGAAGGCCTATTATCGGGCGCGTCTGGATGCAGAACCCGGAGGCGGGTCAAGCGGCTCTCCTGAACTGGTCGGGGAAAGCGTCGCCCGCAAGGCGTTTTACCGCTATGCCCTCTCAGAGGTGTCCAAAGGCTCGGTTGGCCGGAGCGCGTCTGGTGGGGAGCGTCCCGATTTGAAAGAGCTTGCCCGCAATACCGAGGGAATCAAGCGGACGTTTCTCTACGATGAATCGACCTATCCGGTTTCCCGTTCCTCGAAGGGAACGCTCACGTTGCACGCTTATTCCGAATGTCCCGTCTGCAAGCGTCAACAGGCCGCCGGGAAGGCCTCGGTCCACGATATCGAGAGGGGCAAGGTGAAGCGCTGCGACCAGTGCAAGTTCTCCGTGCGCACTCTGGGGCGCGTTCCCTCGGCGTCCACGTCCATAGACAACGGATTCGAATACTACTACCGTGCTGTCGTCGAGGCGTCGCGTGCGTACAACGCAGCACAAGACAGGCTCGCACGCGAGCGCCGAGGGCTCGAGTCTTCCAAAAAGGGGCTTGTGTCCGCTTTGAAATCCGCGCTCCAATCGGCAGGAAAGGCGCGCTTCGACCCCCAGCCCCCAGGGCGTTACGGGTGCGTGTGCATCGTCATGTCCCCGCGCCAGCAGGTCGACAAGCTGCCGTTTCTCAAGGAACAGGGAACGCTCCCCTATCGTGTTGCCCTGTCGGGGGCAACGCTTGCGCCCGACACTTCGCAGGATGGGGCGACGGTGATCACCGATGCGGCGGCAGGACTTATTCCCGATGGGTCTGCAGGCGGTTCTCTCGCGCGCTCCGTCGTCGGGGCTTGGTCGGGAGCGCTCGATGCTTACAAAAAGGGGAATGACGGGCTGCTCGACGCCTTCGACAGGATTCTCGGCTCAGTCCCCCTCGTGGGAGACGACCTTTCCGAGTGGGCGTGCAAGTCGATTCGCGATGCGCTCGATTCAGCGGGGCTCGAGCCATGCGATATGTCTACGTACAAACCCGTGCTGGTAAACACCTCCCGTGTTATCGAGAGAGACGAGGGAGCTGCAGCAGAGGCGCTGCGAAATCTGAAATGCTCTGCCGAGATTGCTAGCGCGGTAAAGGCAGAGGACTTCAAAAAGGCTGTCGATTTGGTGGGGGAGTGCCCGTCTCTCAAAGGCATCGCGAGCAATAAAGGGCTCGTGCTCGCGCGCATCACGCTGACGCTTTTCGGTCAGACGCTTGCAAACGGGGAGATCACGATGCCGGCGCCGCAAGACCTGCAGTCCGCATTCGAACAGGCGGCATCTGCCCTGGAAAACTGCGGAGGCGGACCATGAGGCAAGTGAATCTGACGGGCACATGGCGCAAAGGACCCGACGAGCGCGGCCAGATGGCCGTCGAGCTCGCCGTCATTACCCCTGTGATTCTCGTAGTGCTCGTCATCGCACTCGACCTCTTCGTCTTCTTGGACGAGTGCGCGCGCTTCGACAACGTCGCCGCGCAGGTGCTGCTCGCCCGGGCGGGGTCTCCTGCACGCGAGCAGGTCGATGCAGACGCATGCAGTGCGGCAGCTCAGCAGGACCTGTCATCCTCGTTTTCCCATGAGGGGGAGCGCGTCGAGGTCGCACACGAGTCCGGGTCGGGGCGCACGTGTGTCTACATCTGCACGCTGCACCTCGTTCCCTGGCCTTTCACAGGAAGCAGTCTCGGTGTCTTCGGGTTCCGTGCGCCGCCCGAGCTCACGCACTCCTGCAAGCTCGCCCTCGATGCCTACGTTCCCGGAAAGCTCTGATGCGCTCCCCGTTTCGCATGGGGCGCAAGGCAGGAGGTTTTCAGCTCATGCAAGAAAGGATGGACAATAGAGAGGCGGTACGAGTGCAAGGCAATGTGAGGACTCGATGGGCGACGTCGTTTGCGCAACGGCTTCGTGGCTTGATCGGTCGCTGCCCTGAATGGCTGGGAGACGGAGGGGTGCTCGTCATCGCACCGTGCAGTGACATCCACACCTTTGGCATGCGCCGCGACCTCGATGTCGCCTTCCTCGATGCCAGCGGGAAAGTGCTCGCGTCGTATGTGGCGGTGGGCCCGCACAGGCGCATACGATGCACCGGTGCGGTGGCAGTCCTCGAGCGGTTCTCGCTGGGAAATGGGAGAGGAGGGGCATGCTGTCTTTCCTGGGCACGTGATGCGTGGTATCGCAAGGGTGATTACGTCGTGCTCGGCGATCGCTGCGCACTCGATGCTGCTCGACGCGTATGAGGTTCGAGCGTGGCGATGGGGTCTGCTCGTCTGCGTTTTGCCTGATGGGGCTTTTGGGATACCATGCACCGTATCAAGTCGGGTGTCGAAAGGTACCAGAATATGAACATCATCGTGGTCGGATGCGGGCGCGTGGGGAGCCATCTTGCGACGCTTCTCTCCGAAGACGGTAATAACGTGTCGATCATCGACAGAAACAACGATGCCTTCAAGAACCTCGGGCGCACCTTCAACGGACGCATGGTGAGGGGTATCGGCTTTGACGAGGACGTCCTGACCGACGCCGGCGTCGATGAGTGCGACGTGCTCGCCGCGGTGACTTCGAGCGACAACGCCAATCTCATGACCGCCGAGGTCGCGCGGCGTATCTTCAACGTCCCCCATGTGATTACCCGCCTCTACGAGTCGCGTCGTGAGAAGACGTACATGCAGCTCGGGATTGATTTCTCGTGCGGGACCACGCTCGTCGCAGAGGAGATATTCGCCAAGATCCAGTCCGGGCACGGCAGCCACATCGACACCTTCGGCAACTTCGAGCTCGCCCGCTGCGCCGTCAACTTGGAAGATGACGAAACGCTCGTCTGCCAGGACCTCGAGAGCGCCTACGGTGCGCGCGTTGTGGTCATCGAGCACAACGACCAGACCGAGCTTGCCGACCGAAAGAGCGTTCTCCACGACGGGGACGTCGCCATCATCTGCGTCCCCCGCGAGAACTACGGCGCCCTCTCGCAATTCATAAGGAGCTGAGATGTTCATAGTCATCACCGGCGGCAGTACGACTGCCGAATACCTCATAGGCATGATGCTCGAGCAGAACCACCGCATCGTCGTCATCGAGGAAGAACATGAGGCAGTCGAGCATCTCTCGGTCGCGCTCCCGCCCGAGGTCTTAATCGTCGAGGGAGATGGCACGGACCCCTCTGTCCAGCTCGATGCGGGCGTTGACAGCGCCGACCTTTTCATCGCGCTCATGGGACACGACGACGCAAATCTCGTCGCCTGCGAAATCGCGATGACCGCCTTCAACGTGCCGCGCTGCATTGCGAGCGTGAACAGCCCCAAGAACAACCGCATCTTCCGCGAGGTCGGCATCGAGCCAGTTTCCTCGACTGAGCTCATCGCCCGCATGGTGGAAGAGGAGGCCATCGTCGGCGATATGCGCATGGTGTTCTCCTTGCGCGAAGGGGACATCGTCATGGTCGAGACGAAGCTTCCGACAAAGATGCGCCACCACGACGGCGTGCGCGTCGCGGACATCCCCTTCACGGAGAACACCCAGCTCATCGCCGTGATTCGCGATGAGGACTTCGTGATGATCAACGGCGATACGGTCCTCATGCCGGGGGAGACCGTCATCGCCGCCACTAAATCCAGCACTGAAGACCAGTTCCGCGCCGTCATGCGGCACCTGTAGGCTGGGAGTTCACCGTCGCATCAGAGGCTGGCTTTACTTCCAACCTCACTCCAACATCGCTGTCCCAGTGGCCTGTCTTGTTCCCGGGCTTGTCTTTAGCTTCGCCGCCCCCGGAGCCGGTCTTGCCCCCAGGTTCACGCTTCGCGTGAAAAGAAGGGCCGCTCGCTTTCGCGCTCCAAGGCGGCTTGAGCTGCTCCGCAAGGTCACCTGGGGGCAAGACCGGCTCCGGGGCTACCCTTCGATGATGAACAGGTTGCGATGCGGTTCTCCCATAGCTTCACTTAACTTTCAGCCGTAAAGATGCATCGAAAGGCCCCTGGTGGTCGACCACGCGGCGGGCTTCGGCGCAACTTGCATCGAGACGTCCCTAGTGGTCGACCACATGGCAGAGTTCGATGCGCTTAGCGTCTGGAAATTCGCCCATGTGAAAGGTCTCGATGCGCAATCCGCATCCAAACGTCTCTGGTGGTCGACCACGTGACAGACTTCGGCGCAACCAGCATCGAAAGGCTCCTGGTGGTCGACCACATCCGTGGGTTCGATGCGTCCCTTACCCAGCAACTCGCCCACCTGGCAGACTTCGATGCGGAATCTGCACAGATGGTCGACCACGTGGCGGGCTTCGGCGCAACTTGCATCGAGACGTCTCTGGTGGTCGACCACGCGGCGGGCTTCGATGCACCTTCAACCCATTAGCTCGACCACGTACAGGACTTCGATGCGGAATCTGTGCCGAAACACCCATGGTGGTCGACCATGTAGCTGGGTTCGATGCGTCTTGCATCGAAAGGGTTCTGGTGGTCGACCACCTGCTGGACTTCGATGTGGCAGGAATGTGGGGCAGATGACATGAAACGGGCCGTCAGGCTGTTTGCCTGGCGGCCCGTTGAGTTCGATGGAGCGGGTGACGGGACTCGAACCCGCGAATACCAGCTTGGGAAGCTGGGGCCTTACCACTTGGCAACACCCGCGTTTGCGTGGAGCGAATTCTAGCACAAACCGCCCTGAGACTCGCAGCGCGGTAACTCGTGCCAGCAAGAAGACCTAGGAAAGCAGGAGCTTCTCGATGGTTACGATGCGCGCGCACAGGGTGAAGACGCGCGCGGCCTGCTCGAGTTCTTCGAGGGGCGGCAGGCTCGGGGCGATGCGGATGTCGGCATCGTGCGGGTCCTGGTGCAGAGGCCACGTCGCACCCGCGCCCGTGAGCTTGACGCCGGCGTTCGCAGCCATTTGCACGGTCTGCTTGGCCGTGCCCTCCATGCCGACGTAGCTGATGAAGTAGCCGCCGCGCGGCTTTGTCCAGGTGCCGATGCCCGTTTCCCCGAGGTCCTCTTCGAAGATGCGCTCGACGAGCTCGAACTTGGGGCGGAGCAGTTCGGCATGCTTGGCCATGTGCTCTTCGATGCCGCGGGCGTCCTTGAGGAAGCGCACGTGGCGCAGCTGGTTGAGCTTGTCGAAGCCGATGGTCTGCACGGACATCGCCTTTGCGATGCGCGCGACGTTTGCCTCGCTGGTCACGAGTGCAGCGATGCCGGCACCCGGGAAGGTCACTTTCGATGTCGAGCAGAACTCAAAGACCAGGTCGGGATTTCCCGCCTTCTCGCATTCGTCGAGGATGTTGAGGACGTGGTCGCGCTTATTGGGGCCGTAAAGATGATGGACGACGTAGGCGTTGTCCCAGAAGACGCGGAAGTCGGGGGCCGCCGGCTTCAGGGCCGCAAAGGCGCGCACGGTGCCGTCAGAGTAGGTATAGCCCTGCGGGTTCGAGTACTGGGGGACGCACCAGATGCCCTTTACGGCTGGGTCGCCCTGGACGAGCTTTTTCACGGTGAACATGTCGGGCCCCTCATCGGACATCTCGATGGGGATCATCTCGATGCCGAAGTGCTCGCAGATGCCGAAATGTCTGTCGTAGCCAGGGGAGGGGCAGAGGAACTTGACCTTTTCCTGGCGCCCCCAGGGCTCGCAGCCCGCAATGCCGTGGGTCCAGGCGCGGGCAATTGTGTCGTACATGAGGTTCAGGCTCGAGGCGCCGCCGACTATGACCTGCTCGGGACGGGCGCCGACCATTGCACCGAGCAGCGCACGTGCTTCGGGAAGGCCGAGTAGCACGCCGTAGTTGCGGCAGTCGGTGCCATCGGATGCGGTGAGGTTGCTCTTCGAGTTGAGCACATCGAGTATGGGAAGGCTGAGCTCGAGCTGGGCTGCGCTCGGTTTGCCACGGGCCATGTTGAGTTCTAGGTCCTTGGCTCGCCAACCGCGGTACTCTTGCTCGAGGTCGTCGTGAAGCGTGCGGAGCTCATCGATTGAGAGGTCCTGGTACTTGGTCATTTCCGCTCCTTGATACTGCTGGGATATGCTCGAAAAGCGCCTGTATTATAGCCAAATGCGCACCGAGCGTTGTTAAGGAACAGTTGCCAGTCCGCCGCGTGCCGAAGGGCAGCTTCGGTAGGTTCTTTGATGCGAGCGCAGACTGTGCGGAACATGCTTGCCCTTATACTTACTCGCATGCAGGCAGATTCGACTGACAATGAAAACGACACCGTAGGCAGGTCTCGTCCGGACTCTGGCGCCTCCGATACGGATGTCGTCGTCTTCGACGAGGTGGGCTTTACGTATCCCTCATCTTCGGCGACCGCATCCGGCCGCCCCGCGCTCGATGGGGTCTCGTTTCGCATCGCGCAAGGCGAGTTCTGCTGCGTGCTCGGCGCGAACGGCTCGGGAAAGTCGACGCTTGCCCACCATATCGATGCGCTTCTCACCTGCGCCTCCGGCAGGGTCGACGTGCTCGGTCTCGATGCCTCGGTTCCGGAAAACGCGAGCCGGATCAGGCAGGGCGTCGGCCTGGTCTTCCAGAACCCCGATGACCAGTCCCTCGCCCCGACCGTGGCACGTGATGTCGCGTTCGGCCCGGAGAACCTCGGGCTGAATCCCTCAGAGATCGAATCTCGCGTCTCAAAGGCGCTCATCGCAGTCGGCATCTCTGATCTGGCAGATGAAGAGGTCTCCCGCCTTTCCGGAGGCCAGCGTCAGCGGGTTGCGATTGCGGGTGCGCTCGCCCTGCAGCCGGAAATCCTCGTGCTCGATGAGCCGGCGACGATGCTCGACCCGCGGGGACGCCAAGAGCTCATGCAGCTTCTCGAGCGCCTCAACGCGCAAGGCCTCTGCATCGTGCTCATCACGCATTTCATGGATGACATCGCATCGGCAGGACACGTGCTCGTCATGGACGGCGGCCACCTTGCGTTCGACGGCACGCCCGAAGAGCTCGTCGCCTCTCCAAAGAAGGTGGAAGAGTTCGGCCTCGAGCTGCCCTTCTCGTACCGCGTCTCCCTTGAGCTCAACAAGCGCGGTATCGAGGTGGTCCCCACTCTCGATGTAAGAGAATTGGAGGCGGAGCTGTGCCGCTCGTATTCGACCAGGTGAGCTTTTCCTATGACGAAAGCCCCCGTCCCGCTCTCGATTGCGTCTCGTTGCAGGTCGAGGAGGGCTCGTTTACCGCTTTGATCGGCTGCACCGGTTCGGGAAAGTCGACGCTCGCGCAGCTTGCCGATGCGCTTCTCGTTCCGGATTCGGGATGTGTGCTGGTCGACGGGATGGATACGGCGGATAAGAAGCACCGGCGCCGGGTGCGTCAGACGGTCGGCGTCGTGTTCCAGCGCCCCGAACAGCAGCTCTTCGCGGCGACGGTTGCAGACGAGCTCGCCTTTGGCATGAAGTGCGCAGGAATCGAGCGCGAAGAGTTCGAGAACCGTTCCCGAGTGGCCCTTTCCCGTGTGGGCCTTGCCTACGATGCCCTTTCCGAGACGAGTCCGTTTGCGCTTTCGGGAGGGGAACGGCGACGCGTTGCCCTGGCGAGCATCCTGGTACTCGAGCCGCGTTACCTCGTGCTCGACGAGCCTGCTGCGGGCATGGACCCCAGGTCAGTCGAGCTTGTCTATCAATCTCTTGTGGAAATCAACCGCCAGGGCACGGCAATCGTCCTCATCTCGCATGACATGGACGCCGTGGCGCGCCTTGCCGACCACATCATTGCGCTCGACAATGGCCAGGTGCTCGTAGACGGGGCGCCTGAAGAGGTCTTTTCATCTAGAAACGTCGAGATGTTGCGTGCAGCGGGGCTCGATGTTCCCCCGGCAATGGCGTTTGCCCTAGAATTGGGCACGCGCGGGCTGGACCTCGGCGCCACGCCTCTCACGACACCGCAGCTCGTCGAGGCACTGTCCGAGCAGCTGGCCAGAACAGACGACAGGTAGATTTCGCATCAGATTCGAACAGGGCATCTTGATGCGCGCGAACAAGGAGAAGTGAAGGCCATGGCAGATATTTCAGACGAGCTCGACCAGCTCGCGGTCTCTCTCGTCCAGGCGGCGATTGACCTTCTCGATGCGGGAGAGGACGTGCCCGTGATGCTCGCCGTCGACGGGGAGGAAGGGTTCGAGACCTTCGAGGACGACAGCCCCGATGGCTGCTATCGCGCGGCATGCGAGCGGGTCGCAAGTCTGGGAGATGCCTGCACGCGCTATGCCCTGCTCTACTCTGGCGTGGTGCAAGACGAGGGCATGGACGAGGGCATGCCGGCGCTGCTCTTCGAGTTCGCCGAACGCGGAATGGACAACGCCTGGAGCGGATACTTGCTCTACCGCAAAGGCAAAGACGGCTCCTACGAGTACACCGATCCGTATCCCGCAGGGCAGGAGGAGCTTCTCTTTCGATAGGGAGTGTGCATAACTCTGCTCTAGGGCATGCGCAGAGGCTTCGATCGCCCGCGCTCCCGATGTGCAAACGGTGCGAAACAGGACTTGACCGGTTCATCCTCCATAGACATTTAAGCTCCATCTTGGCAATTACAACTTACAGTACTAGGTAAACAAGCCTTTGACCTGCAGTTTTATTTTTCACGAAGATTCGTCTTGGAAGCCGTTTCGAAGTCGGACTCAGACCTGGCTTGATAAAATTTTCCTTGTCCAAATTGTTCCGAGCCGGCTTTCCATCAAGGGCGCTGGCGTCACTAGGCGCGTGTCCGGAAAGCGGCCAGGACCAGTTGAAGGTGAATGGTCGGGGGCCGATCTCCCGAACTTCCGTAACCTCCGCTCTAACTGTGTCCAACGACAAAGAGAAAAGAGGAATGGACAATGGCACAAAAGGTAATCGACGACAACATGCACTTCCTCCCGCTGGATCTGTTCACGAACGAACATATCCTCAACGGGTTCTTGAAGTCTGCGCCCATCACGATGGGCCTCAAGGCGTATCTGGACAAAACGCCTGACGGCACCAAGCGCCAGGTTGTCCTCGCCGACGACAACGGCGAGCAGATCCTGAACTACGTCGAGGGCGACTACACGCTCGAGACCAAGCTCGCCGCCATGGACGAGGCCGGCGTCGACGTCTGCATGCTGCGTATGCCGGTGTGGCAGGAGTGGCTGCCGCTCGATATGTGCAAGGAAGTCAACCGTCAGGCAGCCGAGATGTGCAAGCAGTCCGAGGGCCGTCTCGTCGCCAACGCCGTCGTTCCGCCTTGGGGCACCTCCGAGGACCTCGACGAGGTCAAGCGCTGCATCGAAGACTACGGCATGGTCGGCGTCCAGTTCGCCTGCTGCTACGGCAACAAGTTCCTGGACGACGAGCTGTTCGCTCCCTATATGGAGTACCTCAACGAGCACAAGATCCCGGCCGTCGTGCATCACACCCCCGGCCAGAACGCCTTCCAGAACTTCCATGAGTACACTGTGCTCCGTCGTGAGCTCGGCCGTATCCATGCTCAGGCTGCTGCTGTCGGCCGTGAGATCTACTCCGGCATGTTCGAGAAGTGGCCGAACCTCATCTTCGTCCACACCATGTTCGGTGGCAACTGGTTCGGTCTCCAGGAGATCCTGGCTCCGCACAAAAGCACCAAGAAGAAGGAGGCCATGAACCGCCTCCAGGCCGGCATCAGCAAGGAGGACTACGACAAGTACCTCAAGAACAACATCTACTTCGACGCGACGCACCCGATGAGCTGGGGCAAGACTGCGCTCGAGGCTGCTGTCAAGATCTGCGGCGCTGACCATATTCTCATGGGCTCTTCCTTCCCCGTGTTCTACGAGTGGATGGCCCGCTCCGTCGAGACCATCAAGGGCCTCGACATCACCGACGAGGAGAAGGACCTCATCCTCGGCGGCAATGCTCAGCGCCTGTTCCACATCGAGTAAGGACAGATTTCTGACGAGAGAGTTTGCCCTGTACGAAGTTTTGGCCTAGAGAAGGGCCCTGCACTGAAAGGTGTGGGGCCCTTCGTCTTTCTGCTGGTGGAGCCCCGTGGGGGGCCGGGGTTGTCCCAGGCGACTTTGCGGAGCAGCTCATGCCGGCTCGCTGCGCGAAAGCGAGCGGCCCTTCTTTTCGCGCAGAGCGCGAAAATCGCGAGCTGCGCACCGAGCCGGCATAAGCGGGTGCGGAGCGTGAGCCTGGGACAACCCCGGCCCCCACGGGGCGGCGAACTGTCCAGGGGATGCGGCGCTAGATCTATCAAGGCTACCGAACGCGGCCGACCACCTAGGCAAGGTTCTGTGAACGACGTGCTGGGGCACGCCCTACCTGTGTCCGCGCACCAAGGCCGCTTGCGCGCAGCGTGCACGGAAACCTCGCTCGTGCGCGCACACTAGGACAGGTTCCGCGCGAGAATCCGCGCACGTGAGGGAGTTCGGTGCAAATCGAGCCCAATTCCTCGCGGAAGTCCTGTTCGTGCGCGCACACCAAGGCAAGTTCGGTGCACCGCGTGCAGAACCTCGCTACGTGCGCGCGCACCAGCGGCGCTCCGATGCACGGGACGCATCGAACCCAGCCACGTGGTCGACCACCAGAAGGGTTTGGATGCAACCCGCATCGAACCCAGCCACGTGGTCGACCACCAGGGGCACTTGGATGCAGGATCCGCGCCGAACCCTGCCACGTGGGCGAGCAACCGACCAGAATCCGCATCGAACCCTCCCACGTGGTCGACCACCCAGGTCCTCTCGATGCATTGTGTGAGCGTCCAGAAATGACCTTTTTCGAAGAATATTGGCAACACCACAGGAAAGGCACATTCCGCAAGAGCACGAGCGTGGTATTCTATTGGCTTGTCTGTACTCACATTCGATAATCAGGTTCAGGTAACGGGAATTTAAGAGCATGCTTCAGGAGAACATTCGCAATATCGCCATCATCGCCCACGTCGATCATGGCAAGACGACGCTGGTCGATCGCCTGCTGCAGACGGCGGGCGTCTTCCGCGAGAACCAGCAGGTCCAAGATCGTGTCCTCGACTCCAATGACCAGGAGCGCGAGCGCGGCATCACCATCCTTTCCAAGAACGTCTCGATTCGCTACAAGGGCGTCAAGATCAACGTCATCGACACTCCGGGCCATGCCGACTTCGGCGGTGAGGTCGAGCGCGTCTTGAAGATGGCCGACGGCGTCCTGTTGCTCGTCGATGCCTTCGAGGGCCCGATGCCGCAGACCCGTTTCGTTCTCAAGCATGCCCTTGCCATCAACCTGACCCCGATTGTCGTCATCAACAAGATCGACCGCCCCGGCGCGCGCCCCGACGAGGTGCTCGACGAGGTCTTCGAGCTCATGATGGAACTTGGCGCGACCGACGAGCAGCTCGATTTCAAGACGGTCTACACGAGCGCGGTCAACGGCTACGCCCGTCTCGATCCCGAAGACGGCAACAACGATATGTACCCGCTCCTCGATGCGATTCTCGAGGATATTCCCGCACCCGATGTCGACCCGGACGGCCCGCTCGCGATGCAGATCTGCACGGTGGACCACTCCGACTACGTTGGCCGCATCGGCACAGGGCGCCTCTATTCCGGTTCGATTCACACGGGCGATAGGGTCCTGGTCGTCAAGAACGACCAGTCCAATCGCTACGAGACGACCATCAAGCAGCTCTACACCTTCGAGGCGCTCGGACGCCAGGAGGCCGACAGCGCCGAGGCGGGCGACATCATCGCCGTCGTCGGCGTGGAAGATGCCGACATCGGTGACGTCGTCACCGACGTGGAGAACCCGGTCGAGATGGAGCCCATCGAGGTCGAGGAGCCGACGCTTTCCGTCGTCTTCGAGGCCTCTACCAGCCCGCTCGTGGGGCAGGAGGGCGATATCGTCGGTGCCCGCCAGCTCAAGGAGCGCCTGATGCGCGAGGGCGAGGCCAACATCTCGATGCGCATCCGCGAGCTCGACGACAAGAGCGGCATCGAGGTATCGGGCCGCGGCGTCCTGCACCTCTCGGTCCTCATGGAGACGATGCGCCGCGAGGGCTTCGAGTTCCAGGTCGGCCGCCCGCGCGTCCTGTTCAAGGAAATCGACGGCAAGCGCATGGAGCCCATCGAGGAGGCCACCGTCGAGACGCCGGAGGAATATTCCGGCAAGATCATCGAGCTGTTCGGCACGGCCGGCGGCGAGATGACCAACATGGCATCCCACCAGGACCAGACCGTCCTCGACTTCAAGATCCCGACGCGCGGCATCATGGGCCTGCGCACCAAGATCTTGAACGTGAGCCACGGTGAGGCCATCTTCAGCCACCGTTTCAGCGAATATGGGCCCTACCGCGGCGAGATCGTGGGACGCAAGAACGGCGTCATGGTCGCCATGTCCACGGACAAGGCCGTCGCCTATGCGCTCGATACCCTGCAGCAGCGCGGCACGATGTTCGTGGAGCCGGGCGATGAGTGCTACGAGGGCATGATCGTCGGCGAGAACGCCAAGGAAGGCGACATGGACGTCAACGTCTCCAAGACGAAGAACCTCGGCAACCAGCGCGCATCCACCGCGGACAAGGCGATCCTCCTCACGCCGCCGGTGAAGTTCACCCTCGAAGAGGCGCTCGAGTACATTGCAGACGACGAGCTCGTCGAAGTGACCCCCAAGTCGATTCGCCTGCGCAAGCGCACGCTCGGAAAGCTCGAGCGCAAGAAGGAACGCGCCCGCGCTCTGGGCAAATAGGGGGTCACGATGGCACAGGAGCTCCTGAGACTCAACAAGGCAAAGGTCAGGCGCGACGGGCGCTACATCCTCGACGTCGACTCCTTCGTGGTCGAGGAGGGCGAGACCGTCGTCATCCTCGGGCCCAACGGTTCGGGCAAGTCGACCCTCATCAAGTTGCTCACGCGTGAGATGATGCCGCTGTGGCACGAGGACGTGCCCGTGCGCTTCATGGGCGATGACCATGCGTCGCTCGAGGACATCAACAAGACGGTCGGCATCGTCTCCATGAGCAAGCAGGAGTTCATGATGACGCACCGCAAGGTGCTCGACATTGTGCTCGGCGGCTTTTTCGGAAGCGTCGGCGTCCCCTATCACTTCGCCGCCTCCGACGAGCAGATCCGCGCCGCCTATTCCGCCATCCGCGAACTCGGCATCACGGGGCTTGCCGAGCGCGACATGCTCACGCTCTCCACGGGCCAGGTGCGCCGCGTCATGATCGCCCGTGCTCTCATCAACGGCCCCAAGGTCCTCGTGTTCGACGAGCCCTGCACCGGCCTCGACGTCGAGGCAAAGTGGCACCTGCGCCAGTCCCTTTCCGCGCTCGCGAAGTCGGGGCGCACCATCTTGCTGGTGACGCACGACGTGGAGGACATCGTGCCCGAGTTCAAGCGCGTGGTCATGCTGCAGGATGCGCATATCGTCGCCGACGGACCCAAAGAGGAGCTTCTCACTACAGCTCGACTGCGCCATTTATTTGGCGTTCCGATAACTCTCGTGGAAAACGATGGCCGCTATCACCTGCAATAAGACATGCGACCTGCAATTAGGCTAGAATAGCCACGAGTATCACTGAATGTCTAGGAGGAGGGCCAGATGGCCGAACTCATGGATCACGTAAAGGTACTCGCCGACCAGATAGGTCCGCGCCCTGTCAGCACGGAAGAGGAGCATCAGACCTCCCTCTATGTTGCCCAAGAGCTGACAGATGATGGACTCGATGTCACGGTCGACGAGTTCGCAACGCCGACAGGGACACGGTGGCCCTACGTCATCGCCTATGCCCTCGCCATTTTGGGAACGATAATCTCCGGTGTCGGCATCTTCGTTCCGGGAATCGCCGCTTCGATGTACTTGGTCGGCCTCATCTTCTTGGCCGTCGCCTTCTTCATCTACTATTCCGAGTATTACAACAAGCCGTTCCTTTCCAATCGCAGGGCCGGCGGCATCTCGCAAAACGTCGTCGCCAAGTACGTGCCTTCGAGCGTCCAGCGCGAGCAGCGACGCCGCAAGGTCGTCGTCGTGGCGCATGTGGACACGGTCCGCGCGCAGCCCGAGGCCATGCCCGCCGTCATACAGCGACTGCCGCTTCTAAAGCGCATCCTCTTCTATGTGATGATTGGCGTGCTTGTCATCGAGGTCGTGCGGCTTTTGCCGATCCCCTGGCCCGATGGCGTCGATTTTGCTCTCTGGATCATCTCCCTCATAGCTTGCGTCTATCTGCTGCTCGCGATGATCTGCATCATCGCGAGCCGTTTCATGCCGTACCTCTCCGGTGCCAATGACAACGCCTCTTCCATCTCGGTGCTGCTCAGCGTCGCAAAGCGCCTCCTCGACCCCGAGGAGCGCGAGCGCTACGCGGTGGAGCGTCCCGTAGAGCAGACCGGCGAGATTCCCGTCGAGACCCTTGTCAGCTCGACTGGCCAGATTCCCGTTGTGCACGACGCCGAGACCGCCCAAGAGGCGGGCGTCGTTCCCGAGGGCGCGGAGATTGCCTACGAGGCGGAACCCAGCGCGGCTCCCACGCAGGTCATGAATCCCGTCAACCTCGAGGAGAGCGTCCCTGCGCTTTCCGGTGAAGATGCGTTTTCGGCTGTCCCGAGCGTGCAAGATCAAGGTCAGCAGCAAGACCTGTCCGCAGCGCCGACAACGGTCATTCCGGTTCCGGGTGCCGAGGGGCAGGCCCCGGTTCAGCAGCAGCCCGCGCCCGCTCCTTTCCCCGAGGTTCCCGAGGCTGCTCCGCAACCCGAGGGCTACCAGCCGCTCCCTTCAGACCTCTTTGCGAAGACGCCGGAGGAGTCCGTGAGCGGTGTCGCGGCTCCACAGCAGTTCTCGCCCCAGGGGCAACCTGCATCTCAGCCTGTGCCCGAGCCTGTCGAAGAGACGCCTGCTGTCGCCGTGACGCTTCCCGAAAACGGCGAAGTCCCCGCTGGCGGCTATTGGCCCAAGGCAGGAGACGAAGCCGAGGCAGTGACCGTGGGCGATGTCGTGGCCGCGCCTGCCCCTGCCCCCGCTCCCGAACCCAAGCCTGCGCCGGCCCCCGAGCCGCAGGACAATATTCCCTCCTGGTACAAGACCGCAAAGAAGCGCGCCGCCGCCGATATGGCGGGCAAGGAGGACAAGGGCAAAGACGTCGACGCGAGCACGTACCGCTCCCGTTTTGCCGAAATCCCGCTGACCGGCCGTATGGGCGCTTCCCAAGAAGAGCCTTCCGAGCCAGAGCCTGAAAAGCCGGTTGCCAGTGCCGAGAAGGTGGCAGCTGCTGCTGCGACGGCGCAGCCCGAGCCCGCTCAGGTTCCCGAAAAGCAGCAGGAAGCCCCGCAGGCCGAGCCCGCTGCCCCCGCTGCCCGCGTTCCCTCGCCCAAGGTCGACGAGGTACTCGCCGCTCCGGTTCCCGCAGCGGCCGAGCCTGCCCCTGCACAGGCTGAGGATGTCGAGCGCCCCGCATTGAAGCTCGACTTCGACGAAGACGAGTTCGACGAGCTCACACCGGATCTGAGCGGCATGTTCGAGCCGGTGTCAACCGAACCTGCGTCGGCGCCTGAAAAGGCCACCCCGGCTGTGAGTCCGCTCACCGTTCCCGAAATCGACAAGAAGGATGTCCAGGAAGCGCCCGAGCAGGAAGAGAAGGCCCCTGGGGAATCTGAGGAAGAAAAGGGGCAGACCGGCGTTCTGCGCGGCCTTACCTCCCGCATCCCCATCATCGGCTCTTCTACAGGCTCGCATCGCGGTGCCGGAGCAGAAGAGGCGCAGGGCGACGCTGCGCAGCGCCCAAAGCCCAAGGTCGATCGCCGCAAGCCCACGGCACGCCACATTACCCAGGAATTCCAGCCCACGCGTCCGGTCAACGAGCGCGAGAACAAGGCGCTCGATTCGATGCGCCAGCAGGCACCCGCGAGCTCGACCTACGAGGACACGCCTCAAGCCGGCCCCGAGACTGACCCGTTCGCCCCGCGCGAGGAGCGCATGGGCGCCACCCAGGCCTACTCCGAGCCCTCCGGCTCGTTCCCCTCGCTTTCGGGGCAGATGCCCGCCGTGGGCGCAGACCCGCTCTCCTCTCCGGGCAACTCCTCGTCCTTCCCGGCGCTGACCGGCTCGTTCCCGGCCATCTCGGGCGCCATCCCGACCATCGATTCCAGCGATTTCGGGGGCGATGACTTTGGCTACGAGCCAACGGCCGACGAGGTCGCCGATGACTTCATTTCTCCTGCCATGACCTCGGAGATCGACATTCCCGAATCGCGCTTCCACTCCATGACCGACAAGGTCTCTGGCTTCTTCAAGCACCGCAAGAAGCGCAGCCACAAGACCGACGACGGCATGGATCCCAACGAGGAACTCGGCAGCAACGACGTCGACAACTGGGACGATGACGACGACTTCGGTTGGAAGGGCGGCGGATACCTCGACGAGAACGAGTCGGCTTTCGAAGCGGCCAAGGCACGTGCGGCCGAGATCCGCGATTCGGTCATCCAGATGACCGAAAATGACCTGCTCGACAAGGAGGTCTGGTTCGTCGCACTCGGCGCTTCGAGCGCGAATGCCCAGGGCATGAAGAACTTCCTCGAGCTGCACGGCTCCGAGCTGCGCGGCTCGCTCATCATCAACCTCGAGGCCGTCGGCGCAGGCGAGGTTTGTTTCGTCGACAGCGAGGGCACCGGTAAGCCGCACCGCAGCGACCGCCGTCTCCAGAGTCTGGTCAAGAAGGCTTCCCGCGAGCTCGATGGCTCGGAGATGCGCTCCCAGAAACTCGAGTGGCGCAATACCGATGCGACGCCCGCCATGCTGAGCGGCATGCGCGCGATGTCGATTATGGGCTTCGACGGGGAGGTCCCCGCCAACTGGCACTGGACCACCGATACGATCGATGGCATCGATCCCAACAACCTCGAGTACGTGACCAAGCTCCTGCTCAAGATGATCGAGAACAGCTAGAAAGTCTGATTCAAATACAAATCAAACGAGGGCGCCTCTCTTCGGGGCGCCCTCGTCGTTTTGCGGCCTGTCTTTACCGCTCCTTTAGCATGACGCATGCCGGCCTTCAACGAAAAGAGCCGAAAGTGCACAGGCAGCACGCCGCGAGAGCGGCTATTGTCATATAGTGTCTGTGATTTGCGCTTTGGCGCGGTAGTCGGGTGACTTTGTTGAAAGGGGCTTTGATGGCAGATCCTAAGATCAAGCGCGCAATCATCTCTTTGACTGACAAGAGCGGCATCGAGGACTTCGCACGTGCTCTCGTCGACGAGTTCGGCGTCGAGATCATCAGCACGGGCGGTACGGCCAAGGTGCTCGAGCAGGCGGGCATCCCCGTCACGCCGATCGAGGAGTACACGGGCTTTCCCGAGATGATGGACGGACGCGTGAAGACGCTGCATCCCAAGGTCCACGGCGGGCTCCTCTGTCGACGCGACCTCGAGAGTCACCGCAAGGACGCCGAAGAAAACGGCATCGGCATGATTGACCTGGTCGTCGTGAACCTCTACGCCTTCCAAGACACCATCGACAAGCCGGACGTCGACTACCAAGATGCCATCGAGCACATCGACATCGGCGGCCCGTCCATGCTGCGCTCTGCTGCGAAGAACCACGCTTCGGTCACGGTCGTCACGGACCCGGCCGACTATGGCAAGATTCTCGAGGAGATGCGCGCCAACGACGGTGCCACTACGCTCGAGACCCGCAAGCGCCTCGCGCTCGAGGTCTTCCGCACGACGAGCGCCTACGACAACGCCATCTACACCTGGATGTACAACCAGATTGTGGGCGACGATGAATTTGCCGACGACAAGCGCATCTTCCTCGAGAAGGCGGCATCCCTGCGCTACGGCGAGAATCCTCATCAGCGCGCCGCGTTCTACAAGACGACGCACCCCGGCAAGCCAACGCCTGCAAGCGACGCCTATACCCTCGCCAACGCCGTCAAGGTCCAGGGCGAAAAGGACCTGAGCTACAACAACTACCTCGACACGGATGCCGCATGGAGCTCGGTGCGCGAGTTCGGCACCGACAAGCCCGCCTGCGTTATCATCAAGCACCTCACGCCCTGCGGCATCGCGGTGGCAGACACCCAGCTTGACGCCTACCAGCGTGCCTTCGAGTGCGATTCCGTGAGCGCCTTCGGCGGCGTCATGGCCTTCAACGGCAAAGTCGAGGCGGCGACGGCACGTCAGATCGTCGAGGTCAACAAGCAGTTCATCGAAGTCGTCATCGCCCCTGATTACGAGCCCGAAGCGCTCGAGATCCTCGCGCAGAAGAAGAACGCGCGCATTCTCAAGACCGGCGGTATCAACCCCGCTGGCGGCACGGTCGACATCCGTGCGGTCGAGGGCGGCGTCGTCGTCCAGGACACCGACCACGTGGCCGAAGACCCCAAGGAGTTCACGGTCCCGACCAAGACCCAGCCCACGCCCGAGCAGATGGACGAGCTCCTCTTTGCCTGGAAGTGTTGCAAGTGCATCAAGTCCAACGCCATCGTGCTCACCAAGGACCACGCCACGGTCGGCGTCGGCGCAGGCCAGCCCAACCGCGTGAACTCCGCGCGAATCGCCGTCAACCAGGCGGGGGAGAAGGCCAAGGGCGCGGTCGTGGCAAGCGATGCGTTCCTGCCCTTCCCCGATACGCTCGAGGTCGTGCGCGACGCCGGTTGCACGGCGCTCATCCAGCCGGGTGGCTCGATTCGAGACCAGCTCTCCATCGATTGCGCCGATGAAGCGGGCATCCCGATGGTGTTTACCGCGCACCGTCACTTCAGGCACTAAGCGATAAACAACGCGATCTGCAAGGGCCGCCTGTCGACGTTTGTTGGCAGGCGGCCTTCATATTGCGCTTCAAACGGTGGCATGTTCAGGTCCCAGCGGGGGTTTCGGATGGGCGATTTCGCAGAGCTGCTCGGGAGGGCCCCGCCCGCGCCCTTGCGAGGACTGTTTGAGCGCACGAAGTGCGCGAGTTCCGCAGCGGCGGGCGGGGCCCTCCCGAGCGGGAGCGGAGCGCTGAGCACATCCGAATCCCCCGCTGGGACCGGGGCCTCGCTACGTGCACCGGCTTCCCGATTTTTCCGTCGGTGGAATTGCCGTGCTTGTTTACGTGCCGTTTCCGCAAAACGGCTACCCTAGGTTCCTGTAGATGGATAAGTCATGCGGCAGCAAGGAGCTTTGGTGGCAGACGATCAAGACAAGAACGAGAAGATGCCCTACAACATCATCGGGGAGGGGCAGACCGACCAGGCCGACATCGACCGTGCGGAGATGGCCGAGCGCGAGGCGATGAGCCTCGAGGAATGGTCCAAGAGAAACCTTCCGTCCGAGAAGATCACCTTTCGCTGGCGCTATGATAACAAGTCGATCCAGCTCTACGAACGCCGCCTGCATTCGCTTGCCAAGTTCAACGTCGGCCCCGCGATCCAGGCTTGGGCGCGCTCGCGTCTGGAGTGGATGCGCGATGAGCGGCTCTTCGAGATGCCCGACGGCGTGCTCGTCTTCTCGATCGACCCGGAAGGCGATATCGATATCCAGATGGAGCCGCAGCAGCCGGCACCCGTTATCGTAGACGCCGACCTCGTCTGGAAAGACGGTGTGCTCGTCGGGGCGAACATCCCGGGGAGCATCTGGGTGGTGCGCGATGGCTCTATCTCGATGGCGCCCGGTCCCATCAGACACGCGGCAGACACGCTCGTGCGCGATCTTGCCCAGGCGTTCCACCTCGAGCTTTCCGATGAGCCGATTGCCGAAGGGGATATCGACGACGCGGAGGTCTTCTTCGCAAACGACGAGTTCGGCGTCATTCCCTGCACGGGCCACGAAGGCGAGACCGTCGACAAGTTCGTCAAGAGCTTCGACAAGCTCTGGACCCTCAAACGGTAGGTGCAGGGCACGGCGCGGCGCGTGAAACGCTACGATCCCTCACAGCAAGAGAAACGGCACAGGAAAGAGGAGCAATCCCATGGCGCTTGAACCCGAACAGGTAGTCGAGACCCTGCAGATGGTGACGCAGGAGCACCTGGACATTCGAACGATCACGCTCGGGCTCAACTTGCGCGCCTGCGTCCATGAGGACATCGACGTCATGGCACGCCGCGTTTACGACCGCCTCACCACGGCTGCTGCCGACCTCGTCCCGACAGCCGAGCAGCTCGAGCGCGAGTACGGCATCCCGATCGTGCACAAGCGCATCGCGGTGACGCCCATCGCCGAGATCTGCGGTGCCTGCAAGGACGAGGACCTGACGCCCATCGCCGTGGCGCTCGACAAGGCGTCCAAGGAAGTCGGCGTCAACTTCGTCGGCGGGTTCACGGCGCTCGTGGAAAAGGGCGCGAGCGACTCCGACCGGCGTCTCATCAACAGCATCCCGCATGCGCTTGCAGAGACCGAGAACGTCTGCTCGTCGGTCAACATCGGCTCGACGCGCGCGGGCATCAACATGGATGCCGTGCTGCGCATGGCCGAGGTCGTGCGCGAAAGTGCCGAAATCACGGCCGACCAGGACTCCATCGCCTGCGCCAAGCTCGTGGTCTTTTGCAACATGGTCCAGGACAACCCCTTCATGGCCGGTGCAATGCACGGCAGCGGCGAGGCTGACGAGGTCGTCAACGTGGGCGTCTCCGGCCCCGGCGTGGTGCATGCCGTGCTCGACAGCATGCCCGATGACGCCTCGATCATGGAGGTCGCTGAGGCCATCAAGGCCACAACTTTCAAGATCACCCGTGCAGGCGAGCTCATCGCCCGCGAGGCGGCAAAGCGCCTCGGCTATCAGAAGGGCATCCTCGACCTCTCGCTGGCGCCGACCCCCGCACGTGGCGACTCCGTCGCCGACATCATCGAGAGCATCGGCGTCGGCCAGGTGGGCGGTCCGGGCACGACGGCGGCTCTTGCCCTGCTCAACGACGCGGTCAAGAAGGGCGGCGTCATGGCGAGCTCTTCGGTCGGCGGCCTTTCCGGTGCCTTCATTCCGGTCTCGGAGGATGCGGGCATGATCCGCGCGGCAGAGGACGGGACGCTTTCCATCGAGAAGCTCGAGGCCATGACGAGCGTGTGCTCGGTCGGGCTCGACATGATCGCGATTCCCGGCGACACGACGGTCGAGACGATTGCGGGCATCATCGCCGACGAGGCGGCCATCGGCCTCATCAACAACAAGACGACGGCCGTGCGCGTGATTCCCGCCGTCGGCAAGAAGGCGGGAGACACGCTCGAGTTCGGCGGTCTGCTCGGCAGTGCCCCCATTATGCCGGTCAACACGCATGCGGGCACGGTCTTCGCACACCGTGGCGGTCGTTTCCCGGCACCCATCAACTCGCTCAAGAACTAGCGTCTCTCGCGCTCTGGCAATTAAGGCTGCGTGAGTTCTGTAGCGCCTGTGGAGGGTGTGAAGGAGTATCTGCCGTAGATGTCGTTGAGCTCGGAGTTGAAATCTGCGTCAAGGCGGGAGTAGTCATCGTCTCCCGCCATGCCGGTTTCCTTTTGCTGGTATTTTTTCACAAGGTTCAGAAGGTCGTTTTTGAGGTGCTTGCGCTCTGTCCGCGTGAGGTTTTTCGATGACTCCGACTGGAAAGGCGGCCCCGAGAGCTCTTGGATGACGGTCTCCACCTTGGCGAGCTCGTCGTCGAACTCGTCTTTCGAGACGAACTTTTCCTGGGTTGCAGCCGGTGTCGTCTCGTAGCTCGAGGAAAGGTACCCGGCGGCGGTCAGTCCGTAAAGCACCGCGAGTACGCAGATGACGGCAACGATGGCAGGGAGAACCTTCGAGAGTTTTCCCGGCGCGCGCTTTTCCGCAGCCTGCGCATGCTTTTCTTTGCCGTCTTCCGACATGTTCGAGATGAGACCTTTCGCCCTTTTTGCGATGATCTTGTCACCGGTGCCGCTGTGTTTTCATTGGACACAAGTATAGCGTGTGTATCTGTCTTTCGCCCCTTTGGGAGGCGAAGGCAAGTTTCTATCGCTCCAGCGTGAAAAAGCGCTAGACTTTGTGCACGTTCTCCAATAGAAAAGAGCTCCTTTATGCCCACCATGAACTTCAAGCGCCGCCTTCCCATCCCGCAGGAGATCCGCGAGGAGATGCCGCTTTCTGCCGAGCTCGTCGAAAAGAAGAAGGAGTTCGACGCGTCCGTTGCCGCGGTCATCACGGGGGAAAGCCCAAAGAAGCTCCTCGTCATCGGCCCGTGTTCGGCGGACCGCGAAGACTCGGTGCTCGACTACGTCACGCGCCTGGCGGGTTTGCAGGAAAAGGTCGCCGACAAGTTCGTCATCGTGCCGCGCGTCTACACCAACAAGCCCCGCACCAAGGGCACGGGCTACAAGGGGCTGCTGCACCAGCCCGATCCCGAAGGCGAATCCGATCTTCTTGCGGGCATCAAGGCCATCCGCCATATGCACTTGCGCGTCATCGAGGAGACCGGCTTTTTCACGGCCGACGAGCAGCTCTATCCGGCCAACTACCGCTTCCTGTTCGACCTGCTCGCCTACGTGGCCATCGGCGCACGCTCAGTGGAGAACCAGGAGCACCGTCAGGTGGCAAGCGGCATGGAGGTCCCGGTGGGCATGAAGAACCCGACTGGAGGCTCGCTTTCCGTGATGCTCAACTCCATCTATGCCGCCCAACAGGTCCAGACCTTCATCTACCGCAACTGGGACGTGACCAGCACGGGAAACCCGTATGCGCATGCGGTCCTGCGCGGCTACCAGGGCTTCGATGGGAGAAACCACCCGAACTACCACTACGAGCACCTCGAGCGCCTGTCCAATGCCTATCTCGAGGGCGACTACCAGAACCCGGCCGTCATCGTGGACTGCAACCACGACAACTCCGGCAAGCGCCCCTTCGAGCAGATTCGCATCTGCAAGGAGGTCCTCGACAGCTGCCGCCGCAACGCCGACATTGCCAAGATCTTCCGCGGCTTCATGATCGAAAGCTACATCGAGGACGGCAACCAGCCCGTCGACGGCGAGGTCTACGGCAAGTCCATCACCGACCCGTGCCTGGGCTGGGACAAGACCGAGCGCCTCGTGCTGGAGCTTGCCGACCGGCTGTAGGCGAATCTGAGCGTCTTCTCAACATGAAACAGAATAGTTCCATCAGCGTGCTGGGGCGATTAGTGACACTTTGGTGAAGTGACTTGCGCAGGTGACGGGTGCTTCTTATAGTGTAAATCGACAAGATGTTTAATAAACTGCTCTGTGTCGATTTCACATTGGAGGAGACATGGCCCAAGCGATAGTCAATGAGCCTGCGGACAGGCGCAAGGCGCACCCGCGTTCCGACCGGCGCATCATCCGCACCAAGCGTGCATTGCGCAGGGCGCTCATAGAGCTCATCGAGGAGCGCGGTTACGATGGCTTTACCGTCAACGACCTTTGCAAGCGCGCCGATATCAACCGCGGAACGTTCTACAACCACTACCGGGACAAGGACGACCTGCTCAACTCGCTCGAAACCGAGTTCTTCGAGAAGCTCGGGGATTACCAGGAGCGGATGGGGGATCTGAGCCTCGTCACGCTCGGCAAGTATATGTTGACCGAGCAGCCCCTGCCCCTGCTCGTTGACCTGTTCACGTACCTGCGCGAGCAGGGAGGCTTCTTGCATGCCGTGATCGGCAAGGGCGGAGATGCGAGCTTCAGCGGACGCCTCTGTGATGCCGTTTGCACCAACTTCATCCAGTGCATACTTCATGAGCGCTACCGCAACAGCGACGATCCCTTCGTCGGCTACTACGTCGCCTTCTTCTCTAATGCGTATCTGGGTGTCATCACGCGCTGGATCGAGACGGGCATGCAGGAGAGCCCTGAGAAGATGGCCCGTATCGCCACCCGCCTGCTCTTCATCAAGCCGGGCGAGTCGATCGAGCTGTAAGAGGAGATAGATAATGTCAGCAACTAACGCAAGCTATAGAATCGGCGTCGACGTCGGGTCGACCACGGTCAAGCTGGTCGTGCTCGACAAACAGGACAACATCGTCTTTTCCGTCTACCGGCGCCACCACTCAGATATCCGCGCCACCATCATCGGCATCATCGATGAGGCGCTCGAGCAGGTCGGAGACGATCCGGCCACGATGACGATCACCGGCTCGGGCGGGCTGTTGCTCGCCAACTGGCTCGGCGTTCCCTTCGTACAGGAGGTCATCGCCAACAAGACCGCAATCGAGCGGATCATCCCCGCCACCGACGTGGCCATCGAGCTTGGCGGAGAAGATGCCAAGATCATCTACTTCGACGGTGGCATCGAGCAGCGCATGAACGGGACCTGCGCCGGCGGCACAGGTGCCTTCATCGACCAGATGGCAGCACTCCTCGACACCGACGCGGCCGGCCTCAACGAGCTGGCCAAGAACCACACGGTCATCTACCCGATCGCCTCGCGCTGCGGCGTGTTTGCAAAGACCGACGTGCAGCCGCTCCTCAACGAGGGCGCCAAGAAGGAGGACATCGCCGCCTCCATCTTCCAGGCGGTCGTCATGCAGACCATCTCCGGCCTTGCCTGCGGGCGTCCCATCCGCGGTAACGTCGCCTTCCTCGGCGGCCCGCTCCACTACCTCTCCGAGCTGCGCCAGCGCTTCGTCGAGACGCTCGAGCTGACCGATGAGACGACCATCGTTCCCGAGGAATCGCACCTGTTCGTCGCGCGCGGCGCGGCGCTCGCGTCCGAGGAGAACGTCGAGACGGTGAGCTTGGGCGAGCTCAAGGAGCGCATCAAGGGACTCGGCAGTATCCAGGGCTCCGAGGTCGAGCGCCTCGACCCGCTGTTCGCCAACGAGAACGAGTACAAGCTGTTCAAGGAGCGCCATGCTCAGGCAACGGTGCCCAAGGCCGACCTCGCTTCCTACAGCGGGCGTGCCTACCTTGGCATCGATGCCGGCTCGACCACGCTCAAGTCCGTGCTCGTCGGCGATGACGGCCAGATTCTCTACAGCTTCTATGCAAACAACAAAGGCGACGTGCTCGGTACGACGCGCCGCATGCTCGGCGAACTCGAGGAAAAGGTTCCCAAGGACGTCGACGGCAAGCCGCTCGTCGAGATTGCCCACTGCACGGTGACCGGCTACGGCGAGGCGTTGCTCCTCGAGGCCATCCAGGCCGACAGCGGGGAGATCGAGACCGTGGCGCACCTGCGCGGCGCGCGCGAGCTCGAGCCCAACGTCGACTTCATCCTCGACATCGGCGGGCAGGACATGAAGTGCATGCGTGTCAAGGACGGCGTCATCGAGCACATCATGCTCAACGAGGCCTGTTCTGCCGGGTGCGGCTCCTTCATCGAGGCCTTCGCTACCTCGCTGGGACTTTCGGTCGAGGAGTTTGCCGCCGAGGCGCTCAAGGCCGAGGCGCCCGTCGACTTGGGAAGCCGCTGCACCGTCTTCATGAACTCCCGCGTCAAGCAGGCGCAAAAGGAGGGCGCGAGCGTCGCCGACATCAGCGCTGGTCTGAGCTACTCCGTCATCAAGAACGCGCTCTTCAAGGTCATCAAGCTGCGCGACGCAAGCGAGCTGGGGGCCCACGCGGTCGTTCAGGGCGGCACGTTTCTGAACGATGCGGTCCTGCGTGCCTTCGAGCTTCTGGCCGGCCACGATGCGATACGCCCCGACATCGCCGGCAACATGGGCGCCTGGGGCGCGGCGCTTCTGGCGCGCGATAGGGCAACCGATGCCCCCTCGACGCTCCTCACCACCGCCGAAATCGATGCGCTCGAGATCAAGCACACCACCGTGCGCTGCGGGCGCTGCGAGAACAACTGCCTGCTCACGATCAACGACTTCGGCAGCGACCCCGAGACGGGCAAGCGTCGTCGCTTCATCACGGGCAACCGCTGCGAGCGCGGTGCCGGCGTGAAAAAGGACAAGGCCAAGGTCCCGAACCTCTTCGAGTTCAAGAACGACCTGCTCTTCAACCGCGAGTCGCTTTCCCCGGAGGCGGCCAAGTACGGCACGGTGGGCATCCCGCGCGCGCTCAACATGTACGAGAACTACCCGTTCTGGCACACGTTCTTCACGACGCTTGGGTACCGCGTGATCCTCTCCGACCCGTCCACCAAGGCGACCTTCCAAGCGGGCATCGAGTCGATGCCCTCGGAGAACGCCTGCTATCCGGCAAAGCTCAGCCACGGCCACATCATGCAGCTGCTCGACGAGCACCCCGACTTCATCTGGATGCCCTGCATCCGCTGGGAGCGCCAGGAGGACAAGGGCGCGAACAACCACTACAACTGCCCGATGGTCATGAGCTACTCCGAGGCGCTCAAGCTCAACATCGACGAGCTCCAGAATTCGGATACCGACTTCTTGAACCCGTTCATTCCCTATGACGACAAGGAAGCGCTCAAGAAGCGCCTCTACGAGCATCTGAGCAAGGAACGCCGCGGTAAGGGCAAGCCGGTGCCGACGCGTAAAGAGATCAACGCTGCCGTGGACCGTGCCTGGCAGGCCGACCTCGACTTCAAGAACACGATGCGCGCTAAGGGCGAAGAGACCATCGCCTGGATCGAGGAGCACCATGCTCACGGCATCGTGCTCGCGGGGCGTCCCTACCACATCGACAACGAGATCAACCACGCCATCCCCGAGCTCATCACGAGCTACGGGCTGGCCGTGCTCACCGAGGACTCGGTGGCGCACCTCGGCAAGCTCGAGCGCAACCTGCGCGTCTACGACCAGTGGATGTTCCACACGCGTCTCTACAACGCCGCCAAGGTCGTGACCGAGCGCACCGACCTCGACCTGGTGCAGCTCAACTCCTTTGGCTGCGGCCTCGACGCCCTTACCACCGACGAGGTGCAGGAGATCATCGAGGGCTCGGGCAAGGTCTACACGGTTCTGAAGATCGACGAGGTCAGCAACCTCGGCGCCGCGCGCATCCGCATCCGCTCGCTTCTGGCCGCCCTCAAGCAGAAGTCCGACGGGAAGCCGCAGGGCGAGCAGGCGGCGATGAAGGAGATCCTCGAGGAGGGTTGCAAGGAGTGCACCGATGCGCCGACCTTCGAGTTCGAGCCGAACCGCGTGGCCGCCTCCACGGAGTTTCCGCGCGTGGAGTTCACCGAGGAGATGCGCGATGCGGGCTACACGATTCTGGCGCCGCAGATGTCGCCGATCCATTTCGAGCTGCTCGTGCCGATCTTCCACCACTACGGCTATAACCTCGAGCTTCTGCCCTCGGTCGACCCGAGCGCCGTGGACGCGGGCCTCAAGTACGTCAACAACGACATCTGCTATCCCTCAATCCTGGTCACCGGCCAGATCATGGAGGCGGCGACGTCCGGGCGCTACGATATGGACAAGACCGCCTTCGTCATCACGCAGACCGGCGGCGGATGCCGTGCGACCAACTACATCAGCCTGATCCGAAAGGGGCTGCACGAGGCGGGTCTCGACCAGGTCCCGGTCATCAGCATCGCCTTCAACGACACTGGTGAGAAGAACTCCGGCTTCGAGGTGACGCCAGCCATGCTCAAGACGGCCATCCCCGCCCTGCTCATCGGCGACCTGCTCATGATGTGCCTGTACCGCGTGCGCCCGTACGAGGCCGAGCCCGGCAGCGCCGACAAGCTGTTCCGCAAGTGGATGGACTACACCAAGGAAAACGTCTGCGAGATGTCGTTGCGCGACGCGAACAAGGTCTACGCCGCCATCGTCAAGGACTTCGACGAGCTGCCCTGCGTGGACTTCGGCAGCAAGCCGCGCGTGGGCGTGGTCGGCGAGATCCTGGTCAAGTTCCACCCGACGGCCAACAACCAGATCGTGAAGACCATCGAGGCCGAGGGCTGCGAGGCGGTCGTCCCCGGGCTGGTCGACTTCTTCCTCTTTGCGATTCTGAACCCGGCGTTTCGCCACAAGGAGCTCACACCGAGCCTCAAGAAGTACGTGACCGCCGTGGGCGTGGTCCGCGCGCTCGAGAAGCTGCGCGATCCCATCAGGAAGGCGCTTGCCAAATCGGAGCGTTTCGAGCCGTTCGAGACGATCGAGGAGATTGCCAAGGGCGCAAGCGAGATCATCGACCTCGGCAACACGATGGGCGAGGGCTGGCTGCTCACCGGCGAGATGGTCGAGCTCGTCAACGAAGGCGCGCCCAACATCGTGTGCACGCAGCCCTTTGCCTGCCTGCCCAACCACGTGGTCGGCAAGGCGGTCATCAAGGAGATGCGTCGCCGCTACCCGCAGTCCAACATCGTCGCCGTCGACTACGACCCCGGCGCCTCCGAGGTCAACCAGCTCAACCGCATCAAGCTCATGATTGCGGTTGCCTTCTCCAACCAAAAGGAGCAGCGCGAGGCGGAGCAGGCCAAGAAAAACGAGCCCGTACCGGCATAAGGCTGCCGCGGGAAACTGCGCCGGAGAATATCTGGCGTTCGAGATGAGGGCTTGCAGGGAGAGTGGAAGGATCGAATCGGGCGCGCAACGATGCGTGTTGCGCGCCCTGATGTCAGGTTTAGCAACTTTTGGCTCGAATCTCAGCGCGCAAGCGCTCTGGGGGAGGTCAAAAAAGTGCCAAACCGAAAGAAAGTCGCAGATTTTACGCGCGGCTACTTCATTATCGGGCCAAAAGTTGCTAAACGTGACAATGGCATGTTCAGACGGACTATGGAGATGTGGTCGCGATGGGGTCTAAACGGGTGGTCATCGTCGGCGGAGGAGCGGCAGGGCTTGCCGCTGCTGTCGCCGCGGCGCGTGAAGGCGCCCAGGTCAGCGTGCTCGAGGAGAGAAAGCGCGTCGGCAAGTCGATTCTCGTCACGGGCAATGGGCGCTGCAACCTCACCAACACGCGCGTTGGGCCGAACGCCTACAACGCGCCCGATTTCGTGGCGCCGGTGCTGTCCAGACTCGGATATGCGCAGATCAAGGACTTCTTCAGGAACCTGGGACTTTGCGTGCGCGAGGAGGACGGCGGCAAGGTCTATCCGCTCTCGAACTCCGCCACGACGGTCACTGACGTGCTCTACAACGCCTGCCTGCGCTTGGGAGTCGAGATCGTCTGCAGGTTCAGGGCGCGGGGAATCGAGAAAGAAGGCGAGGACGCTGCCGTTGTCTCAGAGGCAGGAGAACGCGTGCTCGCAGATGCCGTCATCATCGCATCAGGTGGGGGAAGCAGACTTCTCGAGACCTGCGGCCATGAGCTTGTGCCGTTTCAGCCAGTACTTTGCTCGCTTGCCACGGACACAGGTCCGATTAGAGGGCTTTCGGGCGTGCGCGCCCGCGCTCGCGTGAGCGCCTATCATGGCGGGGACCGCCTTCGAGCATCGGGGGCCGTAACCCAGAACCGCGAGGTGAACAAGCCCTTTGCAAGCGAGTCGGGCGAGGTGCTCTTTCGCGACTACGGCCTTTCGGGCATCGTCATCTTCGACCTCTCCCGCTATGTCGAGCCCGGCGACTACCTCTCGCTTCACCTGCACCCGGCAACCGACGAGGTCGAGGCCGTGCACCATCTCGAGGGGCGCGTGGAGCGCTTGGGCATCGAGGGCAAGCCTTTCAGCTACGGCGACCTGCTGCGCGGCATGTTTCATTCCCGCATCAACGATGCGCTCATCGCCTACGCGGGCCTGAAGCCGCGCGACCAGGTCGATGCGAACCGGCTCGACGACCTCGCGCACGCGTGCGTGGACTTTCGCCTGCAGGTCAAGGGCATAGGCGATGCCAAGCACGCACAGGTCACACGTGGCGGTGCGAAGCTGGACCAGTTCGACCCAACAGCGCTTGAGTCGCTCGTCGTTCCCGGCGTCTATGCGGCAGGAGAGTGCCTGGATGTCGATGGTAGATGCGGCGGCTTCAACCTCCATTGGGCCTGGGCAAGCGGCATCGCAGCAGCTCGGGCTGCCGTGGGAAAGGGACGTTAGATGGAACTCGAATACAAGTGGGCGCTTTCAGAAAACGCCGACCCCAAGCGCACACTCGCAATCGCGGAGCTTCTCGGCCCGCTCGTGAAGGGGCGGGGCGAAATCCAGATGCGCTCGCATTACTTCGATACGAAAGGCGGTCTGATCAAAAGCCTGAAGGGAGCCCTGCGCATGCGGGCAGAAAACGAGCGCACCGTGTGCTGCCTCAAGCTCCCCGTTGAAAACCAGGGCGGCTACGCGCTTCGCCATGAGTTTGAAGTCGAAGCGCCGGATATCGCCGAGGGAATAGCACGGCTCAAGTCGACCGAGGCACCGCTCGACGTGCTCGAGAAGCTCGAAACGGCAGACCTCATCGAGGAATGCCACATCGAGTTCTCACGCGACGTGTTCCGGCTCGAATCCAAAGGCTCCTCCACCTTCAAAGCCGAGCTCTCCGTCGACCGCGGCACGATGTATCACGAAGGACGCTCGTGCACATTCCAGGAGATGGAGCTCGAGTTCAAGGACGGAGACGAGCAGGCCTTCCACCGCCTCGCTGCAAAAATCCAGAAGACGGGCTATCTCGAGCCGCAAACCCGTTCCAAACTCGAGCGCGCGATGAGCGTGTAGGGGCTCGCAAGCCCCCCGAGGGGCGGCGGGGATGCGGATGTGCTCAGCGCTCCGCTCCCGCTCGGGAGGGTCCCGCCCGCCGCTGCGGAACTCGCGCACTTCGTGCGCTCAAACAGTCCTCGCAAGGACGC